>NZ_JAXBQT020000010.1:115748-159392 GCF_047520755.2 Stenotrophomonas sp. FR010 | reverse complement strand
TGGCGCCATCGAGCCCCCATGGATGGGTTTACGGCGTGTCCCGCCCGCCCATCCCGCCTCACCCAACACGCAACAACACAGAGCCGACAACCCGCTGTTGCTGTTGCTGTTGCTGTTGATTTCGCAGCAGTCGCGGCCGCAGGCCGCGCGGAACACTCACAGATGCCGCAGTTCCTGCTTCAGCGTCGCCACGCACCGGCGGCTGACTTCCAGCGGCTGCTTGCCATGCCGCAACACCGCCTGCACCTGCCCGCCCGAGCCCCGACGCAGCTCCACCAGCTCGTGGCGTGCCACCAGGCAGTTGCGATGGATGCGGATGAAACGACTGGCGAACTCTTCTTCCAGCGACTTCAGCGATTCCTCGATCAGGTCCTCGCCGCGCGCGTGGTGCACCACCACGTACTTCTCCTCGGCCTGCAGGTAGTGGATATCGTCCAGCGGAATCAGGCGCAGGCTGCCGCGCAGGCGTGCGCACAGCACGCTGCGTGCCTGCTGCCCGCTGTGCTCCTGCGGCCGGCCATCGCGGCCGGCCAGGAACGTGCGCGCACGTGCGATCGCCGCCGCCAACCGTTCGGCACGCACTGGCTTCATCAGGTAGTCGATCGCTGCGGCCTCGAACGCCGACAGCGCATGCGCATCGTAGGCGGTGCAGAACACCACCGCAGGCCGAGGTTCGAAGCTGGCCAGGTGGCGGGCCGCTTCCAGGCCATCCAGCCCGGGCATCGCGATATCCAGCAGGACCAGGTCCGGCTGCAGCTCCGCGCACGCGTGCAGGGCCTGCTCACCGTTGCCGGCCTCGGCCACCACGTCCACGCCGTCCTGTGCCGCCAACAGGCTGCGCAGGCGCTCGCGCGCCAGCGGTTCGTCGTCGGCGATGACTACCCTCACGATCGTTCCCTCACTGGATCGGCACTGTCACCTGGCAGGCATAGTAGCCCTCGCTCCAGCCAGCCGTCATCCGCGCGGTGCTGCCGAAGCGCCAGGCCAGCCGATGGCCGATGCTGTGCTGGGCATGGCCGGCGCCGCGTGCCAGCGCCAGTCCCGGCGCCTGCGGATCGGGTGCCGGGTTGCGTACGCGGATCTGCAGCTCATTGCCCTCGCGCGCCAGCTGCAGTTCGATGGTGCCGCCGTCGGGCAGGCGCGAGATGCCATGCAGCACGGCATTTTCCACCAGCGGCTGCAGTACCAGCCTTGGCAAGGGCAGGTCCCATGGCAGCGGCTCGTCGCGCTGCCAACGCACCTGCAGGCGTTCGCCCAGGCGCAGCGATTCGATCGACAGGTAGCGCTCTGCCAGCTCGCATTCGTCGCGCAGGGTGGAATCGCCCTCGCCCGCCCCCAGCGCGGCACGGAACAGATCGGACAGGTCGAGCACCGCGCGCTCGGCGACTGCCGGGTCACGATGCAGCAGGCTGGCGATCAGGTTCATGCTGTTGAACAGGAAATGCGGGCGGATACGCGCCTGCAGCGCGTCGGCCTGCGCGCGCGCGTTGGCCTGCACCTGCGCGGCCCAGCGATCGCTTACGTAGAAGTAGCGCAGCGCCAGCGCGGCGATCAGCGCCGTGGTTGCCGCGCTGCCGAGGGTGAAACGCCAGAAGCTGATGCCGCTGGCGAAGCTGTCGCCCAGCACCGCGTACAGCGCGTGCACGATGCCGGCGCAGACCACCGCGATCAGGGTTGCCAGCACGGTCGCCGCAATGGCGCCCAGCACCGGCGGCAGCCGCGACAGGGTCTGCCGCAGCAGGCACAGGCTGGCGGTCACCGCCAGCGCCAGCCACAGCGCGAATCCGCTGGCCGACAGCAGTTCGCCGAAGGTCCAGTGACGGCTGCCGTCCGGCGCCAGCGCCAGTACCACCACCACCAGCTCGGCCAGGCCGAGCATCGCCGCCAGCCGTGGCAGGCGGCACAGTTCCGGCATCCACGGCGGTGTGCTGGCCGGCGACATGGCTCAGGCGGCGCCCAGGCGTTCCTGCAGCCAGTCACCCAGTGCCTGGATCTCCTCGGCACAGACCTGGTGGGCCATCGGGTAACTGTGCCACGCCACATCCAGGCCCAGCGTACGCAGCGCCTGCGCGCTGTGCGCTGCGACGGCCTGCGGGATCACCGGGTCGCCACTGCCATGGGCCATGAACACCGGCACCTGCACCGCGCCGTCAACACGCGTGGCGCTGTCGGCTTCGGGCAGATAGGTGGACAGCGCGATCAGGCCGGCCAGCGGCGCGGTACGCGAGAGCGCGGCCGTCAGGATGATCGCCCCACCCTGCGAGAAGCCTGCCAGGAAGATCTTCTCCGGCGCGATGCCGCGCTCGATCTCGCGCGCGATCAGTGCGTCCAGCTGCACCACCGATTCCTGCACGCCGGCCATGTCGGCGCGCGAACGGAAGTCCATGCCCACGATGTCGTACCAGCCGCGCATCGGCACGCCGTTGTTGATCGTGATCGGCCGCACGGGTGCGTGCGGGAACACGAAGCGCAGCGCCGGCCAGTGCGGCCGCACCAGTTCCGGCACGATCGGCGCGAAATCATGGCCGTCGGCGCCGAGGCCGTGCAACCAGATCACCGACCACTGCGGCGAGGCGCCGGTTTCCTGTTCCACCGTTTGCAGCATGATGCGGCTCCTTCAAGTTCGAGCCGCATTATGCCGCTGGCGCGGGGCAATCAGTGCAGCGGCGGTTGCTCGGCCGCTTCCCGCCGCAGCTGCGCGGCGCGTACCAGCACCGGTGGCGGGATGTTCTCTTCGGGGATATCGAGCAGGCCGAGGCGATGCAGGAAAGCACCGGGGCCGCGCGAGGAGGTCAGCGCCACCACCGGAACGGCCAGAACCATGCCGATCACCACCGGCGCCATCCAGGCCGCCAGCGACGGCGATACCGCCCAGGCCAGCACGCCCATGAAGGCGCCGAACACACCCAGGCCACCGTAGCCACGGATCAACGCCATCCACGAGATGCCGCCGTCGTCACGCTGCTGCGCGTCCCAGCCGGAATCGCGCCCGGACAACACTTCGGCCACGCCGCGTGACTGCACGTACATCACCACCGGCGCCATCAGCGCGGCGAGCACGGTTTCCACCAGCATCGATACGAAGGCACGGATCGGACCGCCACAACCGCGGCGGTCGACCGGGTCCAGCAGCATTGCCAGGTAGCCGAGCACCTTGGGCAGCAGCAGCACCGCCATGGTGGCGGCGAACAGGCGCACCACCTGTTCTTCATCCTGTGCGCGCCAGTACACGCTGGGCGACAGGTGCAGCAGGGCGTTGAAATCGATGCCTTCCTGGAACAGCGGGATGGCGATGCCGATCAGCATCAGCATCGCCCACATCGGTGCGGTGAAATAGTGGCCGATGCCGATCAGCATGTGCGTGCGGCTGATCCAGTGCAGCCCGCGGCTGCCGACCACCTTGCCATGCTGCAGGTTGCCCTGGCACCAGCGACGGTCGCGCACCAGCAGGTCGGTCAGCGTCGGCGGGCCTTCCTCGTAACTGCCACCGAGGTAGGGCACCATGTGCGCGGCCCAGCCGCCACGACGCATCAGCGCCGCTTCGACGAAATCGTGGCTGAGCACGTGGCCGCCGAACGGCTTGCGCCCCGGCAGCGCCGGCAGGCCGGCGTGGTCGGCGAAGGCGCGGGTGCGAATGATGGCGTTGTGGCCCCAGTAGTTGCTCTCGGCGCCGTGCCACCAGGCCACGCCGCGGGCGATCACCGGCCCGTACACGCGGCCACCGAACTGCTGCATGCGCGCGAACAGGGTGCGGCCGCCGATCACTGACGGCAGGGTCTGGATCAGTCCGACGTCGGCGTTGTGTTCCATGCCGGCCACCAGGCGCACGATGCTGTCGCCGGTCATCAGGCTGTCGGCGTCAAGGATCAGCATCTGCGGGTAGGCACCGCCGAAGCGGCGGACCCAGTCAGCGATGTTGCCGGCCTTGCGCCCGCTGTTGTCACCACGTCGACGATAGAACAGGCGCGTCTGCCCCTCCGGCACACGCTCGCGCAGCTCGGCGAACACCTGTTCCTCGGCAGCGGCGATGTCCTCGCGGCGGGTGTCGCTGAGCACGAAGAAGTCGAAGCGGTCGAGCTGGCCGGTGGCCGCCACCGACTCGTAGATCGCCTGCAGGCCCGCCAGCAGGCGGCGCGGGTCTTCGTTGTAGGTCGGCATCAACAGCGCAGTACGGCTGTGCACGACCGGCAACGGCTTGTCCGGGTCGATGCCGAGCCGATAGCCCCGGTCGAACACAGCGGTCAGGAAGCCGGCCAGGGCGCTGGCAAAGGAGAGCGCGATCCAGGCAAACAGGCCGACGAACAGCACCAGCAGGCAGGCTTCGAGCACGCTGATGCCATTGGCCGACAGCACCCGCCACATCATCCGCGTAGCCAAGGCGGTCATGCCGAGCGTGCCACCAAACAGGTACAGCCGGCGCAGGCCGATCAAGCGCGGCGAGGTGCGATGCCGCCGGACCTTCAGCGCGCCTTCGCGCAGGGTCTGTTCGGGCATCGGCAACGGCGATTCAGCGGGCAGCAGCGCCCAGCCGGCATCGAGCCGGGGCGTTCCTGCTTCCGCATGGATGGTCTGCACCCCCATCGTCGCTTACTCCGCGCCGTCGGCACGGCCGGCCATCCCGGCCGGGCTGCATGCACCAAGGTTCCCGGCGCGCTTTCCCGGCGCCCGCACTTGTCCTGGCTGTGTCGGCCTCACGCCGCACAGTCGATGTCTGTCACTACCGGAACCCACACGATCTCCAACGGGGCGGAATCGAAAATGCGGCCCAGTCTAGGGCCCAGAATGTAAGCCGGGTGCGAAGGTCTACACCGGGATTTGTCCCCATTCAGCAAATAGCAGGCGATCACGCCAGGGCATGGCCAGATGTCACTGCATCGCCCCCGGTACTGGATCGTAACAAACGCGAACGGTTATCATTTAATCAACCAGGCAGGTCACCGTCTTCCGCACGGCCGCGACCCACCCAGCTGCGCCGGTCCTGACCGCGCACCCGACGACCCACGGAAGGGGGGGGGGCTGCCTGCTGTCTGCCTGCGCCTGCTGCTTCCACCGGGTCACCCCACCTCCCATGGAAGCCGTCATGTCCCTGTCGTCCCGTTCCCGTTCCGCGCGCCTGCCGCGCACCCGCCTGGCCACCGCCTGCCTGCTGGCCCTGCCCGGCCTGGCCGCCGCAGAGGCCGCCGCCGATGCCTCCACCAAGGACCTGGATACCGTGGTGGTCACGGCTTCAGGCAGCCAGCAGTGGATCAAGGATGCCCCGGCCAGCATCAGCGTGATCAGTCGTGAGGACATCGAGCGCCAGCCGGTGCCGGACCTGGCCGCCCTGCTCAGCCGCGTACCGGGCGTGACCGGCGGCCTCAGCGCCGTCGGCGAGCAGTCCAAGATCAAGCTGCGTGGCATGCCGTCCAACTACACGCTGGTGCTGGTGGACGGCAAGCGCATGGGCAGCTCGGCCTCGACCAACTATCGCCCCGACCTCGGCCGCCAGGACCTGAACTGGATCTCGCCGGACCAGATCGAGCGCATCGAAGTGGTGCGCGGGCCGATGTCGTCGCTGTATGGCTCCGATGCGATGGGCGGGGTGATCAACATCATCACCCGGCGCATCGGCGACGAATGGAACGGCAGCGCCACCCACAGCTACACCCGCCCGGCTGACGGCAAGCGCGGCGATACCCAGCAGATCGGCGCCACGTTCTCCGGACCGCTGGGCGAACGCTTCGGCCTGCGCATCGGTGCCAACAGCATGCGCCGCGATTCGGACCGCTCCAACGGCGGTGTCTCCGGCAATGCCTACGCGGGCGAAAAGGACCGCAATGTCGATGCGCTGCTGCAGTGGAAGCTGAGCGACGCACAGGAACTGTCGCTGGAAGCCGGGCACGGCGTGCAGCAGGCCTTCATCGATGCGTCGCTGGAAAAGCAGGACGAAGGTGCCTGGGGTGCCAGTGAGCTCAAGCGCAGCTCGCTGGCGCTCAACCACGATGGCAAGTGGCGCTTCGGCAATTCGAAGATCAGTGCGTACTGGACCGAGTACAGGAACGACATCGGTGCTGCCGGCCGTTCCGAAGCCACCGATACGATCATCGAGGGCAGCCTGACCACACCGTTCACCCTCGGCGTTGAACACCAGTTCGCCGTAGGCGGCCAATGGAAGCGGCAGGAGCTGACCAACACCGACACCATCGGCCGCGCGCCGATCGACTATGCCGGCAACGCGGTCAGCGGCTCCACTCTGGACGTGGACACCTGGGCGCTGTTTGCCGAGGACGAGCTGAAACTGCACCGCACCCTGGCCCTGACCGTGGGCGCGCGCCTGGACCATCACGAGCAGTTCGGCGGCCACGTCAGCCCGCGTGCGTACCTGGTGTGGCACCCTGCCGAACAGTGGACGATCCGCGGTGGCGTCTCCAAGGGCTTCCGTGCGCCCAGCCTGACCGAGAACTCGGCCAGTGCCGCTACCCAGTCCGGGGGCCGCGGCTGCACCTCGCTGATCCCGCTGGGCTACACCCGCGGCGGGTGCTACATGGCCGGCAACCCGGACCTGGATCCGGAGACCAGCACCAACCGCGAGATCGGCATCAGCTTCGACAATGACCTGGTCGATGTCGGCGTGACCTATTTCCACACCGACTTCCGGAACAAGATCGAGTACGCACCACTGGGCCGGTTCAATGGCATCTGGTGGACGCGCATGAGCAACGTACAGCGCGCGCGCACCCGCGGCATGGAAGGCAACCTCAACGTCCGCTTCGGCGAGCAGTGGCGCTGGCGCACCTCGGCGACCTGGATGAAGGAAGCCAGGAACCTGACCACCGGCCGCAACCTGATCGATACGCCTGAGTTCTCCGGCTATTCGTCGCTGGACTGGGCGCCCAGCACGGTGTTTTCCGGCAGCCTGTCGGCGCAGTACACCGGCAGGCAGACCGGCACCGCCACGACCTTCCTCAAGGCCTATACGCTGTATGACCTGACCGCGGCATGGAACGTCAACGAAGTGCTGACCCTGCGCGGTGGCGTCAGCAACCTGGCCGACAAGAAGCTGTATGCGGAAGGCTCCACCGACTACTTCGTCGCCGGGCGCAGCTACTTCCTGAGCATGACCGCGCGGTTCTGACCGGCGGCACGCGCCGTGATCGCGCTGGCGACATGCCAGCGCGATCGACGGTGTTGCGGGTTACTCGCTTTCCAGCGCGGTCGGTGCCGCATCCCGCGTGGCGGCCGTGCGCGCACGGTCCATCGCCACCGCCAGTTGCTGGCGTGCGAGCAGTTGTTGTGCCTGCACCACTTCAGGTGTCGGCAGGAGCACCGGTCCCGGTGCGTTTTCCGGTGTAGCAGCTGTGGTCATGCAACCTCCATGGACATCCCGCCGCCGCACGGGTTCAGCCGGGGCGGCAGCGGAACTGCGCACCCTATCCTAAAAACGAGGCGGGCGGGTGACGGCGCGGCGCTTGGCCGCAGGCGCGGGAACAAGGCAGGCGTCACATTCTTGACGCTAGCGCTTGGATCCTGAATAGGACTTGTCCTATCATGAAAACGTTTTCTCACAGGGATGTTTCCCAATGAATACCACCGACCTGTCCCAGTTCAGCCCGAAGTGGCAGTTCCGCTTCAACTTCTTCCGCCAGCACGGCGCCCCCAAGAACCCCGGCTTCAAGCAGGCCTGGAAGGCACTGTCCTTTGGTGACCGCCTGAAGATCAACCTGAACTTCTTCGCGTTGTTCTTCGGTGCCATCTACCTGCTGATTCTCGGCATGTGGCGCAAGGCACTGGTGGTGATCGGCATCAACATCGCGCTGGCCATCGTCAGCATGTTCCTGCCGGATGTCGTCGGGCGCATGCTGTTCATCGCCATGAACCTGCTGGTCGCCTCCAGCACCAACTACAGCTACTACCTGGAAAAGGTGGAAGGACGCGCCAGCTGGAATCCGTTTGAAGGAATGTTCTGAGCCATCAGACCTGCGCAGGATGCGCGGCAAGGATGCATCCGACGCCCGGCAGCCGCCGGGCGTCTTCGTTTCCGGCATCAGGCCGCGCGGCGGGCCATGCCCTCCGGCTCGGCCTGCAGGCGGAAGCGCGACACCGCCACTGCCAGCTGCTCGGCCTGCTCCTCCATCGCACGGGCGGCGGCACTGGCTTCCTCCACCAGCGCGGCGTTCTGCTGGGTGGTTTCGTCCATCTGCACTACGGTCTGGTTGACCTGCTCGATGCCGGCCGACTGTTCGCGCGACGCGGCCGAGATCTCGGCCATGATCTCGTTGACCCGGCCGACCTGACCGACGATGTCCTGCATGGTGCGCCCCGCACCGTGCACCAGCTGCGCGCCGGCACCGACCTGGGCCACCGAGGCGTCGATCAGCTCCTTGATCTCCTTGGCAGCACCCGCCGAGCGCTGCGCCAGCGCCCGCACTTCACTGGCCACCACTGCGAAGCCACGGCCCTGTTCACCGGCGCGCGCCGCTTCCACTGCGGCGTTCAACGCCAGGATGTTGGTCTGGAACGCAATGCCATCGATCACCGAGATGATCTCGGCGATGCGCTGCGATGACGCTTCGATCTGCTCCATGGTGTGCACCACCTGGCTGACCACCTGGCCGCCTTCGCTGGCCACGCTGGCTGCGGAACCGGCCAGCGTGTTTGCCTGCAGCGCATGGTCGGCATTCTGGCGCACGGTGGAGGTCAGTTCTTCCATCGACGCGGCGGTTTCTTCCAGGTTGGCGGCCTGCTGTTCGGTGCGGCGCGACAGGTCGCTGTTGCCGGCGGCGATTTCACCGGCGGCCAGGCGGATGCTGGCCGCCGACTGCTGGATCTGGCCGACGATCTGGGTCAGCTGCTGCACGGTGCTGTTGGCATCGTCGCGCATCACCGCAAACACGCCGTGGAAGTCGCCCTGCATGCGCGCACTGAGGTCACCGGCGGCGATCGCGCGCAGCAGCGTCGACAGTGCCGCCAGGTTGTGGTCGCTGACCTGCATCATTGTGTTCAGGGTCTCCACCATGCGGCGGAAATCATGCTCGAAGCGCAGTGCATCACCGCGCACGGCGAAGTCACCGGCGGCGGCGGCGGCGGCCAGTTGCTGGATCTGCTCGTTGATCGCGGCCAGGTTGCGCTTGGTGGTCGCCATTGCGGCAGTGAACACCGCCTTCTCGCCCGGCAGCACTTCCATGTCCACGCTGAGGTCGCCCACGGCATAGCGCTGCATCACTTCAACCAGGCGCTGGGTGACCGCATTGCTGGAGGCCACCAGCTGGTTGCTGTCGGCCACCATGCGGCCGTACTCGCCCGGGAAGGCCGCAGCATCCATGCGATAGCTGAGTTCACCGGCATCGTGCCGGCGCGCCATTTCGGCCTGCGCAGCCATCACCGACTGCAACTGCCCACGCATGCCCTGCATTGCGTCCAGCAGGCGCCCCACTTCGTCGTTGCTGCGCGCCGGCAGCGTGCTGTCCAGCTTGTCGGCGGCGACATCACCGGCCACGCGTACCGCTTCGGCCAACGGGCGGATCGCCAGGCGGCGCAGCAGCACGTAGACGCCGGCGCTGAGGGTCAGCGCGGCGATCACGCCGACCAGCAGGGTCAGCCACAGCAGCTGGCGTGCCTCAGACACGATCACCGCATGCGGCATCACCACGCCCAGCGCGAAGCGTTGCGGGGCGTCGCCCACGCGCAGCGGCACATACACGCGTACGTTGCCGGCCGCGTCGGGGCTGAAGGCCTCGAACGGACGGTCGGCGGCGATGTCGGCCAGCATGCTGCGGGTCAGGGCATCGTTGCGCGGCTTGCCGATCTCGGCGGCATTGGCCGAGGCCAGCACCACGCCCTTGGGCGACAGCAGTTCGACGCGGCCAGCCCCCATCGGCTTCAGCGTTGACAGGTGCTTCTGCAGCGCTGCCAGCGAGAAGTCGACGGTGAACACGCCCAGGAATCTGCCGTTCTCGATGATCGGCGTGCTCAGGGTGCTCATGAGCACCTTCTGGCCGGCGATGTCATAGGCGTAAGGTTCGCTGACCTTGGGCAGCTTGTCGCGGCTGGGCACCATGTACCAGTCACCGGAACCGCTGGCAGTCTCGGTGTAGTCGGTCATCACCGACTGCTGCGGTTTGCCGTCTTGCCAGGCCCAGTAGCTCATGTAGCGGCCGGTGGCATCGTGTGCTTCGGTATTGACGAACTCCGCATCCTTACCGTCGAAGGCATCGGCCTCCCACATGGTGCTCTTGCCCAGCCATTGAGGATGAGCACGCAGCTGTTCGCCGAGCACCGCCGCCAGGCTGGCGCGGTCGGGTATGTCACCACGGGCACGCTGGGCCAGCACGGCCTCGACCATGGCGTCATTGCTGGCGAAAGCCGTGCCCAGATCAGCCGCCACCTGGCGTGCCTCAGCGTTGGCCTCGCTGGTCATGGTCTGGCGCGAGGCGCTGATCAGACTGGCGCTGGCCTGCCGGTAGATCAGGAAGGCGGTCAGGCCGAAGCACAGCAGCGCGATCACGGCGGTGCCCAGCATCAACTTGTGGGCGATGCTGCCCGGGCGTTGGGCAGTGGCAGAGCGGGAAGAAGACATGGGAGGGTCCGCAAGCAGTTCAGGACGACCGGCACCACGAGGGCACCGCGCAGGCGCGCGATCCGTCGCGCAGGCCACCGGCAGCCGGGGCGCGCCCGGCGCTGGAAGCGCACTGGGTTAGCGGCCGCCCGCCAACGAGGTTGAGGCGGTCGGCCTGCACATTCCTGAATCCGCTCAGGGTCGGCTCAGCGTTCCCCCCTCGCGATGCCCTCACTCGGCCACGCGGTCCTTGATCCACTGTGCCCGCGGCAGTACCTCGATGCTGCCGACGGCATACTGCTGCAGCACGTCGTCCGGCCCGAAGCACGGTTGCCAGCCCAGCTCGCTGCGCAGGCGGGCACTGTCGTAGACACGGTCGATGCTCAATGGCAGCGGCCAGCCACGGCGTTCGAACTCGGCCAGCAGCTGCGGCGCGCGACGGGCCAGCACGCTGCGCGGGTGCGTGGCCAGCTCCAGGCAGTCCTCGCGCCGGAACGGCGTCGGCGCACAGGCGAGGTAGCGCGCGAACGGGGCGCCTTCGTCGAGCAGCAGTGCAGCATGTGCGCTGGCCACATCGCGGGCGTCGATGCCGCGATGCAGGCGGAACATCGCCATCCGTTCGGGCGGTTCCGGGAAACACCGGCCCATGCGCAGCACGCGAACGCTGAAGCCCGGCGTGGCGGCGGCTTCGGCCAGGGTCTCTGCCTGCAGCTTGGTACGGTGGTAGATCGTGCGCGGCAGCGGCTCGGTGTCTTCGTCGATCCAACGGCAGCCACCGGCCACCACGGCATGGCCATACAACGCAGTGGTGCTGGTCAGCACGAAGCGCCGTGCACCGGCTTCGCGTGCCGCCTGCAGCAGGTGTGCGGTGGCCTCCACGTTGATCTGCTGGAACACCGCATCCGGCACCAGGCCGACATGCGGGGCATGCAGGGCCGCGGTATGGATGACCGCATCCACGCCCTGCACCGCACGCGCGACGGCCTGCCGATCGCTGACATCGGCAATGATGCGCGTGGTGGCAAACGGACTGCGGTCCAGCCCCACCACTTCGTGGGCAGCCGCCAACGCACCGAAGATCGCGCGCCCGATGCGGCCGGAACTGCCGGTCAACAGAATCTTCATTGAGTCCATTCACTCGAAGCGCCCGGGAACTACCGGGATGCTTCGATTCTAGGCATGCAATCGCGCATCCGCGATAGGACAGCCATGCAATCGTGCGTTCATCTTGACGACTTCGCAGGCGCCAGCAGTTGCCGCGCGATGAACAGCGGATCGTCGCCGCCGGCCACATCAGGCCTCACGCCAGTACGTTCCCAGTTTCCACCGGTGCGCAGATTGATGGGTTGCCGGTCGGGAATACTGATCTGATAGCCATCGGGCAGCAGCACAGGATCACCAAACATATGAGCGGCACCGCCACTGCGCGTGCCGACAATCCGCGCGCGGCCCAGTGCCTGAAGCGAATAGGCGACGAACTCGGCCGCCGAACCGGTGCGGCGGTCGATCAGCACCACCAGCGGTTTCAGGTACGCAGGCAGGCTGGCAGGCGGCAGCGGTACCGGCGTGCGCCGGCCGCGCTGGTCCAGCTGCTGCACCGCGTCGATCTTCGCGTCCAGCAGCGTGCGTACCAGCAGGTCGGCACTTGCATCGTCGCCGCCCCCGTTCTGGCGCAGATCCAGCACCAGGCCATCGGTGTCGGCCAGCAGGGCAAGGGCCGCAGCGAACTTCGGGCGCGCCAGATCCAGCGGATAGAAGGTACTCAGCCGCAGGTAGCCAATGTTGCCCTCCATCACCCGCACCTCGCGCACGCCGGCACCATTGCCGCGGGCATCGGCGCGCCAGGCCATCAACCAATCGTCCTGGCCGGCCGCTGCGTCCACGCGTTCAACATGGAAGTGGCCATCGAACATGTCCAGGTCCTGGTTCAGGCGTGCGCTGAACGCAACCGGATCCGAACAGCTGTCCGCATAGCGCTGCTGCACCGACCAGGTGCGCAGGGCATCGACGATACGGGCGCCCTCCGCCTCGTCAAGGTACTGCGCCTGCACGGCGGTGGCCGCCGCGCGCAGCACGCCGTCCTGCGCCGGGCAGGCCCCTGCCAGCAACGCAGCGAGCATCCAGGACACGGCCATCAACCACCTCCGCGTTGAAGATATATAAGCGCTTATATATCATCCTGGTCATGGATCTCCAACACGCCACGCTCGGCACGTTGCTGCGCGCCCTGCTCGACCAGCTGGACCCGGCGGTCGAGCAGGCCTACTGGGACCTGCAACTGGACTACCGGCCCCGCTACACACCGGTGCTGCGCACGCTGATGGCGCAGGGCCCCTGCCGGATCAAGGACCTGGCATCGGCCTGCGGGCTCAGCCATTCGGCGCTCAGCCAGACCGTGGCGGCGATGGTGCGCGATGGCTGGCTGCACGCGTCCAGCGGCGACGATGGTCGTGAACGCATCCTGCAGTTGAGCCCCCGCGCACAGCGCGCGATGCCTGCGCTGCAGGCGCAATGGCAGGCCACTGCCGTAGCGGCGCGCAGCCTCGATGCCGATGTGGGGCAGCCGCTGGAGCAGGTACTGCGCGACGCCCTTGCAGCGCTCGCACAGCGGCCCTTCGCGCAGCGCCTGCAGGACGCCCGCCGGCGCTGAAGCCTTACTGCTCTGCGGCCATTTCGATTTCGCTGGGGAACGTCCAGCCGCCGTTGCCCAGGCGCAGCTCCAGCGTGCGGCACTGCGCGGCCAAAGGAGCTGTATGGCCGAGCACGTACTCCTCTTCGGCCGAGCCCATCACGCCGGCCTGGGTGAAGGGTGCAGTTCATCCTAGCCACGCAGGGCGATGCGCGCAGCGGCGTATCTGCGCCGTGAAAAGCAGTACGGTGCGGCGTGAAGGCAGCCGCACCGGTGCGGACACTCCGTTAGCCGGGGACCGGCAAGGATGAGCTTCCCTTCCATGCAACGGGAGCCTTCCCATGGCCGACCAGCACCACGGCACTTCCCATCGTGGCTTCGCCTCGATGGACCGGGACAAGCAGCGCGCGATCGCCGCAAAGGGAGGACGCGCCGCGCATGCGTCCGGCAATGCACATGAGTTCAGCCCGGCCGAGGCACGCGTGGCCGGCCGCAAGGGCGGCGAGGCGATCAGCCGCAACCGCCAGCACATGGCAGCGATCGGCCGAGAAGGCGGGCACGCTCGCCACGCCAATGCACGGCAGCAGCGGCAAGCGGCCGAAGCGACGCCAACGAGGGACGGTCCACAACGCCAGCAGGGCTGACCGCGGCGCGTCCAGGCGCGCCTGTGCTGCCGGAGCAGCCCGGATGCCGCGAGCAGGGCCAGCACGCCGGTAGACGGTCATCGTCCCGCGCGCACCGTCAGGCGTGGCGAGGCACCATCCACCGCTCAGGCGTGGGCGAGGATGTTCAACAGCCGACCGAACGGATCGCGGACGAAGAAGCGCCGCACGCCCCAGGGTTCGTCGGCCGGGCCATATTCCAGCGCGATGCCGGCCGCGCGCATGCGCTGCAGCACGTCCTGCAGATTGTCCACTTCGATCGACAGGTCCGGCACCGGCGTGCCCGAGCCCCCTTCGCTGGCGAAGCTGACCTGCGCTTGCGCACTGCCCTGCCCGCCGTGGGTGACGATCCAACCATGGTCCATCACCACCGGCATGCCGAGCAGCTCGCCATAGAACGCAGCGGCACGTGAGGGATCGGGCGTGGCGATGTTGGCGACGACACGCTTGACGGCCATGTTCCACTCCACCAGGAAGAATGTGTCGAGACTGCCCGACCTTGCGCACGAACAGAAGAGCCCCGTCACGGACGGGGCCCGTCTTCAGCCGAGCATGGCTGGGCTTACACCGCGCCGCAGCGCTCCATGACACATCGATCGTATTCGTACTGGCATTCCATGGCATCACCACCACCGGACACACATGCCTGGTAAGCCTTCCAGCAGGGTAGATCGCAGGGCTGGACCGGTCCGGCCACGGCCACCGAGCCGCTGCAGGCCAACGCAAACACAACACCGGCGATCACTTTCCCGAAAGTACGCATCGACATCGCTCCTTGATAAGCCTGGTGATCCCAGGCCGGGCCACCTTAGCGCTGCACACGGGACGCTGGGTGAAGGCCGATCCCGCTCGACTCAGCGGTGCAGCAACCCCAGCACACGCAGCTGCCCGGCCAGCTCATCAATGTTGCGCCACGGCAGGATCGGCGAATTGCCGCGCTCGTCCGGCGGGTTGTCCGGCAGCGCATCGGACCAGCCACCGGCCCCCACCAGCGGCAGCAGCGGCCGCTTGTGCAGCCAGGCCAGGCAAACCTCCGAGATCGTACCGGCGCGCCCGCCGATCACGATGCAGGCATCACCGGCCAGGGCCATGATCAGGTTGCGCGCATCGCCCATGCCACAGGGCACCACCACCGTGGCGGGCCAATCGGTTGCCGGCATGCCGCTTTCCGGGATCACGCTGAGCACCTGGCCACCGGCGGCTACCGCCTGCTCGGCAGCTACCCGCGTAGCGGCACTGCCACAGCCGCTGACCAGCGTGATGCCCTGCACGGCCAGGAAACGCCCTGCTTCAGCTGCGCGCTCGAACGCGTCGCTGCCAGGATCGGCACTACCCAATATCGCCAACTGTGGTTTACGCAATGCGCTACGCATGGACGGCTCCAAGGCCTCGAAAAGAAAGGTCGCGGCGCCCGGCCCGGCGGAGCCACGTCATGCACCGATCACACAACATTAACACGTTCATAAAAATCCCTTCACATTACTGGGGGATATCGCCATGCCTTTGCGTTAACGGCCTTGATGTCCGTCAACCAAGGAAGTTGTCCGATGAATCACCCGCTGTACGGCCGTTCGTCCCGCTCCCTGGCGCACCGCCCGCTGGCGCTTGCCGTCGCCAGCTCGCTGCTGCTGGTCACCGCACTGCCAGCCATGGCCAGCGAATCACTCGAGGCTTGGCAGCAGCAGCGCCAGATGCAGGCTGCATGGGCGCAGCCTGCTGCCAACGCTGCACCCTCAGCGACGGCCGCTGCACCTGCCGCCAGCAGCACCGCCGTTCTTGGCAACCCGGGCGATCCGGCCAGCTGGCGCAGCGATGAGTTCAACGCCGATTGGGGCCTGGGTGCGATGGGCGCGGACTACGCCTATGCACGCGGCCTGACCGGCAAGGGCGTACGCCTGGCGCTGTTCGATTCGGGCTCCGCGCTGGCGCATCCGGAGTTTGCAGGACGCAATACCTCCAGCATCACCATCGGTGCCGACTGCGCGACGCCGGGTGTGGTCGCGGGGACCGGTGCCTGCGGGCAGACCCGCGGCGAACAGCCCGGCTACAACTACTACGGCCTCGGTGCCGGCGTTCCGGCCGCACTCGCGGCACGCCTGATCGCGGCCGGCCAGCCCTATGGCTTCAGCTACGCCGACCACGGAACGCATGTACTTGGCACCATCGGCGCCAACCGCAATGGCACCGGCATGCATGGCGTGGCCTTTGGTGCGGATCTCACCGCCGCCCGCGTGTTCGGCGACACCTACTATGAGTGGCGCCTGGATCCGGACAAGTACTATCGCCCGCGCGCGGTGTACCGCACTGATCCGGATGACGCCGCCACGCTGGATATGTATGCACAGATCCAGGCGCAGGGCGTGCGTGCCATCAACCACAGCTGGGGCATCTCCACGCGCAACATGACCGCCGCCGCGCTGGACCAGCAGTACGCCAACATCGGTGCCGACTACGGCGTGTATGGCAGCATCTACGCCAACAATGGCGATACCCCGGGCTCCACCCTCATCCAGGTGTGGTCGGCTGGCAACGGCAGCGGCGCCGTCGCCGGAATCACGGCCGCCATGCCGCGCTGGAAGCCCGAACTGGAACCGTACTGGCTCGCGGTCGCCAACGTCCGCCGGCCCAACGCCGCTGCGGGCGAAACCGACTATGTGATCGATGGCAGTTCCAGCATCTGCGGCGTTGCCGCCAACTGGTGCATCTCGGCACCCGGCACCGACATCGTCAGCACCATCGTGTCCGGCGATATCCAGGGCCGCGTCGAGAACACCTCCGCCTATGTGCGGCTGATCATCGACAGCGAGAATACCCAGTACGTCTATGGCACCAAGACCGGCACGTCGATGGCGGCGCCGCACATCACCGGCGCGCTCGGCCTGCTGATGGAGCGCTTCCCCTATCTGGACAACGCGCAGGTGCGCGACGTGCTGCTGACCACCGCACGCGACCTGGGTGCAGCAGGCATCGATCCGATCTACGGCTGGGGCATGGTGGACCTGAAGAAGGCCATCGAGGGCTACGGCTCGCTGCGCGTGGACACCAACGTGGTGATGAACCAGAAGGCCGGCGGCCTGAAAGTCTGGGAAGGCGATGCCTGGGACAACTGGACCAACGACATCGGTGGCCCTGGCAAGCTGACCAAATCCGGTATCGGCTGGCTGCGCCTGAGCGGCAACAACAGCTTCAACGGCGCGGTACTGCAGGACGGTACGCTGGAATTGAACGGCGCCAACACGCTTGCCTGGGCGGTCGAAGTACAGGGCGGCCAGTTGCTGCTCAACGGCAGCCTGGTCTCCACCGCACTGACCACTACCGGTGGCGTGAGCGCGGTCAGCGCCAGCGGCGTGTTGAACAACAGCAACCTGGTGATCAACGGCGGCGTGGTGTCCTTCAACGGCACGCAGACCGGCGGCACCACCACGGTCGGCGCCAACGGCCTGCTGAAGGGCGTCGGCACGCTCGGCAATACCCGCGTGGACGGCATCATCGCGCCGGGCAACTCGATCGGCACGCTGACCATCAACGGCAATTACGTGCAGGGTGCCACCGGCGTCTATGCCGCCGAGCTGGCCCCGGGTGGCCGCAGTGACCAGTTGCACGTGACCGGCACCGCCACCCTTGGCGGCACACTGGTCGCGCTGCCGGAGCCGGGTGTGTACTACCTCGGCGAGCAGTTCAACTTCCTGCGTGCCGACGGAGGCATCAACGGCCAGTTCGCCAAGACCGACTTCAGCGCGTTCTCCCCATTCCTGCAGTTCAGCCTGGCCTACGGCACCAACGGCACGCGCATCGACGTCGCCCGTGGCGCTTCACTGACCACCGCCGCGCACACGCCCAACCAGCGTGCCGTGGCGGCCGCCGCCGACCTGCTGCCGATCGCCCAGGGCCTGCCCAAACCACTGACCCAGCTGTTCCCGCAGCAGGTTGGAGGCGTGCTCGATGGCCTCAGCGGCGAGCTGCATCCGGCCACGGCCATCGCCCTGGTCGAGGGCAGCCGCTACGTGCGCGATGCCGCGTTGTCACGCCGTGCCGGCGCCGCCGCACCCGGTAGCGACGTGGGTGACGCGACGGGTGCATGGGTGCAGGCCATCGGTGGCAACAGCAAGCTGGACGGTGACGTCAACACTGCCCGCACCGAAGCCAACAGCAACGGCCTGCTGGTCGGCATCGACCGCGAGTTCTCCGGCTGGCAGGTCGGCGTGCTGGCCGGTACGGGCCGCACCGACGTGAAGCAGCAGGAGCGTCGCGCCAAGTCGAAGATCGACAACACGCACTTCGGTGCCTACGCCAGCCACAACTGGGGCGGTTTCGGCCTGCGCGGTGGTGTGGCGTGGAGCAAGCACGAGGTGAAGAGCACGCGTGATGTCGCCTTCGCAGGCTTCAGCGACAGCCTGAGCGCGCGCTACGACGCCCGCACCCGCCAAGCCTTCATCGAAGCCGGCTACCGCTTCGGTGGCCCGGAAGCCGGGCTGGAGCCCTACCTGCAGGTCGCACGCGTGGAAGTGGACCTCAAGCGCGTCAACGAACGCGGTGGAGCAGCGGCACTGCAGGGCAAGGTGGACGATACCGGAACCACGATTGCCACTGCCGGCCTGCGCTTCGACAAGGGACTGAAGGCTTCGTTCCAGCAGGAGAGCTGGCTGCACCTGCGCGGTGGCGTCGGCTATCGCCGCGCTTCCGGTGATCGCAGCCAGGTCGCCAACCTGGCCTTCGCCAACGGAAGCACGACGTTTGCGGTCAACGGCGCGCCGATCGCCGACAACGCGGTGGTGGCCGAACTGGGCCTGTCGGCCTGGCTGACCGAGCGCCAGCAGCTGGAACTGGGCTACAGCGGCCAGTACGGCAGTGAAAGCCGCGACCACAGTGCGAATGTGCGCTGGTCGGTGCGCTTCTAGTTCCCGTCACGTGTTCTCATGAAGGATTGGGGCGGCCTGATGGCCGCCCTTTTTTTATCACCGGCCGAGGCTAGCGGCGGCCGCGCAACATCGCCGCGGCGACCAGGCTGGCCACTGGCAGCAACAGCCCATAGGCCACCAGCGGCCATACCGTATCGCCTGGCAGCAGCACCGTAGCCAGTGTTCCGAAGCAGGCCACGATCAGGCTCTGCATCGCGTAGTAGAGCGCCACCGCCATACCCGACGCATCGGCAAATTCACTCAACGCGCCGCTGGCAGCCACCGAAACCACCATCACCAGCCCCACCGCGATGCCCCACATGGGCAGCACGGCGCTGGCGAATGACAGTGGCAACTCCGCAGCGAGCGCCATCAACAACACACCCGCCACCATCACGCACAGGCCACGCACGAATGTGCCAGGCACCGCCCAGCGCGCGATGAACGTCTTCGCCATGCGCGACGTGAGGACCATCACCAGTGCCACCGTCGCGAACGCCAGGCTGAAGGTGATCTGGGAGTACTGCATGCGCTCGACCAGCACGCGCGGTGCGATCGAGAAGAACACGAAGAACGTGCCCATCGCGGCACTGAATCCCAGCGTGTAGACCCAGAAGGCACCACTGCGAAGAATTTTCTGCAGTGCCGGTCCAGCGTCCCTGCGCCCTGCGGGTCGGGTTTCCTGCCACTGGCGTTGCGCGCGCAGGACGGCGACCAGGCCAAGCACACCCAGCAGCACGAAGATCGCACGCCAGCCTGCTGCTGCAGCCACCAGTGCACCCAGCATCGGCCCCAGTGCCGGCACGAAGGCCAGCATCGAAGCGAACAGTCCATACAAGGACGCCCCCTGCGGTGTATCCGCGTATACGTCGCGGACGGTGGCAAACGTCGCTACCAGCGCTGCCGACGCGCCAATCGCCTGCACTGTGCGCCAGGCCAGGAAGAACCCGCTGTTGCTGGACAACGCCAGCGCAAACGAGGCAACGGTGAACAGCAACGCCCCCAGCAACAGCACGGGGCGGCGCCCGATCCGGTCGGACAACGGGCCGAACAGCAGTTGACCGACGCCGAGCACCAGCAGGTAGATGCTCAGCGTCAATTGCACCCGCGCAGGCGATGTTCCCAAGGCGCCAGGCATCAAGGGCACTACAGGTAGATAGATATCCATGGCCAGCGAGGCCAGGAGGTCGAACGGCGCCATCAGCGCAATGGCCGATGGCAGGGTATGGGCCCAACGCGGGGCCTGTCGATTGAACATGGGGAGTCTCCGCCCAGAGTGAGTCCGGCGGTGATCCATCCACTTCGCATGCATGGCAGGGATGTTCACCGCAACAACGTCTGCGTCGTTGTTGCGGCTCAGCGAACTGTCTGCGGACCGTTCCCGTTGTTCATGGTGCTCATTGTTGGCAGTGCGGAACCGGCAAGAGTGTAGCAGCGACCAATTCAGGGTGGCCGGGGCAGCGGTGCCGCCCCGGCCGCGGCGTCCCTGGGGAGTGGGACGCCGCTGATCGTCAGGCCGCCTTCATCGCATGCTTGCGCGCGCGCATCACGTTGTGGCACTCCTGCACTTCCGGCAACAGCTGGGTGACTTCTTGGCGGACCGCCGGCGGAAGCTCGTTGTCCTTCAGCACGTCCTTGAACGCGCCCAGCAGGCGGTCCTCCGATTCTTCCAGCTCGGCCACATAGCCATAGTTGGTGTCACCGAAGGCTGCACGCACCTTGCCGTAGAACTGCTGCATCGAACCCACCACGGTGCCATGCTCGGCCGGCTTGCCGCCGCTGGCAGCCACCGAGCCACTCAATGCGGCCACGATGCGACCCTTGACACCGGCAATGCGGGTGAACAGGGCCGACAGCTCGGCATCCTTCACCTTGGTTGCGGCTTCTTCATAGAACGACTTGCCGTCACGGGCGATCTCGATCAGGTCGTTGAGACGGTGTTCGATGGTGGACTGGGTGCTCATGGCGTTGCTCCTGTATCGTCGTTTCGGGGGAGAAAAGCAGCCTCGACCGCGCTGCCTGTGGATCCACTCTGGACACACTCGTGTGGTTCGCAGGTGAGCAACGATTGATACGTACATCACTTCACCCAACCCGCACTGACTTTTTCACGCGGCGGTGGCGCGTGGATCACATCGAGCAATCCTGGGCAGGGTCACCAAGGAACAAAGAGGATGATCAGCACGATCACCAGGACCGCAACGAGTGCTCCCATCAGCACGTTTCTCTGGCGCCAACTGGGCTTCGGTTTTCCGGGGGTATTCATGCCTGTTACCTGTCTCTGCGGATGACCCCGACAGACTGATGTATCCAGGACAGTGCGTGCGTGCAGAACACGTGCAGGCAACGTGCAGGGCACCGCCCGCATGTCGATTTACGGCGCACTCGCTCGTCAGATCATCAAAGCCATCCTTGACCGCGGACTGCTCCCATGCCTCCCATCCTCACCGCCTTCGCCACCTCCCCCGACCGCGGCCAGGGCCTGGCCCGTGACATGCGCGTGCGCTGGGCACTGGAGGAACTGTCGGTAGCCTATGACGTACAACTGCTCACCTTCACCGAGATGAAGCAGCCCGCGCACCTGGCACGGAATCCGTTCGGGCAGATTCCCACCTGGCAGGAGGGCGACCGGACCCTGTTCGAATCCGGCGCCATCGTCCTGCACCTGGCCGAACAGCACCCCGGCCTGCTGCTGCGCGATCCGTACGCCCGCATGCGCGCGATCATGTGGGTGTTCGCTGCGCTGAACACGGTGGAACCCCCCATCGTTGAGCGCTCCATGGCCTGGGTGCTGGAGCGCGAGCAGCCGTGGTACGCACAGCGGCTGCCAATGCTGGATGAGCGGGCTCGGGCGCGACTGGCGCAACTGTCGACATGGCTGGCCAAGGCGCCGTGGCTGGATGGCGATTTCAGCGTGGGCGACCTGATGATGGTCTCGGTGCTGCTGCGCCTGAAGAGCAGCGGGCTGCTCGACGAGTATCCGACGGTGGCCGCCTATGTGGCCCGCGCGACGCAGCGGCCCGCCTACCAGCGCGCCTTCGCCGCGCAGCTGGCCGTATTCCAGAACGGGTAGTTCCACGCCATGCGTGGAAACACTCAGCGCAAGCTGCGCCGGCAGGCGGCCTGCACCAGCATCAGCTGCGCCACCAGGATCAGCATCGCGCAGCCCGACAACAGCCAAGGGTCGATGTACCACTGCTCATTGAAACTGAAGTCGCCTGCGGAAATGCGTTTCCAACCGTTGAAGTGCTGCATCGCTGCGACCACGAAGGCGAAGCCACTCGCTGTGTACGACAACCAGGGCACGATGAGGCTCCCAGGGCGCGCGAACAGCGTCAGCAGGCCGAGCACGCCGATGACCGTGCGCTGCACGCGGCAGTACGGGCAGACATAGGCCATCCCGCTCCATTCCACCGCCCAGGCCAGCAGGCTGACCAACATGCCCGCCACTGCGGCGGCGTGCAGGACTTTCGGCGTGATCGTCATGCCACTCTCGTGTGCCATCCCGTGCTCCTTGGTTGAAAGACCCGGGCAGGGTAGCAGTGCTGCAGCCTCATCCCTTCTTGATGACGGTCCGCTTGCCGATGGTGCTGGTCTTGCCAGCGGTCGGCCTGGCCAAGCCAGGAATCAGGAAATCGGTGACCTTGTGGCCCATCGACACCTTGGACGCCAACCAACGCGGCATGCGCCCGCGACCGGTCCAGGTCAGGCGCTTGTATTCCGGGTCGCGATACTTGGGCGCGACTTTGCCGGATTTACGGCGGGCGGGTTTGCGGGCGGGCGCAGGTGTTTCCGAGGCTTGGCCGCCAAAGAGTTCTTCGAGGGTGTATCCGGCTTCGGCGGCGGCGGCCTTCAGCATCCGCCGCACCGCACTGGCCGGACGGCGGCTGGAAATCAGCTGTTTCCGCTGTTCAGCGGCAACCACCAGGGCACCCAGCTCGCGAAGGCTGAGCGATTCAATATCGATCGTCATGCGGGAAAGGTCTACTGCAGCGCGGCAGCTGTCAAGGCGCCCTGCCCGGCGCGTAGACACGGGCTTCACCGCCGGTGGGCTCCGATCGCCTGCGTCGGCCATCTCCGAGGACCTCGACGTGAGCACTTCATCGCATTCGCTCGCCTACCTGCTTGCACGCATCCTGCTGATGGCCCTGTTCCTGGTCTCCGGGCTGGGCAAGCTCGGCGATCTCAGTGGTACCCAGGGCTACATGGAGGCAATGGGAGTACCCGGCATCCTGCTCTGGCCGACCATCGCGTTCGAAATCGGCAGCGGCCTGTGCATCCTGCTCGGCTTCCAGACCCGGCTGGTGGCGGTCGTGCTCGCAGGCTTCAGCCTGGTCACCGCTTTCATCTTCCACCACAACTTCGCCGATCAGACCCAGCAGATCATGTTCCTGAAGAACCTGGGCCTCGCCGGCGGCTTCCTGCTGCTGGCGTGCACCGGGGCGGGACGTTACAGCATCGATGGGCGTGGGCGGCGCGGATGAGCGCGCGGCATGCCGCCATCACCCCTGGCCCATGGGCGCGACGCGCCGCAGGCGCAGGTTGCGCCATGTCGGCTGGGAGCCGCGAAAATCCACCGCTTCGCCATCGCTGGTGAACAACAATCCTGGCTCCACCTCAGCAACCAGGCGGATGCCATCGATGTACAGCCAGCCGTGTCGTTGCTCCAGCACAACGAACATCGATGGTTTGCCCCATTGGTCAACGCGATAGCGTCCCAGCCAGGGTTGCCAATGGGGCGCCTGCGGCCCGGTGGGCCCATCGATGGGATCGTTCTGGTCCAGGCCATCCTCGCCGTTGCTGCATTCCAGGTACGCCGGCAGCATGTCCGTCGCCGCATGGTAACGGTACGTCGCAACCTCTCCATCGGTGTCCACAGTGAAAAGTTGATCGCCGTCGATGGCCGCAAAGCGGGTACCCTCGGCGTGCGCCCCTCGATGCAGTTGCAGCTCCCCGTTTCCGGCAACCCCGATCTTCGCCTTGCCGCTACGCCCGATCCAGCTTCCCGCCATCTGCTGCATCTGGTCCTGGGTCAACCTGATCGGCGCCAGGCTTGATAGGGGCACACGCGGCTGACGGGGCCCGAAACGCGCCGACAACAGCTGATCGAGCAGACGCTCGCCGATGCCGTACCCCGCAGACGTCGCGCGATTGAACATCGCGGCAAATCCAGCGTTTGCCTGCCTGCAGTAGGTGAACACGCACCCGAATCCGAAGCCCCCGCCGCGGTGGTGCAGCAGCCGCACCGGTGTACTGCCGTAGAGGCGTTCGCTGCGCATGACACCGAGCCCGTAGTCGCCGCCCAGGCCGAAACCATGCATCTCGTTCCAGAGACGGGGCTCAAGCAGTTGCTGCGCACCGGATCGGCCGCCACCGAGCAGGAAGCCAAGATACTTCGCCATGTCGGCGGCACTGGTCCACACGCCTCCCGACACCACCAGCGGCGTCACCGGCGGTACCTGCGTATGGCCTTCCTGGGTTCCCAGTGCCCGCACCTTGCTTGCCAGGTAGACCGACGCATCGGCCGTACTGTCGTGCATTCCCAGCGGCTCGAAGATCCGGCGCTGCAGCCAGGCCGGATAGCTGATGCCCGCAACCTGCTCAAGGACATGACCGGCAAGGTCGAAGCCCAGGTTGGAGTAGCGATAGCGCGTACCCACCGGAAAGCGCAGCCATGTCTGCGAGATGCTGCGGACGTGCGCATCAAAGCCCGGCGACGCCGGTTCGTAGTTGTTGCCCAGTGGCGCCTCGTGCGTGAATCCCGCGCGATTGGCAAGCAGCAGGCGCAGGCTGATGCGCTCCTGTGGAGCATGCTCGAAGCGGCTGCGCACCGTGAACGACGGCAGATAGCGGGTAATGGGCGCGTCCAGATCAAGGATGCCGTCCTGCACGGCCAACAGCACCGCCACCGCCGCGAAGTTCTTCGAGGTGGACTGGATGCTGAACATCGTGCTGGCGTCCACGGGCACGCTGCCCTGGCCTGATACGTGACCGAAGCCTTCAGTCCAGCGCACCTGCCCGCCTTCGACCAGGCAGACGGCAGCGGCACCGATGCCACTGCCTTTCATCGCGGAGCGGATCACGCCGCGTTCCGCTTCGATCAGGCTCCCGGTGGTGACGGTTGGCTGCGCCACCATGACAGCGCCGGTGGTCATGAGCGTGGCCGCCGGAACGGCCGCGGCGTTGGCCAGGAAGGTGCGACGACTGAGCGTACCAGGCATCAGATCACTCCACTTCAGGATGCCGCCATCTTCCCGCCAGCAGAAATGGCAGGGCATGTGTCATTCGGCACAGAGTGCGGTGATCGATGGCGCTGCGCCTTCGCTGGCTGAGCAGGCCTCAGCCCGGAGGGTCCGGCAAGCGGATTCCCTGCGCCGAAACAAAGGCGCGGGACTCGCTCCAATAGGCCTGTGGCGGTTCCCGCAGCTCTGGTCGCGCCCAGTAGTCGTTGCCATGCAATGCGCTCATCACATGGCACCAGCCGTCACGCGGATCGTGAACCTGAAATCGCCCGCGATGATGGCGCGGATGATACGCGTAGTGACCAAGCGCCTCCTGGCGCGCTTCATCCGGCAAACGACCCGCCTGATGGACCAGCGTCCATGCACGCATGTGGCGTGCATGCGCGAGCGCGCCCAGGTACTCGTCCTCATCCAGCAGTGGCACCTGCTCACCGCGGGCCAGGCACAGTGCGTCCGATTCGGCTTCGTAGTCCAGCGACGGCTGCGCCAGTTCCGGGTGCTGCTGCCAATACCTTTCGCCCTTCATGTGCAGCATCGCCCAGTGCCAGGGCTCGTCGTGGAAGATCAGCGCGTATTCGTATTCGCGGCCGGGGCTCTGGTCGGGATAGCGCTTCCGTGCCTGTTCGAGCGCCTGCGCCTCGGGCACCTGGCCATAGTGAACCAGGCACCAGGCGAACAGGTGCCGGCTGTCTTCGATTTCGGTGGTGAAGTCTTCCACCGGTGTATCGGTGTTGGGCATGGTCGATCCCTGTGTGCGGATCAGATGGTACCGACGCTGCGGGACGCACGGGGAGACCTGCAACCGGTTATGCGAGGTCAGTTGGTGGCCCACCACCACTCGCAAAATATCAATAAATCATTGGATTTTATTACGATGTTTAGCGAGCCCCGCACACAATTGCCGCCAACCGGTGACCAGTTTGTAAGTTACAAGCTCACCCTTACTGCCGAGGGTCGAGCCTACCCTCCAGTTCCGTGATCACAGCATCGATGGGGTCTCGTTGCCACGCCTTCAGTGCTACAGCAGGTGCTGCTGTGGCAAGAGCGGCGATCTTCACCTTGATCGACATTACGTCCATGTCTGAAAGAGGGTGTGCCTGCCTGGCGGCAATCGCGATCAGGCGATCCGACCACTTCATACGCCCCTCTTTGGTCAACGGCTTGCTGATGTCGACGCCGTACTCGTTCTCAAGGAGGCCCGCATACAAACCCTCGTCAATGAAATCTTCAAGCTCCGCCTCCTTGCCCCCCTGACGAGCCAGCTGGAACGCGTCTGCTGCTGCAATCAAGCCTGCGTCGATTGCTTTTCGCTTCGCTTCATCACCTGCTTTGTCCTTGTCCAGAAGCACCAAACAGCGGCACATGGAATCGCGCAAGAGTTGCAGCTTGTAGGTCAGATTGCTTGCACCTGAAAGAGAGTCGACAGCCAGCATTCCTGAATCTAACGCCTTCCCGAGCGACGCCGAGCAATGACGCAACAGTGAAGTGATCAGATGACGATCTGACTCCCCCTCGACGATCAGAACGAACTCTGCATTCCTGAGATTGTCTGATATACGGACCCCAAGCGCGTCTCGAATCTCTTGCACAGACTTCGACGCTCTAGCGCGCTTCTCATTGACGATAATATTTTTTGACACGTCCTTTCTATCAACGAACAACGGACAATGCGTCGTAATGATCACCTGGTGCTCTTTGCTCAGGTCGGCAATCACGTCCTGAAGTCTATGAATCGCACTCGGATGAAGATGCGATTCTGGCTCCTCAATTGCCAGCACCAAAGAGGCGCCCCCCTGCTGCGGCGTGACTGCGTGCTTCATCAAGGCCAGCGCAGCCAAACTCTGCACACCATCCCCCTTCTTATCTAAGAGAGTCGCAGTACCGTCGTCGATCGTGATGTTGTAGCTTGATCTAAGCGCTCGCTGTCTCGCCTCCTGCTCAGCGGAAACGGTTACGCGTTTTATGTCGGGAAGAAAGGCTTTGAGACTCGCTGTCAGACTCTTTCCCAAATGGTCGAGAATCGGCTTCTGAAGAACTGTAATTGCCTGCAGTGCTTGCTTGTACGCTGGAGAGCTTTCGATCTGAGCCAGATCATCCTGAATAAGCTGATGAATAACCCTTCGGGCCTCATCAGCGGTTCGTACAGCCGGGATGTGCTCAATTCTTAGATGCTGACGCAGGAACTCACGAATCTTGTGAGCCCGTTGGATCATCAACTCCTTGCCTCCACCCTGCTTTAACACATCGAAAGCCGGCGGAGCGTTGTCCCCAAGCTTGATTTCAATCTTCAGACGACCATTGTTCTTGCTACCAACGACGTTGCGGAACTCAGCACGCTCCTTCTCATCAAGTTGGAACTCGATATGAAAGATAGACTGCCCCGTCGGCTGCTTGGCCTGCAGTGATATAGGAAAATCCCTGTTCCAATCGTAGCCCCAGGTGCGGGTAAGCAGAGTTTCACGAGGCGAAGCACAAAGAAATCGCACGCAGGTGACCATCGCCCGAATGATGTTGCTCTTCCCCTCGTTGTTTGGACCGACAATCACTGTCGGATTTCCCAACGCAAGTTTTTCCGTGCGCTGAATACTCCGATAGTTGCTCAGTTCAAACGTCACGATCTGCATTTGGGAACTCGCTTGTAGGTTCGCCAAAGACTGCCTCAAATCGTTGACAACTTCCACGACATTTTATTGACGGAGGAACAGCAGCCCAGCGTGCTTGCCCCCACCGTCCGGGTACAGACGCGCGCACTCGTCTCCCCGCCACGCCTGCGCACTTCATAGGGTGCTTTTCCTGCGCTACCTGCGCACGGGCCAGCAGCAGAACCAGCAAGGCTGTCGGGGACAATGAGGGGTCATGCCGCCGCCTGCGAATCCCTGCACCAAATGGGGGTGATTGGTGAGGAGTTGAGCGGTCGCATGGATGCCAGACGTGCAGTCGCCAAAGAATGGAGGCAAGAGGGCATCCAATAGCGTCCAAGAAGAACGCACCACTACTTACAGTGTTTCAGGAAAGCTATGAAATGGGGTTGTGGAACACTTTTCTGGTTACAGCCCCTGTCCGGGCACTGTCGTCCCTCTTCCTCTGCCGCTTCTCCTGTCTCCCAACGGTCTTGCCGATATCACTGCTGCCCTGCCGCCTGCCGTTTCCTGCTTGAGAATTCTGACTCACTTATTTTGCTGGTTACATTGGTACGCTGGTTAAAGTGCGTCTCGAATTCATATATATCAACGATTTGCGCATTATTTGAGGGCTTACCAGTCATGGGGGAAGACTGGCTATACCGGTTACATCTAGCGTCGTAGTAGCGCATGACCTACTGCTGCTGCCCAGGCATCGCACCGCTGACGGGCTTACGTGACGACCCCGCCCACCTCCACAATGTCACTACGTCCGCACCCACCACGGATTACTCCCTCGAAACGCAAGTAGGCCGCCCTTGGGCGGCCTACTTGCTCGGCTCGGCCCGGCATCGGCTCACCGGGCAAGCCGTCAGGGTGCTACGGGCGCCAGGTCAAAAAACGGGGCGACCCCACCATGGACCTGACACAGATCGCAAACCTTCTGTTCACGGCGCGATCGGATTCGCACACTGCGCTGCTGTTGGCGCCCACCACTGAAGTAACGGAGGCCCGAGATTGGCGCAGCTGAGAGCATCCCCGAAGTACTGCTGAAGCTCGAGCAGATCGAAGCCCTGACCGGGATGAAGAAGAGCTACATCTACCGCGAAATGGACAAGGGCACTTTCCCGCCCAGGCACAAGGTCGGCGGCGGCACTCGCTGGTACCAGAGCGACATCAAGCGTTGGATCCGCGCACGCAGGAGCGCCCCGCAGTGGACGCCCGAGGATGTGGAGCGACCAGCGGCCAACTGTGATAGCAGCGGAGCGTAAACGGTCACCGAGCGGTCACCGTCCGGCGCTGGCTTGACGAAGAAGGCACTGCGGATGATCCTAAGTGCCTGATTCGATGGTGGGCCCACCAGGATTCGAACCTGGAACCAAGGGATTATGAGTCCCCTGCTCTAACCGTTGAGCTATAGGCCCTGCGCAGCGCCACAGTGTAGTGGAGGCCACGCTCGATCGGCTACCCGGCAGCAGCAAGAGCCTCAGCAACACGCCCCAACCGCTTCTCCGCCACGTCCGCAAACCACATCTGCCGCCGCAGATGTGCCTGGAACAGCGCCACCGTCCTTCTGGCCTCTTCCAGTGCCTTGTGGTTGCCGCCGTCAAAGCCCTCGACCAGTTCCGCACCAGACAGCGTCAGCAACGCATACGTCGTGCGGCGGGCAAACCCCAGCCGATCTTCACGCTCATCCTGCATCACCTCATCCCAATCAAGCAGCGACGGAAAATCAGTCTGCCGGGAATCAAACAGATCGTGCTCCACATCATTCATGGCCTCACTCCAAATGCATGACGAATCAGTGCAGCGGGCCGTATGTGATGTACGTGACCTGCTGCGCGCTTGCATCAGCGCCGATGGAGACCGGCCTGCCTACGCGATGTGTTGAGCATCTGCACGGTCAGCGTGCGGCTACCGCAGGAAGTAATCAAATGGCAGACGCGACATCGTCAGGATCCGACCGGCATGGCCGGGAACGACCAAAGAAAAACCCCGCACCAGGCGGGGTTTCTCTCAACGCTTCAACAGCCGCTGGCTATCAATCGATATCCAGGAAGCTGCGCAGCTGCTCCGAACGGCTCGGGTGACGCAGCTTGCGCAGGGCCTTCGCTTCGATCTGGCGGATGCGCTCGCGGGTCACGTCGAACTGCTTGCCGACCTCTTCCAGCGTGTGGTCGGTATTCATGTCGATGCCGAAGCGCATGCGCAGCACCTTGGCCTCCCTCGGGGTGAGGCCGGCCAGCACGTCGCGCACGGTTTCGGACAAGTTGATGTTGGTGGTGTTCTCGATCGGGGACTCCACGTTGGTGTCCTCGATGAAGTCGCCCAGATGGGAATCCTCGTCGTCGCCGATCGGGGTTTCCATCGAGATCGGCTCCTTGGCGATCTTCATCACCTTGCGGATCTTGTCTTCCGGCATGTCCATTTCCTTGGCCAGCTCCTCCGGCGTAGCCTCGCGGCCGTACTGCTGGAGCATCTGGCGGGAAATGCGGTTCAACTTGTTGATCGTCTCGATCATGTGCACCGGAATTCGGATGGTGCGCGCCTGGTCGGCGATCGAGCGGGTGATCGCCTGGCGGATCCACCAGGTGGCGTAGGTCGAGAACTTGTAGCCGCGGCGGTACTCGAACTTGTCCACGGCCTTCATCAGGCCGATGTTGCCTTCCTGGATCAGGTCGAGGAACTGCAGGCCACGGTTGGTGTACTTCTTGGCAATCGAGATCACCAGGCGCAGGTTGGCCTCGACCATTTCCTTCTTGGCCTTGCGCGCCTTGGCTTCGCCGTAGGCCATGGCACGGCTGATTTCCTTCAGCTCTTCCAGGTCCAGCTGGGTCAGCTTCTCGATGTCGATCGTCGCCTGCTGTTCGGCGATGATCTGGTCCTTCACTTCGCGCAGGGCCGACGACCACTTCTGCTTGCGCTTCAGTGCGTCTTCCACCCACTCCAGGTTGGTCTGGTTGCCTTCCCAGGAACGGATGAAGTCCTTGCGCGGCATGCGCGCGGTGACGGTGGCCAGGTTCAGCACACGGCGCTCATGCGACTTGATGTCGGCCATGGTGTCGCGCAGCTGCTTGGTCAGCACGTCGGTCAGCGGCAGCGGCAGCTTCAGGGTGACGAACACCGCCGACATCTCTTCGCGCAGGCGCGGCAGGTTCTTCTTGTCGCCCTTGGTCGCGGCCTTCTTGAAAGCGTTGAAGGCATCGCTCAGTGCCTGCATGCGCGCGGCGACTTCCTCCGGATCCGGACCGGTCGGTGCGGCTTCTTCATCGCCACCGTCGACATCGTCGTCCTCGTCCTCGTCGCCTTCGGCGTCCGCATCGGCGCTGTCATCGGCAACGACCGCCGGCGGTGCCGGCTCTTCGTCGACCAGGTCGTTGAAGCCGACGATCACTTCGGCCAGGCGCTTCTTGCCTTCCTTGTGGGCTTCGTAGTCGTTCAGCAGCGACTCGACCGAAACCGGGAACTGGCCCAGGGCCGCCTGGACCTGCGAAAGGCCTTCCTCGATGCGCTTGGCGATGGCGATTTCGCCTTCGCGGGTCAGCAGCTCGACGGTGCCCATTTCGCGCATGTACATGCGCACCGGGTCGGTGGTACGGCCACCTTCGGTGTCGAGCGCGCTCAGCGCGGCGGCAGCTTCTTCAGCCGCGGTGTCATCGACTTCGCGGTTGCCGGTGTTGCCATCGTTGAGAAGCAGGGTTTCCACATCCGGCGCAACTTCATGGACATCAATGCCCATGCCGTTGATCATGCCGATGATGTCTTCGATCTGTTCCGGGTCGACCATGTCGTCCGGCAGATGGTCATTGACTTCGGCGTAGGTCAGGTAGCCCTGTTCCAGGCCCTTGCTGATCAGTTGCTTGATTTCGGATTGGGCAGGACGTTCGTTGGCCATGTAGTGCTCGCGCCACCGGCTAGGGAGAAATAGGGAACGTAGCATTATACCAGCCCGGGGCCCCGCCTGCCGGGCGGTGGTCCCGCAGGCTCAGGGCCTGAGAAGGAAGGTCACGGGACCGTCATTGACCAGGCTGACGACCATATGGGCACCAAATCGGCCCGTTTCCACCCCGGGCGCGTGATTTTCACGACAGATCTCGACAAATCGATTGAACCCGCGTTCAGCCTCGTCCGGCGGTGCGGCGGTCGTGAAACTGGGGCGCATGCCCGAACGGGTATCGGCGGCCAGGGTGAACTGGCTGACCAGCAGCAGGCCGCCGCCGGTGTCGCGCAGCGACCGGTTCATCTTCCCGGCCTCGTCGGCGAACACCCGGTAGCCCAGCAGGCGCTCGGCCATCCGTCGCAGCTGGGCCTCGGTATCGCCCGGTTCCATGCCGACCAGGGCCAGCAGGCCGGGGCCGATCTGCCCCACCACTTCCTGGTCGACATGGACGGCGGCCTGGCTGACGCGCTGGATCAGGACGAGCATCGTGGGCTTCCAATGAACAGGGCCGGCCACGATAGCAGCGCCCTTGGCTAAACTGGCGCCGATGAATCCGCAACGCAAAGCCCGGCTGGTCTACCGCGCCACCACCCTGTTCGCCCGCCTGCCCTGGCCAGTGCTGCGGGGGTTCGCGCATGCCCTGGCGTGGACGTGGGTCCGTCTCAACGCTCGCGAGAGCCGCGTCACCCGGCGCAACCTGGAACTGGCCTACCCGGAACTGGACGGTCCGGCGCGCGACCGCCTGCACCGCGAGCTGCTGCGCTCCACTGCCCTGCAGGCCATCGAGACGCTGCGGCTCTGGAGCCAGAGGCCGGCCGACAACCTGCGCCTGCACCTGAAGCAGCGCCACGGCGAAGCCCTGTACGACGCGGCGCTGGCCAGCGGCAAGGGTGTGATCGTGGCCGCCCCCCACTTCGGCAACTGGGAGCTGCTGAACCAGTGGCTGGCCTCGCGCGGGCACATCGCCATCGTCTACAAGCCACCGGAGGACGAGGCCAGCGACGCCTTCCTGCAGCTGGTGCGGGGCGGCCAGAACGTGCAGCAGGTGCGCGCCGAGGGCCCCGCCGTGCGCCAGCTGTTCAAGGTGCTCAAGGACGGTGGTGCCACCGGCATCCTGCCCGACCAGCAACCCAAGGCCGGCGACGGCGTGTTCGTGCCGTTCTTCGGCGTGCAGGCACTGACCATGACCCTGGTCAACCGGCTGGCCGAGCGCACCGGCGCCACCGTGCTGTATGGCTGGTGCGAGCGCATCGGGCCGGACATGGAATTCGCCCTGCACATCGAGCCGACCGACCCGGCCGTGGCCGACCCGGACCCGCAGGTGGCGGCCACCGCGCTCAACGCCGGCATCGAGCGCATCGCCCGCCGCGACCCGACGCAGTACCAGTGGACCTACAAGCGCTATACGCTGCGGCCACCGGGCAGCGGCGAGGAAGACCCGTACGCGACCGAAGAGCATCCGCACTGACGGTCGCACCACGCGGGCCCGTCCGGCCCCTGCGACCGGCGGCCGCACCACGTTGAATACGACGCCGTCGCCCCCATAGAGACTGCGATGTCCGCCTCCCCCGGTCCTGCCATGCCTGCTGCCTCTTCCCTGTTCGGCGACCCCGCCGCGATCCGCTGCGAACGCGCGGTGGCCGAACTGCGTGCCGGTCGCCCGGTACTGCTCCACGATGGCCAGGGCCAGCGCCTGGCGGTGATTGCACTGGACAGCGCCACTGCCAGCAGCTTTGCCACGTTCGCCGCTGCCGCGCGCGAGCGCCACTACCTGTTCCTGACCGCCACCCGCGCCCGCGTGCTCGGCGTGGAAGCACCGGAAGGCGCGCGCCTGCCGCTGGCCGGCATTGCCTTCGATACCCTGCCCTCGCTGGGTTACCTGCGCGAGCCCGGCCCCATGCCCGACGGCTGGGCGGCCGGCGACGCCTTCGATGCCGGCGCGGTGGAGCTGGCCCGCCTGGGCCTGCTGCTGCCGGCGATGGTCGCGGTGCGCCTGGACGTGGATGACCACACGTTCGACGGTGCCGCCGAGGTGGCCCTGTGCGACCTGGCCGAAGGCGCAGCACATGCGGCCCACGACTACGAACTGGTGGCGCGTTCGCCGGTACCGCTGCGCGACGTCGGCATGACCACCTTCGCGGTGTTCCGCGGCGGCGTGGCCCAGCGCGACCAGGTCGCGATCATCGTCGGCGAACCGGACCTGTCGTCGGTGGTACCGGTACGCGTGCACTCCTCGTGCCTGACCGGCGACCTGTTCGGCTCGCTCAAGTGCGACTGCGGCGACCAGCTGCGGCGCGGGCTGCGCAAGCTGAAGGAACTGGGCGGTGGCGTGCTGCTGTACCTGGACCAGGAGGGCCGCGGCACCGGCATCGCCGCCAAGATGCGCGCCTACGGCTACCAGCACGACGGCCTGGACACCATCGACGCCGATGCGCAGCTGGGCTTCGGTGCCGACGAACGCCGCTACGGCAGTGCGGTAGCGATGCTGCATGGCCTGGGCATTTCGCGCGTGGCTCTGCTCAGCAACAACCCGACCAAGGCACAGCGCCTGCGCAACGCCGGCATCGAGGTGCTGGACTGCATTCCGGTCACCGGCGAGATCACCGCGGAAAACGAGCACTACCTGCGCACCAAGGCCGATCGTGCTGGCCACCTGCTGGATGTCGATGCGCTGATCCAGGCTGCCCAGTAACGCAGCCGACCTGCTACCGTCTGCGCGGTGCGGCCACCGCCGCCGCCGCTCGCCCTGCCACCTGACGGAGCCCGCGTGACCGACGTCGCCCCTATCGCCCCGACCACCGAAGCCTGGCAATCGCTGCCGCAACGTGCCGCCCGCCTGGCCACACTGGAAGGCGCCTTCGGCGGACTGTTCGTACCGGGTCTGCCACTGGCCGCAGCTGCCTGGTTCTTCGATCTGCCCGGCGGCCTGTGGACTGCCGCCCTGGGGCTGCTGATCGGCATCCTCTTCGGCGCCTGGCTCGGCCGCCGGCGACTGACCCGCACCCGCTGGCGCCTGGATGACCAGGGCCTGGGCCTGCGCCGCGACCTGATGTGGCAGCTGGAAACCCGCATTCCCATATCGCGCGTACAGCACCTGGACCTGCGCCGGGGCCCGTTGGAGCGCCGCGCCGGCCTGGCCACGTTGATCGTGCACACTGCCGGCACCCGCATGAGCGCGGTCACCGTCAACGGCCTGGATGAAGCCGACGCCGAGCGCCTGCGCGACACCCTCTCGCACCAGCTCGACCAGGACGCCGACGCCCTGTGAGCCTGCCGCCGCCCCTGCCCGCATCGCTGCCTGCCGGTGGCGAGGACCATCGCCTGCACCCGTGGTCGTGGTTGTTCGTGCTGCTGATGCAGCTGCGCCACTACTTCCTGCCGCTGGTCGCGCTGCTGGTGTTCGGCCAGCGTGGCGAGCGCGACCCGATGTGGGCGCAGTTGATTCCACTGTCGGCGATCGCGGCACTGGTGCTGGTCTCGGTGCTGCAGTACCTCAGCTACCGCTACCGCATCGGCAGCGATGCCATCACCGTGCGCAGCGGGCTGCTGGCGCGCAACCGCCGCGAGATCCCGTTCGCCCGCATCCACAACGTGGAAGTGCGGCAGAACCCGTTGCACCGGCTGTTCGGTGTGGCCGAGCTGCGCCTGGAATCGGCCGGCGGCGTGCGGCCGGAAGCCGAGATGCGGGTACTGAGGCTGGACCAGGCGCTGGCGCTGGAACGGCTGGTGCGCCAGCGTGGGCAGGCACCGCAGCCCGCCGACGCCGTTGCCACTCCCTCGATCACCGGGGCCGACACCGAACAGGTGCTGCTGCGCCTGTCGAGCTGGGACGTGGTGCGCATGGGCCTGCTCTCCAACCGCGGATGGGCACTGGCGATCGCCGCCTTCGGCGTGCTGTTCCAGACCGTGCCCCGGCCGGTGATGGACGCGGCCATCCAGCGTGGTGGCAGGGAGGCCTTCGGCTACGCAAGCCACCTGCATCCCGGCGTGGCCGGCGCCTTCCTGCTGCTGGCCGCAGCCCTGCTGCTGGGCTGGCTGGCGCTGCGTGCGTTGTCGGTGGTGCTGACCCTGCTGCGCTATCACGGCTTCACTCTCAGCGAGCAGGATCGCCGGCTGACCGTCTCGGCTGGCCTGGTCAGCCGAACCCGCAGCAGTGTCGCGCGTCGCCGCATCCAGGCCTGGACGCTGTACGAGACCACCCTGCATCGCTGGTTCGGCCTGCGCCAGCTGCGCGTCGACAGCGCCGCCGGCGGCCCTTCGCGGGACCAGGACCGCGCTCTGCGCGAACTGGCACCGCTGGCCCCGGCAATGCGCTGCGAGCAGCTGGTGCAGCACCTGTTGCCTCAACTGCAGTGGCCGCCGGCGCAATGGCAGTCCATTCCGCAGCGTGGCTGGTGGCGGCTGTGCCTGGGCGCGCTGCTGCTGGTTCCCTTGCTGGCCGCCGCCGCGTACTGGCGCTGGGGATCATGGGGCCTGATCGTGCTGGCCTGGCTGCCGCTGGCGCTGCTGGTGGCCCACCGGCAGATGGCGCGCATGGGCTGGTACCTGGATGACCACTACGTCGCCGTGCGTGGCGGCTGGTGGAAGCGCTGGTGGCGCTGGGCCGAGCTGGACAAGGTGCAGGGCCTGCGCCTGCTGCGCTCGCCACTGGACAAGCTGCTGGGCACCAGCAGCCTGCAGCTGGATACCGCCGGCGCGCATGGTGATGTGGCGTTGATCCTGCACTACCTGCCGCAGGCGCAGGCGCAACAGGTGATGGATCAACTGGCGGCCGCGCTGGCGCGGCGCAAGCTGCGCTGGTAGGTAGTGCCGGGGGCCGCGCATCCACGCATGGCGTGGATCTACTGTAGAGCCGAGCCCACGCTCGGCTTACCGCTGCGACGGCCCCCAATACCCCAGGTCCTTGCGGATCTGCAGGTCGCGTACCCAGCTGCCGAACGGCTTGCGCCGCAACACGCCCATTTCACCGGACAGGAAATCCTCGGTAGCCGCAATCACGCGCTCGCTGGACAGGCCATCGCGGTACGGATGGATGGCATCGGCGTAGCGCACGATCTCCGCGTGCAGCGCGGCGTCGGGATGCAGCGCGCGCTGCAGCATCGCCGGCAGCTGCACCGGGTCATCGAAGTCGATCATGTGCGGCTTGGGCACCCGGTTGCGGAAGGTCACCACCGGCTTGTGCTGGACGATGAACTCCGAAACGATCGAGGACGTATCGGACACCAGCACATCGGCGGCGCGCTGTGCGGCCATCACCTGCTCCGGCTCGATGAAGCGCGCATTGGCACCGGCCAGCGCGCGGTAGCGTTCGAACAATTCCGGTGGGCACTTCGGGTGCAGGGTCAGCAGCCAGTAGCGGTTGCCCTCTGCGATGTCGGCAGCGATCTGCGCATGCAGGTGCGGAGCTGCGCTCAGGCGTTCGGTGAAGGTCGAACCGAACAGGATCACCGGGCGTCCTCCAGCGGCGGCGCGCAGCGCGGCGCTCTCGCCACCATCGTCGCGGAACAGCGGATCCAGCTTCGGCCAGCCGGTCTCGGCCACCGCGAAGTGGCCCTGCAGGGCCGCGATCTCACGAAACGGCCCGGTGGTGGCCGGCCCCTGCGTGCAGTACAGGTCGAACATGCCGCGCACCCGGAAGTGGCCGCGCGCACTGTCCCGCTTCTCCACGTTGAAGCCATGGAACAGCTGCACCTTGGCGCCGGACAGGAAGGTCGGCACCCAGTTGGCGGCGCTGAACACCGCCCGCGGCCGCATTGCCAGCGCCTGCTTGAGGCCGATGTTGGGCACGCCCGGCAGCTGGCTGCCGGCCGCGCCGCCCTCGAACCAGGCCGCCACCTCCTGCCCGGAGACGTGCAAGGCCTGCGCCAACGGGGCGAGAATAGGCAGCGCATAGCGCTCCGTCGCAAACAACAGGTACCCGGCCATCATGTCCTCCACGACCGCTCCCATCGAACGGCCTCGCATCTCGGCCTGCATTATCGCGTTCAACGAGGCCGGCCGCATCGGCGACTGCCTGGCCTCGCTGGCCTTCTGCGATGAGATCGTCGTCGTGGACTCCTACTCCACCGATGCCACCGTGGCCATCGCCGAGGCCGCAGGCGCCCGCGTGCTGCAGCGCCCGTTCGACGGCTTCCGCAGCCAGAAGGCGTACTGCGTCGAGCAGGCCGGCCACGACTGGGTGCTGTGCCTGGACGCCGATGAGCGGATCAGCCTGGAACTGCGTGAGGCCATCGAACAGGCCCGCGACGGTGGCTTCGCTGGCCATGCCGGCTATCGCTTCGCACGCCTGTCGGAGTACTTCGGCAAGTTCCTGCGCCATGGCAATGCCTACCCGGACCGGGTGATGCGCCTGTTCGACCGCCGCCGTGGCGGCTGGCGCGGCAAGCGCGAGATCCACGAGGCCGCCAGCGTCGATGGCAGTGTCGGTACCCTGCGCGGCGACCTGGTCCACTACCCCTACCGCTCCTTGCAGCAGCAGCTGGCCAAGACCGAGAAGTACGCGCGGATGATGGCCGAGCACGAGTTCGCGCGCGGCAAGCGGGCCACGCTGGGCAAGCTGGTGCTGGCACCGGCCTGGCGGTTCTGGCGCGGCTTCGTGTTCCGTGGCGGCTTCCGCGACGGCTGGCATGGCCTGGTCTACGCTTATGTGCGCGCCAACTACGTGCGCCAGAAGACCATCATGCTGTGGATGCTGGGCAACGGCCAGGCCGTGGCCGACCCGCCGAACCCCTGATCGCCGGGCCCTGCCCGGCGCGCCGATGCGTCACGCCCCGGTGACTGCCCGGTGGCGCGCGCCTTCGACGATCGACAGGCCGGTCAGCAGGCCGACCAGGGTCACATAGAAACTGGCCGTCATCTGGTGCGCGAACATCGACTGGGTCAGGCCGCACAGCGCATAGGTGATCACCAGCATGATGCCGGCTGCGGCCGGCCCCCGGAAGGTCGTCCGTCCGCTGCGGCGATGAAGCCGCACGAACAACCCTAGCGGGATGCCATACACCGCCAGCAACAGCAGCAGGCCCGGTACGCCCTGGGTCGCTGCCCATTCGGCAACATCGTTGTGTGCATGCCCCAGGTGGCAACGCAACTCTTCCGGATTCTCGCGGCAGACCGGCACGCGCAGCATCGCGCTGTCGAAATGACCGATGCCAACGCCCACCAGCGGGTGATCGAGGAAGGTCTCCCAGGCCACCTGCAGGCGTTCCACGCGGGCCCCGGCGGAAGAATCACTGTCGCCCTGCTCCATCCGCTGCACGTCGCTGTGCAGCTCGCTCAGGCGCACCTGGTGACGCAGCTCCGGTACCGACAACAGCAGGGTCGCACCGATCGCCAGCATGCCGGCCAGCACCGACAGGCGCGCCGCACCGGTGCGCCAGCGCAGGCTCAGTGCCAGCACCACCAGCAGCGCCAGCAGGGCGGCGAACACGCCGCGGCTGCCGGTCAGCACGATGGTGCCGCAGCCGGCGGCCATGCCGAGGATCACCAGCGACCAGCGCCGCGACGGGCGACAGAACACCAGCAGCACCATCAACACCATCACGATGTCGGCCAGCACGATGGCATTGGTGAACAACTCTGCGCGCGCGGCGCCACCCAGCACCTGCCACAGCGACATCGCGAAGGTGGCGAGCAGGCCGGTCAATGATCCGTACCAGAGCCACCGCAGGTTGGGACGCAGCGCGCAGACCCAGAGCGCGATCCACGGGATCACCACGAATCGCGAGCGGTTGTCGACGTCACGCAGGCCCTGCTCGAACAAGACCACCGACAGTACGCCGAGCGCCAGCACCGCCAGCATCAGCCAGGCCAGCACTTTCACCGGCTGACCGGCCATGCCGCGCGCGCGCCACAGCAGCTCCGGCGCCAGCAGCGTGCTGAGCAGCAACAGCAGGCCATACGGCAGCAGGTTGATCGGCACGGTCAGCACCAGTGCCGGCAGGCAGAACAGGCCCAGCTGGGCCAACGCATGCGCGACCCCATGGCGCCCACCGGCGGGAACGCCCAGCGGGTCGCCGGCCAAGGGGTTCAGGTTGTCCGGTGAAGCTGGCACGTCGGGAAGTATCGCTGCAATCTGCGGGAAGAACGGGAAGGACCAACGGGGGCCGTCCCAGCCTGCTGTTTTACTGCCTTTGGGCCCGCTTGGGCAGACTGGACAAGCCGGAATCGTGGTGACTAGTCATGTTCCTGCAAACGCCGTTCACGTTCGCGCTCCTCTGCAGTGACCACGCAGGGCACCTTCACCGCTGCTGCCGGCACCAGCCACCAGCGCCGCCGGTTGGCCACGCCGGCCAGTTCAGAACGGTTGCGGTCGACGCACGACAGCATCGCGTATTCGTGCACCAGCAACCAGCGGCGTCCGGGCGCCAGCCGCTGCCAGCGCGTGGCCGCAATCAGCTGCTCGTCCCAGTCCGTCTCGAAACCGAAGGTCGCTGCAGGACGGTCGGCCAGCAGCAGATGCTGCTCCTTCCAGGCCACCAGCCCCAATTCGGCATCCGGGCCCAGACGGCTGCCAACCGTGCGCATCAGGCCGCGGGCGGAACTGGAATCGTTCAGCAGCGGATAGCCGACCAGGCTGTACAGCACCCAGACCATCGCCAGGGTCGACACCAGCGCCAGATGCCGGCGACGGCCGCAGGCCAGCAGGCTCAATCCGCCCCACACGCCCATCGCCAGGATTGTCCAGGCCAGTGCGTCGACGGCGCCGAGCGCCAGCCCGCGGCTGTGGGTCAGGCGCAGCTCGAAGGCCGGCTCGCCCAGCACCGCCATCGCACCGGCCAGGGCCAGGCCCAGTGACAGCAGGCCGGTGAACACCCCCACCACGGCCTGCACATCGCGCCGCCTCAGCAATCCAGGCAACAGCGGCGCCAGCACCAGGCAGAACATCGGCAGTGCCGGCAGGATGTACACATCGCGCTTGCCGGCGGGAATCGAGAAGAACAGCACCACCATCAGCCACCAGGCCAGCGGCAGCAGGTAGCGCGGGTCGCGGCGGCGAAGCCGGCGGCGCCACGCCGGAATCGCCCAGGGCAGGGCCAGGAACGCCGGGATCCACATCAGCGGCATCGTCGCCAGGAAGTACCAGGCAGGCTGGTGATGGTCCCAGGAATGGGCGTAGCGCCGCGCCGTCTGCTGGAACAGGATGTCGTCCATGTAGGCCCGGTACTCATCCGAGCCGGTGGCAAAGCCGGCCAGCAGCATCGGCGCCAGCCACAACGACACCGCAAGCAGGAAGGCCAGCGGTGCCAGCCAGAAACGCGCGTCGCGCGCATGCAGTCCCACCCGTGGCCACTGCAGCGCCGCGGCGATCGCCGCAGGCACGAGCATCAGCAGCGCCAGCATCCCCACGCCCTTGGTGATCACGCCGATGCCAGCAAAGAACCAGCCCAGCCACCACCAGCGCCAGCTGGGTCCCAGCAGAAGGTGGCGCAGCAGGCCGTAGTTGGCCAGGGTGATGAACAGCAGCAGCAGTGGGTCGATCTGCGCCTTCTTCGCCTGGAAGGTGAACTGCAGCGCGAACAGCAGCGCCCAGCCGGCATACAGCCCCACCCGCCGCGTCCACAGGCGCCGCCCCAGGTCGACCACGCACCACAGCGTGCCCAGGGCCGCCAGCAGCGACGGCAGCAGGAAGGCCACGCGCCAGTGCCCGACCAGGCTGTACAGCGTGGCCTGCCACCACATCAGCATCGGCGGCTTGTCCGAGTACAGCTCGGTGCCGCGATGCGGGAACAGCCACTGCCCGCTGTCGAACATCTGCTTGGCCACCAGCGCGAAGCGCGGTTCGTCCGACGGCCACGGATCACGAAGGCCCAGCCCGGCCCCCAGCACCAGCAGGGCCATCACCACGAACAACCACGTCTCGCGCGACGCGCGGGATTTCAGCATGGGACTCGGAACGTCAGCGGGGTCAGGCTGTTTTTAGCAGACGCGCGTAAAAGAAACCGTCAGCATCGTTGTCACCCGGCAGGCGCTGGCGCGCAATCCCCTCGCAATCGAGGCCGAATGTGTCATCCAGAGGCTGTGCCGCTGCGTCCGGATGCCACTTCAGGAAGGCTCGCACCTGGTCGACGTTCTCGGCGCGCAGGATCGAACAGGTGGCGTACAGCAGCACGCCTCCCGGGCGCAGCATCGACCAGCAGGCCTCCAGCAGGCGGGCCTGCACGCCGACCAGCGCATCGATGTCCTCGGCGCGGCGGTGGAACATCACGTCCGGCTGGCGGCGGATCACGCCGGTGGCCGAGCACGGGGCATCCAGCAGGATGGCGTCGAACGGCGTGCCGTCCCACCAGGCCCCGGGATCGCTGGCATCGGCCACCCGGGTCTGCGCGCCCTCGCCCACACCGGTGCGGGTGTAGGTATCGCGGGCGCGCGCGAGGCGACGCGCATCGATATCGAGCGCCAGCAGGCGCAGACTGGGGTCACGTTCCAGCAGGTGCGCCGACTTGCCACCGGGCGCCGCACAGGCGTCCAGCACGCGGGCGCCGGTCGCGGGCGCCAGCGCGTCGGCTGCGCATTGCGCCGACAGGTCCTGTACCGACAGTGCACCGTCGGCAAAACCCGGCAGCTGGTTCACCGCAACGGGGGCCGCCAGGCGCAATGCATCGGCGCAGAGCGCGCTGGGTTCGGCGGCAATGCCCGCCTCGGCCAGTGCCGCCAGTGCCTTGTCACGGCCACCGTGCTGGCGGTTGGCACGCAGCCACAACGGTGCCGGTTGCAGGCTGGCGCTGAAGATCGCCTCGGCCTGTGCCGGCCAATCGCGTTCCACCGCATCGGCCAGCCATTCCGGGAAGGCATCGCGCGCCGGCTGCTCCGGGAAACCTTCGCGCTGCGCGCGGCGCAGGATCGCGTTGACCAGGCCGGCCTGGCGCTCACGGCCCAGCGCACGCGCGGCATCGACCGTGGCCGACAGCGCCGCATGCGCCGGCAGTTCCAGCACGTCCAGCTGGGCGAAGCCCACCATCAACAGGGTGCGCAGGTCGGCGTCGCGCGCCGACAGCGGCTTCTGCATCCACGACTGCAAGGCAGCGTCATAGGTACTGCGGCGACGCAGCACCGCAAAGCACAGCGCTTCCAGCAAGGCACGATCGCGGCTGTCGTCCAGCTTCGGCAGCGCCCAGGCCAGTTCGGCCTTCAATGAACGGCCACGGGTGAACACCTGTGCCAGCACACGCGCGGCCAGCATGCGCGTGGCCGCGCCCGGCGCCGCCTTGGCCACGGAGAAATCGTTCTGCTTCGACACCGCTTATGCTCCCACGCGCAGATCACGGCGGGCGTTGAGGTAGTCGGCGGCGGTGATCGCCTTGCCGCCTTCGCGCTGCAGCGTACGCAAGCGCAGTGCACCCTGGCCACAGGCGATGTCGATGCCATCGCGGCTGGCCGCCAGCACCGTGCCCGGCGCTTGGCCGTGGGCCGCATCCAGCGCCACCGCGCCATGGATGCGCACGCGTTCGCCAGCCAGCGTCGCTTCGGCGATCGGCCACGGATTGAAGGCACGCACGGTACGCGCCAGCACATCGGCGCCCTGCGCCCAGTCCAGACGGGCTTCGGCCTTGTCCAGCTTGTGCGCATAGGTCACGCCCTGCTCCGGCTGCGGCCGCGCGATCGGCTTGATGCCGGCCCGCAGCAGGCCCAGGCCGTCGGACAGGACCTGTGCACCCAGCTCGGCCAGCTTGTCATGCAGCTGGCCACCGGTATCGGTGGCAGCGATCGGCAGTTCCTGGTGCAGCAGCACCGGGCCGGTATCCAGGCCCGCTTCCATCTGCATCAGGCACACACCGGTCTTTGCGTCACCGGCCTGGATCGCGCGCTGGATCGGCGCAGCACCGCGCCAGCGTGGCAGCAGCGAGGCATGCACGTTCCAGCAGCCGTGGGTCGGGATCGCCAGTACCGCCTTGGGCAGGAGCAGACCGTAGGCCACCACCACCATCAGGTCCGGCTGCAGGTCGCGCAGCTGCTGCTGTGCAGCCTCGTCCTTCAGTGATTCGGGCTGGTAGACCGGAATGCCACGGGCCACGGCCTCGAGCTTGACCGGCGACGGTGCCAGGCCACGGCCACGGCCTGCCGGCCGGTCAGGCTGGGTATAGACGGCCACGACCTCGTGGTGGCGCGCCGCGGCGCGCAG
>NZ_JAXBQT020000010.1:105292-115738 GCF_047520755.2 Stenotrophomonas sp. FR010 | reverse complement strand
GGGGGGGGGCCCCCCGCGCCGCCCCGCGACGACACCGCGAATTCCGGCGTACCGGCAAAGACAATCCTCATGGCTACCCCACTTGCAGGATGGATTCGTGCAGGAAAGAAAACGGCGCCGTCGGCCGGCGCCGTGCAGCCCGCGCGCGTCGCGCAGGCACGGGCCACCCGAAGGGCGGCCCGGATGGGCGATCACGCCACGTGCTTGCGCTGCTTGGCCAGCTTCTTGCGGACCATCTCGCGCTTGAGCGGCGACAGGTAGTCGATGAACAGCTTGCCGTCCAGGTGGTCCATCTCGTGCTGGATGCAGGTGGCCAGTACTTCACCCGCCTCCAGCTGCTGTTCCTGGCCGTTGCGGTCCAGGTACTTCACGGTGATGGTGTCGGCGCGGGTGACGTCGGCGAAGATGCCCGGGACCGACAGGCAGCCCTCCTGGTACACCCGGCCCCCGTCCCTGGCGACAATTTCCGGGTTGATGAACACATGCGGTTCATTCTTTTCTTCGCTGACATCGATGACCATGAAGCGCTTGTGCACGTCCACCTGGGTGGCCGCCAGGCCGATGCCCGGGGCGTCGTACATGGTCTGGAACATGTTGTCGATCAGTTCCTGGAAGGCCGGCGTGGTGACTTCGGCGGCGTCGATCAACGCAGCCTTGGTACGCAGGCGCGGATCGGGGAACTCGAGAATGGGGAGAAGGGCCATGGCTGTTTCCGGATAGGGGGCCGGCACGCCGGCATACGTCGCAGATTCTAGCTCCAACGCTTGCCTTGCGCCCCGGTTTCTGGACTATAGTGCGTGGACCTGTTGGGGAATCAGGGCTTCACACCTATGTTGCTTCGTTTTCGTACGGTCGTCGCCGCGGCGATGCTGACCGTGGCTGCCTATGCTACCGCCGTGGAAGTGAATGGCGGGCACCCGGACACCTATGTGGTCCGAAAAGGGGATACGTTGTGGGATATCGCCGCACGTTTCCTGCAGAAGCCTTGGCTGTGGCCGGAGATCTGGCAAGCCAATCCGCAGATCGCCAACCCGCACCTGATCTATCCAGGTGACGTGCTGAGCCTGGCCTACCTGGACCGGGTGACCGTGTCCCAGGCCGGCCCGCGCCAGGAGGCCCCGATCGACGCCATTCCGCTGGCCCAGGTCGAGCCGTTCTTGAAGCAGCTGAGCGTTGTCGACAGCATCAAGCAGCTGCCCTACGTGGTCGGCCTGGAGGACAGCCGCCTGCGCGTGTCCGGCGGTGACACCGTCTACGTGCGCCTGGCCGATGCCCAGGTGGGCCAGCGCTGGGCCGTGGTACGCCCGACCGTGCGGTACGCCCAGCCCAAGCCGACCGAAGACCTGACCGCCAATGGCGACGTGACCCCGGGCAGCGGCAACCTGTGGAAGGCCTACAACGCGCCCAACGCCCGCCGTGGCGTGCTCGGCTACGAGCTGGCCCAGGTCGCTACCGGCACCATCACCCAGATTGCCGGCGGCAAGGTCGAGGCCTCCACGCTGGTGCTGGACAAGAACGACGGCGGCCGCGAAGTGCGCGCCGGTGACCGCCTGGTGCCGGTCGAAGCCAAGCCGTACGACCTGCAGTTCATCCCTCATGTACCCGCTGCCGGTGTCGAGGGTGTGGACGTGCGCGTGCTGGCCGTCACCGACATGTTCAACGCCGGTGGCCCGCGCGACGTGATCGCGATCTCGGCCGGCCGTGCCCAGGGCGTGGACAACGGTACCGTGTTCTCGCTGTGGCGCCCGGGCCGCCATGTGGCGCACCGCATGAAGTACCCGGGCTCCTCGCGCATGGACGACTCGCTCAGCACCGGCGCGGGCCGGGTCTCGCTGCCGGACGAGTATGCCGCGCACGCGATGGTGTTCCGTACCTTCGACAACGTCAGCTACGCGCTGGTGATGCAGGGCGTGAAGCCGGTACAGGTGGGTTACAACGCGCTGCACCCGGACGCAAAGTAACCGTTGCCGGGCCTGCCGGTTGCTGCCCGGCAGGCGTCTGCGGGAAAACCTGACGATCACGTGCGAAGGCGCCCTAGGGCGCCTTTGTTGCGTGCGGCCGATAGTGGGGGATGACCACGCATGCATATGAGGCGCTGCTGCGCCTGTTGATGGCGGGAGGCGCACTGGCGCCACGACGGGCCCTGCTGCAGGCCGCGGGCGGTGCGCAAGCCGCCATCGCGCAAGGCCCGGCGAACTGGCGCGCGCACGGCTGCACGCCGGAGCAATGCGCCGCGCTGGAACGTCCCGACGCCCGGGCTTGTGCATCCGCCCTGCGCTGGCTGGAACAGGACAACCATCACCTGCTGCCCTGCACCGATCCGGCCTTTCCACCCTCGTTGCTGGAGGTGCCCAACCCGCCGCTGGCGCTGTTCGTCGCCGGAGACCCCAGCCTGGCTTGGCGCCCGTCGGTGGCGCTGGTCGGCAGTCGTTCCCCCACCCCGGGCGGGCGCGCACTGGCCGCGCGTTTTGCCGGCTGTTTCGTCGAGGCGGGCCTGGCGGTGACCAGCGGCCTGGCCGCAGGCATCGATGCGGCTGCGCACCAGGCCACGCTGGAGGCCGGTGGCTGCACCGTGGCGGTGATCGGCACGGGCCCTGACCGCGCCTATCCGGACAGCCACGCCCGGCTGCAGGCGCGCATCGCCGCCGAGGGCGTGGTGCTCAGTGAGTACCTGCCGGGTACGGCGGCCCGCCCAGGCCACTTCCCCGCGCGCAACCGGCTGGTAGCCGGGCTGGCGCTGGCAACCGTGGTGGTCGAGGCCGCGCAGCGTTCGGGAGCGCTGATCACCGCGCGCCTGGCCGCCGAGGCAGGCCGCGAGGTCTGTGCCCTGCCCGGATCGGTGCTCAACCCGCGCGCGGCGGGCTGCCACCGCCTGATCCGCGAGGGCGCGGCGCTGGTCGAGCGCCCCGAGGAGGTTCTGGAACTGCTCGCCCCCGCCCTTCGCCAGCAGCTGCCGGGCTTGCAATCGCGGCTGGCCACCCCCACTGAACAGGCACTGCCGGCCCTCCTGCCGGCGCGCTGGGCCGACGACCCTGACTACCAGTGCTTGTGGCGAGCCCTGGACCACAACCCAAGCGGTATGGATTCACTGATCACGCGCTGTGGATTGACGGCGTCCCAGGTGTCCTCCATGCTGCTGGCCATGGAACTGGCGGGAATCGTGGTGTGCGTACACGGCCGCTACTGTCGAACTCCCTAGTTTCTTCACCTCCACAGCGTCGCGCGACGCAGGCCGAGGGGCAATGAAAGAGAGCATCCTGGATGTACTGCTGTACCTGTTTGAACACTATTTCAGCGAAGATGCGGACCTGATCCGTGACCGCGATTCGCTGCAGAACGGCCTGATCCAGGCCGGTTTCAGCCCCACCGAGATCAACAAGGCGTTCGACTGGCTCGATGCCCTGGCCGCCCAGCGGCCGAGCGTGGCCCAGGCGCGGGTCGACGGCCCCGTGCGCATCTACCATGGCCCCGAGCTGGACAAGCTGGATGTGGAATGCCGCGGCTTCCTGCTGTACCTGGAACAGCACGGCATCCTCGACGCCGACCAGCGCGAGCTGGTGCTGGACCGGGCGATGGCCCTGGACCAGGACGAACTGGACCTGGACGACCTGAAATGGGTCGTGCTGATGGTGCTGTTCAACCAGCCCGGCTCCGAAGCGGCCTATGCCTGGATGGAGACGCAGATGTTCATGGACGAGCCAGAACCCCTTCACTGACCGTACACTTGGGGGCATAGCGCATTCAGGAGCGTCCCCGTGAGCGAGTGGTTCCATGCAGAAGGCAACCGGCAGCAAGGCCCGCTGCCGGCGGAACAGTTGGTCGAGTTGTTCCGAAACAACCAGATCTCCCTGGACACCCTGGTCTGGCGCGACGGCCTGCCGCAATGGCAGCCGTTGCGTACCGTTGTCGACGAGCTGGGCCTGATCGTGCCGGCACTGGACGTTGCTGCGCCGGCCCAGCAACCCGAGCCGGAACCGGAACCGGTGCCCCCTCCTCCGCCGCAGCCGCCTGTGCTGCCGCCGTCCACGCCCTATGCCACCCAAGCGGCGGCCGGGGTCCTGCCGCCGCCGAAGAAGAAGCTCTCCGGTTGCGCCCTGACCGCGATCATCGGCGGCGGCCTGCTGCTGGTACTGGTACCGATCCTGGCCATCCTCGCGGCGATCGCGCTGCCCGCATACAACGACTACACCGTGCGTGCCAGGATCGCGACCGCGGTCAATGCCCTGCAGCCGCTGAAACAGCAGGTGCAGCACTTCGCCGACGATGAAGGCCGCTGCCCCGGCGCCAACGATGCCGGTTTCCCGGCCCCGGGTGACTTCACCCAGGCCGGCCTGTCGGCGGTGAACATCGGCCGCTTCAACAACGGCCACTGTGGCATCGAAGCAACACTGGCCGTGCCCGGCAAGAGCCTCGATGGCGACCTGCTGTGGCTGGAATATGATCGCGACAGTGGCCGCTGGGAATGCAGCGGTGAAAGCGACGACAAGTACCTGCCGACGTCATGCCGCGGCTGAGCCACGCGCACGGCAGCACCTCCAAGGACGATCCAACAGGGAACATGCAATGACTGAGTGGTACTACGCCGTAGGACAGCAACGCCAGGGCCCGCTGTCGGTCCAGGAGATCCGCCAGCGCTTCCAGCGCGGCGAACTGAACCTGGACACCCTGGTCTGGCGCGAAGGCATGGCCCAGTGGGCTGCACTGCGCCAGATGGTCGATGAACTGGGCCTGCAGACGCTGGCCGACGCCAGCACCGCCACTGCCAGTGGCGGCTTCGACCTGCGCAGCGACTACGCCGCCATCGACAACGGCACTGCGCCGCTGCCTGGCACGGGCGCGCTCAGCAGCTCGCCCTACAACGCCCCGGCCGCCACCGCTGCCGGTGGCGCGCGGCCGGTGATCGGCGGCGAGGTGGTCTACGCCGGCTTCTGGAAGCGCGTCGCGGCCTACATGATCGACTACTTCGTGCTGGCCGTACCGGGCGGCATCATCGGCGCCATCATCGGCGTGGTGCTTGGCGCCAGCATGGGCGCGGTGGGCAGTGGCGAAACCTCCATCGAAATCGTCGCGCAGCTGGCCAGCGCGCTGATCAACATGGCCATCGGCGTGGCCTACTACACCTGGTTCCATTCCTCGCAGGGCGGCGCCACGCTGGGCAAGATGGCGGTCGGCATCAAGGTCGTGCGCAGCAACGGTGACCGCCTGACCCGGGGCCGCGCCTTCGGTCGCTACTGGGCCATGCTGCTGAGCAGCTTCACCCTGGGCATCGGCTTCCTGATGGCCGCCTTCACCGAGCGCAAGCAGGGCCTGCACGACATGATCTGCGACACCCTGGTGGTCGACCGCTGGGCCTATACCGACCAGCCGCAGCTGCAGCGCCATGAGCTGGGTACGGTCACCATCGTGATCCTGGTACTGACCGGCCTGCTGACGGTGGCGGGCCTGGTGCTGCTGGTGGCTGCGGTCGGCTTCATCGCCAAGATGGCCTCATGAACGGCCATCCTCACGTCTGGCTGCTTGACAGGGGCTGGCCGGGCGTGATTCCTCTAATAAGGTGAAACCTGAACGCCCGGCACACTACCGGGCGTTCAGCGTATTGATTCGTCCGTGGCCGCTTCACTAATGCGGCCGTTTGCTCCACCCTAGCGGCCCCTTCCCTGCGGCTCGCCCCACAGACACTGCTGCCATGCCCAAGCACCTGCTCATCGTCGAATCGCCGGCCAAGGCCAAGACGATCAACAAATACCTCGGCAAGGACTACACCGTCCTGGCCTCGTATGGGCATGTGCGTGACCTGATTCCGAAGGAAGGCGCGGTCGACCCGGACAACGGGTTCGCCATGCACTACGACGTGATCGACAAGAACGAAAAGCATGTCGATGCGATCGCCAAGGCCGCCAAGGGCGCCGACGACATCCTGCTGGCAACCGACCCGGATCGCGAGGGTGAAGCGATCAGCTGGCATATCGCCGAGATCCTGAAGGAGCGCGGGCTGGTCAAGGACAAGCCGATGCAGCGCGTGGTGTTCACCGAGATCACCCCGCGCGCCATCAAGGAAGCGATCAGCCAGCCGCGTGCGATCGCCAGCGACCTCGTCGACGCCCAGCAGGCCCGCCGCGCGCTGGACTACCTGGTCGGCTTCAACCTGTCGCCGGTGCTCTGGCGCAAGGTGCAGCGCGGCCTGTCCGCCGGCCGCGTGCAGAGCCCGGCGCTGCGCATGATCGTCGAGCGCGAGGAAGAGATCGAAGCCTTCATCGCCCGCGAGTACTGGTCGATCGCTGCCGAGTGCGCGCACCCGTCCCAGCACTTCAATGCCAAGCTGGTCAAGCTGGACGGGCAGAAGTTCGAGCAGTTCACCGTCACCGATGGCGACACCGCTGAAGCGGCGCGCATGCGCATCCAGCAGGCCGCGCAGGGCTCGCTGCACGTTACCGACGTCGCCAGCAAGGAGCGCAAGCGCCGCCCGGCGCCGCCGTTCACCACCTCCACCCTGCAGCAGGAAGCCTCGCGCAAGCTCGGCTTCACCACCCGCAAGACCATGCAGGTGGCGCAGAAGCTGTATGAGGGCGTGGCCATCGGCGACGAAGGCACCGTCGGCCTGATTTCGTACATGCGTACCGACTCGGTGAACCTGTCGCAGGACGCGCTGGCGGAAATCCGCGACGTGATCGCCCGCGACTACGGCATCGCCTCGCTGCCGGACCAGCCCAACACCTACCAGACCAAGTCGAAGAACGCCCAGGAAGCGCACGAAGCGGTGCGCCCGACCTCGGCCCTGCGCACGCCGTCGCAGGTCGCCCGCTTCCTGACCGACGACGAGCGGCGCCTGTACGAGCTGATCTGGAAGCGTGCGGTGGCCTGCCAGATGATCCCGGCCACGCTCAACACCGTCAGCGTCGACCTGTCGGCCGGCAGCGAACACGTGTTCCGCGCCAGCGGCACCACCGTGGTCGTGCCCGGCTTCCTGGCCGTGTACGAGGAAGGCAAGGACAACAAGAGCGCCGAGGACGAAGATGAGGGCCGCAAGCTGCCCGCGATGAAGCCGGGCGACCGCATCCCGCTGGAACGCATCCTGGCCGAACAGCATTTCACCCAGCCACCGCCGCGCTACACCGAAGCGGCGCTGGTGAAGGCGCTGGAAGAGTACGGCATCGGCCGTCCCTCGACCTACGCTTCGATCATCCAGACCCTGCTGTTCCGCAAGTATGTGGAAATGGAAGGCCGCAGCTTCCGCCCGTCCGACGTGGGCCGCGCGGTGTCCAAGTTCCTGTCCAGCCACTTCACCCAGTACGTGGATTACGACTTCACCGCCAGGCTTGAGGACGAGCTCGATGCCGTCTCGCGCGGTGAGGAAGAATGGATCCCGCTGATGGCCCGTTTCTGGGAGCCGTTCAAGGAACTGGTCGAAGACAAGAAGGAATCGGTCGACCGCGCCGAGGCCAGTGGCGCGCGCGAGCTCGGCACCGACCCCAAGACCGGCAAGCCGGTCAGCGTGCGGCTGGGTCGTTTCGGGCCGTATGCCGCCATCGGCAGCACCGCCGAGGACGCCGAGGAAAAGCCGAAGTTCGCCTCGTTGCGCCCCGGCCAGTCGATGCACACCATCTCGTTGGAAGACGCGCTGGAACTGTTCCTGATGCCGCGCGCGCTGGGCGAGGACAATGGTGAGCCGGTCAGCGTCGGCATCGGCCGCTTCGGCCCGTTCGCCAAGCGCGGCAGCACCTACGCCTCGCTGAAGAAGGAAGATGACCCGTACACCATCGACCTGGCCCGCGCCGTATTCCTGATCGAAGAGAAGGAAGAGATCGCGCGCAACCGGATCATCAAGGAGTTCGAGGGCAGCGACATCCAGGTGCTGAACGGCCGCTTCGGCCCGTACATCAGCGATGGAAAGATGAACGGCAAGATCCCCAAGGATCGCGAGCCGGCCTCGCTGACCCTGGCCGAAGTGCAACAGCTGATGGAAGAAACCGGCAAGCCGGTGCGCAAGGGCTTCGGCGCCAAGAAAGCCGCCGCGAAGAAGGCGCCGGCCAAGAAGGCTGCAGTGAAGAAGGAAGCAGCGCCGAAGAAGGCAGCGGCCAGGAAAGCGCCGGCCAAGAAGGCGGTGAAGAAAGCTGCCGCAAAGAAGGCACCGGCGAAGAAGGCCGTCAAGAAGACCGCCGCAAAGAAGTAGATTCACGCCATGCGCGGATGAGGGGCAGTGCCGGCCGCTGGCCGGCAACACCTGGAAGCGTCGGATGCCGGCCAGCGGCCGGCACTACCGAGTGGGTGCGTTCCACCCCTTCTGCACGCAGCGGGGGGATAATGGAGGCCCACGCCGGGCCGGTCGCCGTCATGAAAGAACTCACCCTGAACTCTGCTGTCGCCACGCTCCGCGCCGGTGGCGTGATTGCCTATCCGACCGAGGCGGTCTGGGGCCTGGGCTGCGATCCGTCACATGAAGCCGCGGTGCACGCGGTGCTGCGGCTGAAGCAGCGCCCGATCGAAAAGGGCATGATCCTGGTCGCCGCCGAACTGTCGCAGCTGGAGGGCTGGGTCCGCCTGCAGGCATTGCCCGACGCCCGCCAGCGCGCGGTGCTGGCCAGCTGGCCGGGCGCCAACACCTGGATCCTGCCGGCCGGTCCGCACGCGCAGCCCTGGGTCACCGGCGAACACAGCGGTATCGCGGTGCGCATCAGCGCCCACCCGCTGGTCGCCGCCCTGTGCCGCGCCTGGGGTGGCCCGCTGGTCTCCACCAGCGCCAACCTGGCCGGTGAACCACCGGCCCGCAGCCGTGCCGAGCTCGATCCGCGCCTGCTGCGCCTGCTCGATGGCCTCCTCGACGGCGAGACCGGCGGCCTGGCCCAGCCAACCCCGATCCGCGACGCGCTCAGCGGCAACGTGCTGCGCTCCTGAACCGACGATTGCACTGCCGCGGACAATCACGCACCCTGCCGCCATGAACCTGCTGCGCACCGCCCTGGGCCTGTGCCTGTTGCTGCCATGGACCGCACCCGCCGCCGAGGACGTGCGCGTGTACCGCTGTGTCGCCAGCAACGGCGCCGTGGCCCTGCAGGACAAGCCATGCAGCAGTGGCCGGCAGGAAGTGCGTGACCTGCAGCGCCCGCGCGACCCGGCCCCCCGGGTGGTGCGCAGCGACGCGGCACCCGCCCGGCCGGACGAGGTTCCGGTGATGCGTGATCGTGAGGTCCGCCACGTCTACCTCCAGCCACCACAACCGTTGTACGAGTGCGTAAGCGACGACGGTCGCCGCTACACCAGCGACAACAACGAGGGCAATCCGCGCTGGGTGCCGTTGTGGACCAGCGTCTGGCTCCCGCATGGGCACCACGGCCCGGTCCATCCCGGCCCACGCCCCGCCTTCGGCACGCCGGTCGCCCCCCCCATCGGTGAAGGAACCGGCTACCGGCCGCCAGCGGTGGGTGTCGGTGTGCAGGTTCCGGCCGGCAGCGTGCTGGTCCGCGACAGCTGCCATGCGCTGCCGCCACAGGAAGTCTGCGCGCGCCTGCGCGACCGCCGCTGGGAACTGGACCGCCGCTACAACAGCGCGCTGCAGAGTGAACGCACCGCCATCAGCAACGAACAGCGTGGCATCGACGCGCGCCTGTCGCGCGACTGCGAACGCTGAGCGCAGCACCTGCCGTGGCATGTACCCTGTGCGCATGAAGAACCTGATCTGGCTGGCCCTGGGCCTGTTCGCCGGCAACGCAGTGGCCGACGACGGGATGATCTACCGCTGCACCTCCAGCAACAGCGATGTGCCCACCCTGCAACGTACGCCCTGCCCTGCCGGCAGCAAGCAGCAGGTGGTGCGGATTCCGGCCGCTGCCAGTGCGTCGCCCACGCCGGCCCCTGTGCCGTCGCCACCCGAACCGGCGGCGGCGGGTATGCCGCCGGCTTCCGCGCCCAGCCCCCGCCGCCCCGGCGAAGGACGCACGATCATGGAAGCCGGCATGGTCGAACGCGAAGGCGGCGATCTGATACTCGACAGTGCATCGCTGCCACGCCAGGCCGATGCCGCGCCGGACAGCAATGCGCCGCCGAAGCCGCCGCTGCCGCCCATCTTCCAGTGCACCGACAGCCAGGGCGGTGGCTACCTGCACGAATACGAGGCTGCCCCCGGCCGCTGCGAACTGATGACCGTGCAGGGCCTGGGCGGCGCCACACCGGTCAACGCTGCAGGCTGCGAAGTGGTGCGCGACCGCTGCGAAGAACTGCCGGACGCGCAGCGCTGCAGCAGCTGGCAGCAACGCTTCCGCGACGCACGTGGCCGCGAGCGGTTCGCCTCGCCGGAGAACCGCGACAAGGCCCGGGGCGAACGCGAACGGTTGCAGGGCGTGCTGGAGGCCAGCAACTGCCCGGTACCGGGGTGACTGCCATGCGGTAGTGCCGGCCGCTGGCCGGCAACTGCAATCACCTGAAGATCCCGTGGTTGCCGGCCAGCGGCCG
>NZ_JAXBQT020000010.1:75375-105282 GCF_047520755.2 Stenotrophomonas sp. FR010 | reverse complement strand
CCGGCAACCACGGGATCTTCAGGTGATTGCAGTTGCCGGCCAGCGGCCGGCACTACCACCGCATGATCAGAAGCCGTAGCGCAGGAAACCACCATCCACTGCGATGCACTCGCCGGTGACATAGCTGGCCGCCGGCAGGCACAGGAAGCCTACCGCGGCAGCCACTTCCTCCGGCTCGCCGATGCGACGCATCGGCGTGCGATTGATGACTTCCTCGTAGTAGTCCGGGTCCGACAACGGACCGGACGTGCGCCGCGTGCGGATGTACCAGGGCGCCACCGCGTTGACCCGGATGCCATCCTCCGCCCACTCGACGGCCAGGTTGCGCGTCATCTGGTGCATCGCGGCCTTGGTCATGCCATAGACCACGCCACTGCGCACGTGGGTCAGGCCGGACACGCTGCCGACGTTGACGATGGACGACGACGCATGCCGCGCCAGCAGCGGATGCGCGTAGCGCGACAGCTCGAAGGCCGAGAACAGGTTGGTCTCGAAGATCTTGCGCCATTCGTCCTCGGAATACTCCGTGGCCGCCTTGGTGACGTTGCCACCGGCGTTGTTGACCAGGATGTGCAGGCCATCGCTGTGGTCTTCCACCCAGTCCAGGATCTGCCGGCGGTCCTCGTCATCGGAGACATCGGCAGCCAGCGCGTGCACCTGGTGCTGCGGATACACGTCCAGCAGTTCGTCGCGCGCCGTCTCCAGCATATCGATGTCACGGCCCACGATCATCAGGTCGGCACCGAGGCCGGCCAGTTCGTGCGCGATGGCCAGGCCGATGCCGGCGCTGGCGCCCGTAATCAGGGCAGTCTGGCCGTCCAGGCGCCACCGTTGCTGGGTCATGTGTCCTCCGGGGCCGCGCCCGCTGTGTTTCGATGCCGCAAGGATACGCGCTCACGGCAGGGCGTTGCCGGAGATGCGACACTGCGCGAACGCCCACCGCGGAGTACCGCCATGCGCATCCTGATCCTGTCGTTGTCCCTGCTGGCCATCGTGCTGCTGGTGGCCTGCCAGCGTCCGCCGACGCCGAACCCGGAGAAGCCACCGGTGCCCAAAGCGATGTCGCGTGCGATGCAGGAGCCGCTGGACCGCGCCAAGGGCGCGCAGAAGGCCGTGGATGAAGCCGCCGCACGCGAGCGCAAGGCCGAGGCCGACGCGGCGCAATGACGAGTGGCCTATGGGGTCAGAGCCCTTTGCGAAGCCAAGGGATCCGACCCCATGAACGAGAACGCCCGGCCAAGGCCGGGCGTTTCGCTGTCCAGTAGTTCCACGCCCTGCGTGGATGGCTTCCGTCAGAACCCGCAGAAGCAGTAAGCAAGCGCCTTCACCGGTGCGCCATTGCCCTTCTCGCGGGCCGCGTTCTCGACGAAGCGCAGCTGCGTGTCCACTTCCGGCATCGTGCGTGCCAGCATCATCCGCGCCATGCCCGAATCGGACAGCATCCAGGCACCGGCGCGGCTGCCGGCGAAACCGCTGACGAACTGTGCGAACGGCGTGGCCGCCTTCTCGATGTAGCGCACGCGATAAGCGTCGGCCTTGCCCAGCTTGGCACGGCTGGCAGCGTCGGCCACGGCATCCTTCAGGCCACCGAAGGCATCGACCAGGCCCCGTTCCTTGGCCTGCGCACCGCTCCACACGCGGCCGCGAGCCACCTCGTCCACCGCCTCGACCGGCTTCTTGCGGGCGTCGGCGACGCGGCCGGTGAAGTCGGCGTAGCCCTTGTTGATCACCGACTGGATGACCTGGCCCACGGCCGGATCCATCGGGCGGGTGACATCGAATGCACCGGCGAAACGGGTGGTGCCGACACCATCGGTGTGCACGCCGATCTTGTCCAGCGCGCGGCTGAAGTTCGGCACCATGCCGAAGATGCCGATCGAACCGGTGATGGTCGACGGATCGGCGTAGATGCGATCGGCATTCATGCTGATCCAGTAGCCACCGGAGGCAGCCAGGTCGCCCATTGACACCACCACCGGTTTGCCGGCGGCCTGCAGCGCCACCACTTCACGGCGGATCTGCTCGGAGGCGAACACCTCACCGCCCGGCGAATCGACGCGCAGCACCACGGCCTTCACGTTGTCGTCGTCGCGCGCGGCGCGCAACAGCGCTGAGGTCGACTCGCCGCCGATGCGGCCGGCCGGCAGGTCGCCACCGCTGATCTCGCCGGCAGCCACCACCACGGCCACCTGCGGACGCGAGTCCACCGGGTTGCGGCGGGCGTCGAGCAGGGCCAGGTAACGCCCGAAGTCGACGTTGCGGAAACCACCGTCGGCGTCTTCGTCGGCCACGCCGCGCTCGATCATCAGATCCTCGAATTCCTCGCGGGTCTTCAGCGCGGTCACCAGCTTCTGCTGCAGCGCGAACTTGGCCAGGTCGCCACCGGCGGCGGCAATGCCTTCCGGCAACGTGTCGATGCCGGCAGCCAGCTGCGCCGGATCCAGGCGGCGCGCCTTGGCGATGTCGCCCAGATAGCGCTGCCACACATCGTTCATCCAGAACAGGTCGGCTTCCTTGGAGGCCGGCGACGCGGCGTCGAGCACGTACGGTTCGGCCGCGGACTTGTACTCGCCCACCTTGAACAGGTGCACGTCCACGCCCAGCTTGTCCTGCAGGCCGGTGCGGAAGTACTGGCGGTAGCGGCCGAGGCCTTCGAGCACGACCGAACCCATCGGGTCCAGGTAGACCTCGTCGGCCTGCGCGGCCAGCAGGTACTGCGACTGGCCCATGCTCTCGCTGTAGGCCACCAGCTGCTTGCCGGAGGCACGCAGATCCTGCAGCGCGGCGGCCACTTCGCGCAGCGAAGCGAAGCCGGACGGCTGCAGCTTGTCCAGCTCCAGCACCACGCGCTCGATCTTCTTGTCGTCCTTGGCCGACTCGATCACCCGCAGCAGATCGCGCAGCTGGATCTCTTCGGCACCGTTGTCACCCACTGCCTTGGCCAGTGCGCGGCTGACCGGATCGGCACTGAACTGCTCGACCAGGCGGCCCTCCGGCGCGATCACCAGGGTGGTGCGGTCCTGTAGTGACTTGCTGGCACCGGCGCCCATGCCGGCGGCGATGACGAACATCACCAGCAGCAGGAACAGCAGGCCGAAGAACACCAGGTTGAGGATCAACCGGCGGGTGAAGTTCATGACGTCCCACAGCCCGATGAAGAAACTGGCGACGGGGTTGCGACGCGCCGGGGGCAGCGGGGGCACGGGTTGATTCATGGAACGCTCCGGATGGCTTCTTGCCGTGGTACCAGCATAGCCGGTGCCGCGTGATGCAGCATCGGACACAAGTCAGGGGATCGCCCGTCACGGGTGAACGTGGCGGGCAGGAAGATCAGGACAGCGCGGACTGCCCGATGCGCTGGCTGCTGCGGCGCAGGCGCCAGCCCATCAGGATGGCAGCGGCGGTCAGGCCGACGATCAGGCCGATCCACATGCCCTGCGGGCCCATGCCCAGCCCCAGGCCGAGCCCGGCGCCGAGCGGCATGCCCAGGCCCCAGTACGCGAACATGGCGATGAACATCGGCACGCGGGTGTCCTTGAGGCCGCGCAGCGCACCCGCCGACAGCACCTGGATGCCGTCCGGGAACTGGAAGGTGGCCGCGTACAGCAGCAGGGTCGAGGCCAGGCCGGCCACTGCCAGGTCGTTGGTGTACACACCGACGATGGCATCGTGGCCGAACAGCAGCACCGCCGCTGACAACGTCTGCGTGCCCATGATGATCGCGTAGCCGGCCCAGGCCGCACGCCGCACGCCGAAGCCGTCACCACGGCCGACCGCATGGCCGACGCGCACGGTGGTGGCCTCGGCCACGCCCATCGGGATCATGAAGCACAGCTGCGCGACGTTGATCGCGATCTGGTGTGCCGCCGCTTCATTGGCACCCAGGCGGCCGATCAGCAAGGCAGTGACGATGAACAGGCCGCCTTCCATCAGCACGGTGATGCCGATCGGCAGGCCGGTGCGCAGCAGCTCCCAGATCGCCTTCCAGCGCGGTCCCTCGAAGTGCGAGAACAGCTGCAGATGGGCGAAGCGCTTGGTCCGCCACAGATACAGGGCGAATGCGGTTGCCTGCAGCCACATCATCACCGCCGAAGCGATGCCCAGGCCCTCGGCCCCCAACTCCGGGAAGCCGAGCTTGCCATTGGCCAGCACGTAGCCCATCGGTGCCAGCACCAGCAGGCCACCGAAGCCGAGCAGCATGGTCGGCAGCGTCCAGTGCATGCCCTCGCTGAGATAACGCATGCAGAAGTACAGGGTCAGCGCCGGGCCACCCCAGCGCACCGCATGCAGGAACGCGGTCGCCCCCGGCACGATGTCCGGCGCGATGCCGAAGGCCGGCAGCAGCGGCGGCACCACGGTGAGGAAGGTGAACATGATCAGCCCCAGCCCCAGCGCCAGCCACAGTGCCTGGCGGAACAGCGGGCCGATCTCGCGCTCGCGGCCGGCGCCATGCAGCTGCGACACCGAGGCGGTGAGCGAGATCAGGGTGCCGATCGGAATCAGCATCGGCAGCCACAACAGCGCCGTACCGATGGTGACTGCGGCAAGGGTCGCCGTAGCGTGGTGGCCGGCAATCACGTTGTCGACGAAGGAGATCAGACCGGTGGACACATGGCCCAGCACGAGCGGCAGGGCAAGCAGACCGGTGGCGCCGACTTCCTTGCTGAAGCGCGGCGTGGAGGTTGCAGTAGACATAAGGTGCTTGACGCGAACTGCGGTTGCGCGCGAAGGGCACAGGCACCGGGTTGCGGGCGCCCATCTTACGCGGGCGGCGCCTGCATTCCCATGACATGGCGTGAATGCTGGGTTTCAGCCGCCCCACACAAAAAAGGGGACGGAGGGGATTAAGTCGTTTCAGGCCCGTTAGTGCCGGATGCGACTTAATCCCCTCCGTCCCCTTTTCTACTGGCCGGCCTGGCGCTTCAGCCAGCTGTCGCGCTCGGCGGCGGGCACGGCGAGGAAGGCGCTGCGCACCGTGTCGCGTTCCTGCGGCGGCGTGCGCTGCGCGACCAGGGCCAGCTGGGCCAGCTGCGCCGGGTTGAGCTGGCGCAGCACGGCCAGCGCGGTCTCGCGTTGCTCCGGTGGCACGAATCCGAACAGTCCGTGCAGCTTGGGGAATTCCAGGCCCAGCTGCGGGCCCAGCCGCCATCCGTCGCGGAACGCCTGATCCTGCGCCTGGAATTGCTGCCGCATGCGCTGCTGTTGATCGGCCGGCAGCGAATTGAAGCGCGCAGCCGCCTGACGGATGCGCTCGCGCTCTGCTTCCGGCAATGCGCGCCAGGCGGCGTAGTCGGCACGGCGCTGTCGCTGCTGCTGCGTATCCAGCTGGGCGAATTCCGCAGGTGCTGTTGCAGCGGCCGACGCCGGCGTGGCCGGCGAACTGCCCGGAACTGGTGGCGGCAACGGCACGCTCAACGGCTGCGGTGCGGCGGACAGCGACAGCGGCAGGGCCAGCAGCAGGCTGGCGAGCACGGACTTATTCATCGGCGGCAGCCGTTTCCAGCGTGGCACTGGCCGGCTCCGGCCGGCTCGGCTTGGCTTGCGATTCATCCACCGGCAGCGGGCCGCCCGCGGCAGTCCACGCGTACAGGTCGGCATCGGCGACCAGCGGGTAGTCGCGGTCTGCCAGCATCGCTGCGTCATCATTGGCTTGCGCCTGGCCCGCGTCCGGTGTGGCGTCGACCTTGCTCGGTGGCAGGGCTTCCACGGTCACCGGACCGGCTTCGCCCACCACGCCCTCCGGCAAGGGTGCATCGCTGCCGAACGAATGTCCCTGCAGGTAGCGCCAACCCAGCGCCGCGGCCAGCAGCACCGCCACGGTCGCCAACAGGATCAGCGGACCGCGCCAGCGCGGCTTGGCACTCGCCCGACGGCGCTTGGCGTTGGCGGCCGCACGCTCGTCCCGCTGCGGTGCGCGCCAGCTGGAGGCCGGTGCTTCATTGTGGGTGGTGGGTGCGGCCGGCTGCTGCAGTTGCTGCAGGCGCGCGGCCGGCAGGTCACGGACACGCGCCTGTACCTGCTCGGCCAACTGGCGCCAGGCCACGGCATCGGGCCGGCCCTGGGCGTCACGCGGGCAGGCATCGGCCAGCAGGTGCTGGTAGCCGGCCTCGTCCTGGTCGAGCACGCGCATGGCGATGCCCTCGTCCAGGCTGCCGCCCACCCGCAGCAGCAGCGCCAGTCGTGGAAGTGGCGGCATCGCGCCCAACGCGGCCAACGACGGCGCCCACTGCCCGCCCGCCGGCTCGCGCAGCGCCTGGCGCTGGCCCAGCAGGGTCCAGAAACGGGTCGGCCATTGCGCCATCGGCAGGTCGCTGGCGACCGCCGCAAACGCGCGCATCACTGCCACCAGGGTCTGCTCGGCACGCGCGGCATCGCCGCACTGCAGTTCAGCCACCACCAGGGCGCGGCGTTCGACGCCACGCAGGAACGCCGACAGCGCGCCGGCCGCGGTCGAGGAAACAGGGGCGGGCACAGCCGTCATCGGTCACTCCAGAGGTCTGCCGGCATGATAGCGGCAGCCCATCGGCACCCGTAGGACTTGCGCCCACAGCCACTTCGTGCTGCAGGTTGTGCACAGCACCACGCTCCCCGCGCGGGAAATTGCGGCATGCAGCTGAATTCACTCTGTTTCAGCAATGTTTCACACTCAAGTTGTTGATTTTGAATGCCTTTTAAGTGTGGCGATTTTTTGACCAACCCAAGCGTGAGCTCGTCGCCATCGGCCTCCTGGGTTGCCGTCGACCGGTAACGCACAACGTTATCCACAGAACATGTGGATAAGCCTGAATCTCCAATGGACACCGATATTTAGGTGACATTTATGATTCAACGGTCGTCGCCCGGGCACGTCTGCCCCCTGCCATTCGCGCGCGCATGGCCCGTTACACTGGCCCGATGCTTTCGCCCATTCCGACCCTGCAGGTCGCCCTGCCCGTCCCCCTGCCCCGCCTGTTCGACTACCTGTCGCCGGAGGGCGATGGCCCCACGGCCGCGGTCGGCTGCCGCCTGAAGGTGCCGTTCGGCAACCGCGAGCTGGTCGGCGTGGTAGCCGGCTACGGCCAGACCGGCGACGGCCAGGGACTGCGCCAGGCGCTGGCCTGGTGCGACCGGCAGCCGCTGCTGCAGGGCGAACTCTGGCAGAGCCTGCAGTGGCTGGCGCGCTACACCCATGCGCCACTGGGCGAGGTGCTGAGCACCGCCCTGCCCGGCCCGCTGCGCCATGGCGAGGCCCTGCCCGACACCCACCACTGGGGTTGGCAGCTGACCACCGAAGGCCACGCCCAGCGCGAAAAGCTGCGCGCCGGCAGCCGTCCGCGGCAGCTGGCCGAGCTGCTGGCCGGGGCGATCGTGGACGAGGACGTGCTCGGCGAACGCATGGCCGACTGGCGCACCGCTGCACGCAGCCTGGCCAAGCGCGCGCTGGCCGAGCGCGTGGCGATGACGGTGGCACCGCAGCATGCGCAGCCGCTGCCCGGCCCCACGCTCAACCCGGACCAGGCCGGGGCGGTGGCTGCGATCAACGCTGCCGACGGCTTCCAGCCGTTCCTGCTGGACGGCGTGACCGGCAGCGGCAAGACCGAGGTCTACCTGCAGGCGATCATCCATTGCCTGGCGCAGGGCAGGCAGGCGCTGGTGCTGGTGCCGGAAATCGGCCTGACCCCGCAGACCCTGGCACGTTTCCGCGGCCGCCTGGGCATCGCCGTGCACGCCTTGCATTCGGGGTTGAACGACAACGAGCGCGCGCGCGTCTGGGCGGCCGCCTCGCGTGGCGAAGCACGGGTCATCGTCGGCACTCGCTCGGCGGTGTTCACGCCATTGCCGCAGGCTGGCCTGCTGATCGTCGACGAGGAACACGACGGCAGCTACAAGCAGCAGGACGGCATCCGTTACCACGCGCGCGATTTCGCCCTGGTCCGGGCCAAGGCACTGGGCATTCCGGTACTGCTCGGCAGCGCCACCCCTTCGCTGGAAACGCTGCACAACGCCTACGCCGGGCGCTACACGCACTTGCGCCTGAAGCAGCGCGCCGGCGATGCGCGGCCACCCCGCGTGCGCATCCTCGATGTACGCAAGCGGCCGCTGCACGATGGCCTCTCGGCCGATGTGCTGGCCGGCATCGGCGAACACCTGCAGCGTGGCCAGCAGGCGCTGGTGTTCAAGAACCGCCGCGGCTACGCACCGGTGCTGCTGTGCCACGACTGCGGCTGGACCGCGCCGTGCCAGCGCTGCGATGCGCCGATGACCGTACATGGCGGCGGCCGACGCCTGCAGTGCCACCACTGTGGCGCGCGCCAACCGGCGCCGTTGGCATGCCCGGCCTGCGGCAGCCTGGCGCTGCAGCCGCAGGGCATCGGCACCGAACGCCTGGAAGAACACCTCACCGCCGCCTTCGCCGATTTCCCGGTGGTGCGCATCGACCGTGGCACCACCTCACGCCGCGATGCGCTGGAACAGCAGCTGGCGAAACTGGGCGACCAGCCCGGCATCCTGGTCGGCACGCAGATCCTGGCCAAGGGCCACGACCTGCCGAAGCTGACCCTGGTGGTGGTGGTGGGCATCGACGAAGGCCTGTTCTCCGCTGACTTCCGCGCCAGTGAGAAACTCGCGCAGCAGCTGATCCAGGTGGCCGGTCGCGCCGGGCGCGCACGTGACCCCGGCGAGGTCTGGCTGCAGACCCATCACCCGGGTCACCCGCTGCTGGAAACCCTGGTGAGCGGTGGCTACCACCCGTTCGCGCAGGCCGAGTTGAACCAGCGGCAAGCCGCAGGATTCCCGCCATTCGCGCACCTGGCGCTGATGCGCGCCGAAGCGCAGCAGGTCGAGCACGCCAATGCGTTCCTGCTGGCTGCGCGGCAGCTGCTGGGCGAGCAGAACGTGGTGGAGGCGTACGGCCCGATGCCGGCGCCGATGCCGCGGCGCGCGGGCTACCAGCGCACACAGCTGCTGCTGTCGGCGCCGCAGCGGCCACCCTTGCATGGCGTGCTCGCGCAGCTGGTGCCGCAGCTTTATGCGCTGCCGGAAGCACGCAAGGTGCGCTGGTCGCTGGATGTGGATCCAACGGACCTGTATTGAGGGGTCAGAGCCCACCCGTCGGGGGGGATCCGACCCCGATGCCCTGGGGTCGGATCCCTTTTCGCAGAAAAGGGCTCTGACCCCGGACGCCTTCGCTTACGTCAGGGGCGACATCACGCCGCGCTGGTAGGCCGGCCGCTCGCGCAGGCGCGCATACCAATCCGCCAGGTGCGTAAGCTCCGGTCGCTGGATCGGCAGTTCGAACCAGGCATAGACCAGCGAGCCCAGCGGGATGTCGCCCATCGCGAACTTCTCGCCCGACAGCCACGGCTGCCTGGCCAGGGTGGCGTCGGCCATCGCCAGGTAGTCACCGGCGCGCACGATGGCGGCATTGATCCGCGCTTCATCGCGATCGGCCGGCGCGGTGCGCATGATGCCCCAGACCAGGTCGCTGTACAGCGGCGCCATCCGCGAAGTGCTCCAGTCCATCCACTTCTCGGCCTGGGCGCGTTCCATCGGGTCCTCGGCGTACAGGGTGCCCAGCGCGTAGCGGGCGCTCAGGTAGCGCACGATGGCGTTCGATTCCCACAGCGGCAGGCCGTGGTCTTCGATCACCGGCACCAGGCCGTTGGGATTCATCGCCTGGTACTCCGGCGTCTGCGTGCCGCCGTGGCTGCCACCGACCTCGATGGATTCGTACGGCAGGCCGATTTCCTCGGCACACCACAGCACCTTGCGGACGTTGCTGGAATTGCGGCGGCCCCAGATCTTCAACATGCGGGTTTCCTTTGCTGGCAATGCGAGCGGCAACGATACGCCTGATCGTTACGGGTGTGTGCGTGCCGGATGCGGGATCTTGCGTCTGTAGCATGCCGGCCAGCGGCCGGCACTACCGGTTCTTTTGCCGGCACTACCTGTTCTTTTTTGGCAGCGCGCGCACGTAGGACGACTTGCCATCCTTCTTCAGTTCGAACAGGCCGATCGCCGCCAGCAGATCGCTGAGCTTGCCGTAGCCATAGTTGCGCGGATCGAACGAGGCCTGGTTGCCGATCTGGCTGCCGACCGGTCCGAGGTGCGACCAGCCATCCTCACCCTCGGCCGCGGACACCGCACGGCGCAGCATCTTCACCAGCCGGGTGTCACTGCGCATTTCCGCACCGCTCTTGCGCGGACGCGCATCGTCGTTGGTCACCGGCTCGTTCGAGGCCTGCTCGCTGGAAGCCTGTTCGGCATCCGGCACGCTGGCATGGGTCTGGCCCAGTGCCTCCAGGTAGGTGAACTTCGAGCACGCATTGACGAATGGCTCGGGCGTCTTCTTCTCGCCGAAGCCATATACCTTCACGCCATCGGTCAGAAGGCGCATCACCATCGGGGTGAAGTCCGCATCGCTGGAGACGATGGCGAAGCCATCAAGGTTGCGCGCGTACAGCAGGTCCATGGCATCGATCACCATCGCCATGTCCGAAGCGTTCTTGCCCTTGCTGTAGGCGAACTGCTGGATCGGGCGGATCGCATACTCATGCAGCACCGCTTCCCACCCCTTCAGTCGCGGGCTCTTCCAGTTGCCGTAGGCACGGCGCACGTTGGCCACGCCGTAGCGGGCGACTTCCGCCAGGACCTCGTCGATCTTCGAGGCCGGCGCATTGTCGGCGTCGATCAACAGGGCGATGCGCTTTTCCGGTTCGCTCATGGGCTCCTCACGGGCCGTTGCCTGAACCCGAGTATCGCCGATCCGGGCCGGCGCTGACGTGACAGGTGGCCGCCGTGCGAAGATGCCAGGCGCTTCCCCCGATGCCCCCACTGGAGTGAGTCGATGAGTCGCGAACGCGTTCCCCACCTGGTCGTTGTCGGCGGCGGTTTTGCCGGTCTCTGGGCCACCCGTGCCCTGGCCCGCGAGCGCATACGCATCACCCTGGTCGATCGCCGCAACCATCACCTGTTCCAGCCGCTGTTGTACCAGGTGGCCACCGCCGGCCTGTCCGCGCCGGATATCGCCGCACCGCTGCGCCACATCCTCGGCCACCAGCGCAATGTGGAAGTCCGCCTCGGCGAAGTGGTGGCCATCGACAAGCAGGCGCGGCAGATCCGCATGGCCGATGGCAGCACGCTGGACTACGACAGCCTGCTGCTGGCCACCGGCGCCACCCACGCCTACTTCGGCAACGATCAGTGGGCCGATGATGCGCCCGGCCTGAAGACGCTGGACGATGCGATCGCGCTGCGCCGCAAGCTGCTGCTGGCGTTCGAGCGCGCCGAGGCGGAACCGGACCCGGCGAAGAAGGCCGCATGGCTGAGCTTCGCGGTGGTCGGTGGCGGTCCCACCGGTGTTGAACTGGCCGGCACCCTGGCCGAGATCGCGCGGCATACGTTGCGCAACGAATTCCGCCACATCGACCCGGCCAGCGCCAAGGTGCGGCTGGTCGAGGCCGGCCCGCGCGTGCTGTCCTCGTTCCCGGAAGTGCTTTCGCTGAAGGCGCGCCGCCAGCTGGAGAAGCTGGGCGTGGAAGTGCTGACCGGTACCCCGGTGAGCGACATCGACAGCCAGGGCTTCACGCTCGGTGACCAGTTCGTACCGGCCCGCACCGTGGTCTGGGCCGCCGGCGTGGCTGCTTCACCGCTGGCGCGCACGCTGGACGTGCCGCTGGACCGCGCCGGCCGCGTGCCGGTGCAACCGGACCTGACCCTGCCCGATCACCCGGAGCTGTTCGTGGCCGGTGACCTGGCCGCACTGAGCCAGGCCGACGGCAAGCCGGTACCCGGCGTGGCACCCGCTGCCAAGCAGATGGGCAAATACGTGGCCGAGGTGATCCGCGCACGCCTGCACGGCAAGCCCGAGCCCGGCCCGTTCAAGTACGCCGACTACGGCAACCTGGCCACCATCGGTCGCATGGCCGCGATCGTGCACCTGGGGCGGCTGCAGCTGTCGGGCGTGCTGGCCTGGTGGTTCTGGCTGGCCGCGCACGTGTTCTTCCTGATCGGCTTCCGCAACCGCATCGTGGTGCTGCTGAACTGGGCAGTCGCGTACTGGAGCTACCAGCGCAGCGCGCGCATCATCTTCGGTGATGATCAGGAAGACCGGCGACCGAGGCGCTAGGACCGCACGCAACGGGGTCGGATCCCTTTCCGCAGGAAAGGGCTCTGACCCCTTGCAGTAGATCCACGCCATGCGTGGATGAGCATCCGCACACCCCCCATCTTCATCCATGCATCAGCCCCCTGCATTTTTGAGAAGCCGTAGTCAGGAATGGTTGCTGTGCTTCCCGCCGCTCTCGTCAAGCAACGTATCGAATCACTTTCCCGTTGCACTTGAAGCCCAAATCAAATGCCATGTCGATAGCACGCTCAGCGCTACCCACGAAGTACTCCTGCAGCCCTGCGTAGTCTGCAAACTGCGGATTGATGACGTGGGACTTCGCTTCATTCACGGGATGGAAGAAGCCTAGTCCATACATGGCATGGTCGGGCAGGCCGTACCCCACGACCTTGATGCTGGGAACCGGAATCGAAATACTGACCAAGAACTCCATGTCGGAGGGGTATCGCCTCGTGCGTTTGAAAACTCCAATGGAATCGGTATTCCGGATGACGACGAACATCTGCAATCGCCAACCTCCCAGATCCGCAACGTTCACCTGCTCGATCTTCGTCTGCAGGTAGCAGTCCAACATACGGTTAATTTCAAAGATATCGAGCGTTCTGCTGACACCCGGAGATTCGCTCGAAACAATGCATCTGATCTGCTTTCTCATGAGTGTGCTGTCTGTCTGATGGCATCAGCCTTCCGCAATTCAACTTTCGTGGCAACTATTCCACCCACTGTGCCTGGCCACAGACCGGGATGAAATCAAGCCGGGCGTCTGGGATAAGGTGATTTTTCGCAGTCGCGACTTCCAGACAAGTTGCTCAGCGGCAAACGAGAGGTTTCGTGCTACGAATTCACTTTAGTGCCGTATACGACACAGCGTAGCGGAGAGTAGGACCATTCGCACACCGCGTGGCTCTACTTCCTCATCGGGCCACCGGGCACCCGCCGTTTCGACCAGGTCCGGCAGAAGTCCTCCTTCCTCGCGGTGTCGGCAATCTGCGCGGCACTCCAATGCCGGGTGATCCAGATCGTCAGTGCGGTACTGCTGAGATGCCAGCGCAGCATGCCGCGCTGCGGTTGCCGCCACAGGTAGCGCCGGGCAATCCAGAAGGCCTCCCGCTCCACTTCAGGCACCTTCTTCATCGCGTCCTTGTCGAAGAACTGGGCGGTAAAGCGCCAGGGGTTCATCGGCTGGTATCCCGCCCGTGGCTCGCTGCTACACGCAGCCACACCACTGGGCGCACGGTCGGCCGGCGTCGGCCGACCGCCTGCCAATGCCAGCCCGAGCAGGTACAGCAGGCCAGGCAGCAGCGCGATGCCGGCGACCAGCACGACGACGGAGATCCATGCTTTGCCGGCGGCACGCATCGCTCACTGTGCCTTCGGTTTCGGGTACCACAGCGCGTTGACGATGACCCAGCGCTGGTCGAAGCGCCCCATGTGGAAGTAGTCGACGAACCACGGGGTTTCCAGCCGCACCGAGGCCGCGTTGCCGGTCACGTCCAGCACCGTGCAGCGGCGATCCCATTGATCCTTCGGCGTCTTCAGCGCGCCCTGCTTCGTCAGCGAGACCAGTTCTTCCTTCGACATCCGGCGCAGGCCAAGGCGCTCATCGGGTGTATCACCGAGGACCGCGCGCTTGGCCAGGTCCGGGTGCAGGGAACGGGCGACGCGCTGCGGGTCGGCCTCCAGCTGGCCGTCGACGTAGTCGTGGCAGGTGGCTTCGATGGCCGCGATGGTGGCCGGGTCGGCGGTGGGGCTCGTTGCTGCGGAAAGAGCGAACAGCAGGGCGATCGTGGACATCCGGGTCTCCAGCTCTGGGCGCGGGGCGATCATCGCATGGGCCGGGTAGCCCATCCACGCGTGGCGTGGATCTACAGGACCGGCGCCTGCAGCCAGGCCAGCTTGCGTTCGCGGGGCTGCTGCTTGAGTTGCCACTCGGCGCGTGAGGCGGCGGCCCGGTCCGGGTATTCGCGCACGGCCAGCACGCGCAGCGGTGGCCGGGCCCGGGTGTAGCGCGCGCCCTTGCCGGCCTGGTGGGCGGCGAAACGCGCATCCACGTCGGTGCTGATGCCGGCGTAATAGCTGCCATCGCGGCATTCGAGCAGGTACAGGAACCACGGGCGGAGGGACGGGGCCATGCCCGGATTATGCCGTGCTGCACTGCAGCGGATATACTGGCGCCCGAATGCAGGAGAGAGGCGCCGCGCTGGCGCCCGCCGAAGGCGCAGGCTCCCATGATCGCTCAGGCCGGTGGGCTGGAATCCCACCAACCATGCATTCGACTCGCCGAGCTGGAGAGAGGTCACCGGGCATGCCCGGGACGATCCGCCGAAGGGGCACGTGGCCAACGCCGCTGAACTCTCAGGCAAAAGGACAGCGGGAGCGGCACCGGTCATCGTCATCCCGTCATTGCGCAGGCAGTGGCGGTAGTCGCGCATGGCCGGCCCCACCGCGCCCGGAGCCTGTTCCATGCTGCTGTCCATCATCTACCTGATTGCCATTTCCGCCGAAGCCATGACCGGCGCACTGTCTGCCGGCCGCCGCCGCATGGACCTGTTCGGTGTGGTCATGATCGCCTGTGTCACTGCCCTCGGTGGTGGATCACTGCGCGACATCCTGCTCGGCCACTATCCGCTGGGCTGGGTGAAGCATCCCGAGTACCTGGGGTTCACCGTATGCGCGGCGCTGATCGCCACTTGGGTGGCACGCTGGATGCACCACTTCCGCCGCACCTTCCTGGTACTCGACGGACTGGGCCTGATCGCCTTCACCCTGATCGGCTGCTCGATCGCGCGCGAAGCCGGCCATGCGATGCCGATCGTGCTGATCGCCGGCATGCTGACCGGCGCGTTCGGCGGCGTGCTGCGCGACATCCTCTGCAACGAGGTGCCGCTGATCTTCCAGAAGGAGCTGTACGCGATCATCGCGCTGCTGACCGGCGCGGCGTACCTGTTGCTGCTGCACTGGGGCGTGGCCGACGCCACCGCGATCCTGTGCTGCCTGGGCGGCGGCTTCGCGCTGCGCCTGCTGGCGATCCACTACCGCTGGGAAATGCCGAAGTTCGTGTACCACGACGAAGTGCATTGAGGTTCGCGTTCGCCTGGGGTTCCATGCTGGGCGCGGATCGACTGCACCACCCCGGCGATGTACCTGGCGCTGTCGCTCATGCGCAGCGCCAGGCGCATCGCCGGTGCAGATGGGCCGGTCTCCAACTCCGGCCGGCCCTGATCGCGGCCGCACCCCCGCAGGCGCTGGCCGCCATCCACACACGTGCCGCCATCAGGCGGCTTCATTCACGCCGCTTCGGACACCTTCACTTCACGACGGGCACGCACGGCCGCAGCCAGTCGCTCCAGCACGGTCACGGTGGTGTCCCAGTCGATGCAGCCATCGGTGATGCTCTGCCCGTAGACCAGCGGCTGGCCTTCCACCAGTTCCTGGCGGCCCCCGACCAGATGGCTCTCGATCATCACGCCCACGATGCGCTGTTCGCCGTCTTCCATCTGAGCGGCGATGTCGTCGATCACCTTCGGCTGGTTCTCGGGGTTCTTCAGGCTGTTGGCATGGCTGGCATCGATCATCAGGCGCGCCGGCAGCTTGGCCTTGGCCAGCACCTGGCAGGCCTCAGCCACGCTGCCAGCGTCGTAGTTCGGTTGCTTGCCACCGCGCAGGATCACATGGCAATCCGGGTTGCCGGTGGTCGACACGATGGCAGTGCCACCCTGCTTGGTGACCGACAGGAAATGATGCGGGTTGGATGCCGCACCCACTGCGTCGGCGGCGATCTTCACGTTGCCATCGGTGCCGTTCTTGAAGCCGACGGGGCACGACAGCCCCGAAGCCAGCTCGCGATGCACCTGGCTTTCGGTGGTGCGTGCGCCGATCGCGCCCCATGCCACCAGGTCGGCGATGTACTGCGGCGAGATCACATCGAGGAATTCAACACCGGCCGGCAGGCCGAGCTTGTTGATGTCGCGCAGGAGGCCACGGGCGATGCGCAGGCCCTTGTCGATCCTGAAGCTGCCGTCCAGGTCCGGGTCGTTGATCAGGCCCTTCCAGCCCACCGTGGTGCGCGGCTTCTCGAAGTACACGCGCATGACGATTTCCAGCTCGCCAGCCAGCGCGTCGCGCAGCGGCTTCAGGCGCTGGGCGTACTCGATGGCGGCGTTGGGGTCATGGATCGAGCACGGGCCCACCACCACCGCCAGGCGGTCGTCACGGCCGTGCAGGATCTGGTGCAGGGCCGCGCGCGAGGCGCTGACGGTGTCGGAAGCCTCATCGTCACAGGGCAGCATCGCCAGCAGCTGGGCGGGCGGTGTCAGCGGTTCGATGGTGCGGATACGCAGGTCGTCGGTGTGCGGGGGCATTGCAGGAGATCTCCGGAACGTTGGGGGTCCCCAGCGTGGCGGCATGAAAAAAGCCGCCAGGTTCGCTGGCGGCTTTCGGGAATGCGTCTGAAGCTTTCTTCAGGGTGAGCGCAGTCCTTCCTCCGCCAGTGGCTTCGGAAAGTAATACCAGTAAAAGCGGGTAGCGGCTGCGTTCATGGGATCTATTGATAGCACAGCTTTTGCGCAGTGCAAAATGTTTCATCCGCAACTGGGGGCGCGGTTCAGTGATGCGCCTGACCGCGCAGCCCACGCGGTGGCCGCCGTGCAAGGTCGCTCATCTGCCATGCACTTCCACGTCCAGCAGCAGGCCTTCGTGGATGTCGGCCCAGCGCTCCAGCACGCGGTCCAGCTCCTGCCGGGCCTCGTCCAGCTGCTCGGGATTGAGTAGGGAACGGGTGGTGTAGAGATCGGACACCAGCCGGCGCAGTACCGCTTCCGGGATGGCCACCGCGGGCCCTTCCATCTGCGGCAGCTGCAGTGACGGCGTATCGCCCTGCGGGCCGTACAGCGTTACCTGGAGCGTGCTCTGCATGATCAACTTCCCTGCGGATGGACATGGGCAATGTCCTGTTTACCGCGTCCGGGTGACAGACGCATGTGCCATGCGCCTCCGGAGGCGCTGTTACAAGGTGGCCAGAGCGGTGTAGAGCTCGATGAGGGTGTAGGACCTGGAAGGCCTTCCTTGAGGTTGATGAGGTTGCCGGCCAGCGGCCGGCACTACCGCAACGAGCGCATGGCGCGTTTGCGGATGTAGGCATTGGCATCGCCAGGGTGCTGCTGTTGCCATCGTGCGCACAGCTCACGCAGCCACTGCGGGCGAGTCTTGCCGGCATCGTTGAGCCAGTTCCCGACCGAGTCCTGCACGTAGCGCTCCGGGTCGTTAGCCATTGCTTCCAGCATCGGCAACGCGAGTTCTGGATGCTGCTTGAACAGCGCGATATGCGTGGACCACACGCCTCGTGGGCGCAGCGCTTCGCAGGCGAAGCGGCGCAGGTAAGGCGATGCTTCCTGCGTCCACACCTGCAGGTACTCAAGCGCCTGCAACGGTGCGGCAACGATGTCGCTGCGCAGCGCCAGCCATGCCCATTCGCGCACGCCGAAGTGCGGGTCGTCAGCCAGCGGACGCATCGCCCGCAGCTTGGCCGGCAGCGCCGCGCCGGCATTGCTGCCAATCAGGTAGCAGGCCCAGCCACGCACGGTGTCTGATGCGTGTGCCTGCCAGTGCGCGGGATCACCCTGCCCGGATTCGTGCAGCAACCGCGCCGCCAGCGCCATGCGCTGGGTGATGCCCTTGCCGGAGGCGTCGCGCATACATTGCAGCGCTTCCGGCTCGAGCACAGGTGCCACCCCCTGCAACAGCGCGGCGAAATCCACTGCCAGGCATTCGGCCAGATGCGTGGCAGCGGCACCACCGCTGTTGAGTGCACGCAGCCGTTCCGCGGGAATGGGCGTGCTCATGCGGAGGCTTCCCGCCCGGTGTCCGTGTGCTGCCACACCTTGTGCAGCAGTTGTGACAGCTGCTGCCGTTCATCAGCATCCAGGCCGTTGAACAGGCCGCTGATCCATTGTGTGTGCCGCTCGAACAGCGACTCGGCCAAACGCTTGCCCGGTGCGGTCAACACGATCTGCAGACGACGGCCATCCTCGTCATCGCTGCGACGCTGCAGCAGGCCTTCGCGCTGCAGGCCATCGAGCAGGCCGCTGATGGTGGCCCGGGTCACGCCAGCGCGCTCGGCCAGCGCGTGCGGCGCCAATGCGCCGCCGGCCCCGTGCAGCAGGAACAGCACGATGAAGCGACCCTCGCTGAGCCCGTGCGGTGCCAACCGTGCAGCGCAGTCGCGATCGATCGACGAGGACAACGAGAGCAGCTGGAAGCACAGGCGCAGCTGCGCGATGTTGGCGTGGCCGCGCCGCTGCGCTTCCTCCAGCAACGCCTGATGCTTGGCTTCGATCATCCTTTCCTCACTGAATGATTAGGCACCTAATCATATCGAGGAATGGCCAGTGGAAGCAAATCGGAGTTGACTCAGGAAGTGCGTCCCAGCAGCAGCCGCGCGATCAGCCCCCCGCCCTCGCGGTGCAGCAGCTGAAGTTCGCCCGCGTGGCGCTTCGCCACGTTTGCAGCCACGGCCAGTCCAAGTCCGGCGCCCCCGGTGGCGCGGCTACGCGAGCCCTCGCTGCGCTGGAACGGTTGCAGCAGGCGTGCGCGATCGATCTCGGCGATGCCAGGGCCGCGGTCCATCACGTCCAGCTGCACTCCATCCCCCGCCATGGCGACCCACAGCTCCACGGCGCCCGCGTAGCGCTCGGCGTTGTCGATGAGATTGTCGACCGCGCGCCGGAGCAGCAGCGCATCGCCATGCCACGGCAACGTATCCGGGCCCTGAAGGGAAATGTCGACCCCGCGCAGCAGCGCCGCCTGCACGCAGTCCTCCAGCAGCGCTGAAAGATCCAGCATCCGCATCTGCAACGGCTGCAGCTCACCGCGTGCGTAGTCGAGCACCTGCTCGATCATCGTATCCATGCGCTCGATGTCTGCCACCATCCTGGCAGCCTGTGGCGCGGGAGCGAACTCCGCGCGCAGGCGCAGGCCGGTCAAGGGCGTGCGCAGGTCATGCGCCACGGCCGCCAGCATATGCGTCATGTCCCGTGCCTGGGCGCGCAGACGTTCGCGACCAGTGCTGATCGCTGTGGCCAGTACCTGCACTTCGCGTGGACCGTCATCAGGCAATGGCGTTTCGGCCTGCAGGTCGACCCGTGCGCTGGCTTCAGCCAGGCGTCGCAGCGGGCGGCCCAACCGGATCGCCGCCCACGCCGCCAGAGGGGCCAGCAGGATCGCACCGCCCAGCAGGGCGAGCATCACCTGGCGGCGCCAGGCCGCCAGGTCACTGTGGTCGCTGCCGACCACCCGCCATCGGCCATCGGCTTGCCGCATCCCCAGTTCGAACGGCGGCCACTGCATGGCGGTCAGCAACGCGGCCTGCGATTTCAGCACGCCAGCACGAGCGGAGGCGTCCAGTACCGCGCCACCCTCGATGACCTGCACATCGGGCGCCCTGCCCTGCCCCGTCCACACCAGGCGTACATTCCCGGCCGGCAGGTCCATCTGCAGCGCCGCCAACTGGGTGAGCCAGTCACTGGCGCTGCCCCGGGGTGGCGCGTCCTGCGTTGACATATGCAATCCCAGTGGCGCCGGCGCCTGTTCCCCACGCAGCACCTGCATCGCATGGTCCAGCCGCATCGGTGGCGGCGCGGGCCGGGGCATCCACCCCACTACCGCCACGCTGACCAGGGTTGCCAGCAGCAGGCTGGCCAAGGCCAGCATCGCGATCCAGCGGGTGGTTGACCACCGGCTGCTCACAACACCCCTACCTCCGCGTTGAAGCGGTACCCTTCGCCACGCAGTGTCTGCACAAGGGCTTCAGCGCCGGACGCGGCCTGCCCGAGCTTGCGGCGCAGGCGGCTGATCGCAAGGTCGACGGCACGGTCCACGCTGTCGCTGGCTTCTCCGCGACTCAACTGCAGCAGCTGTTCGCGCGCCAGCACCCGCCCGGGACGTTCAGCCAGTGCCAGCAGCAGGGAGAATTCACCGCGGCTCAGCACCAGTTCGGCGCCATCCGGCGCGAACAGGCGACGCTGGTCAGGCAGCAATCGCCAGCCATCAAACCGCAGCTCGCTGGCCACCTGTGCGCGCAGCTTGTCCTGCCTGCGCAGCAGCGCGCGAACCCGCGCCAACAGCTCGCGCGGGTCAAACGGCTTGGCTAGGTAGTCGTCCGCGCCCATCTCCAGGCCGATCACGCGATCCGGCGCGGCCCCCATCGCCGACAGCATCAGGATCGGGATCGCCCGCGCCTGCAGCCGGCGGCAAACCGACAGGCCATCCTCACCGGGCATCATCCAGTCGAGGATGATCAGGTCAGGACGTTCAACCTGCAGCAACACGTCCAGCGCTGTTGCATCCGCCGCCACACGCACCTGGTAGCCGTGCAGCAGCAGGTGGTCGGCGATGGCGTCGCGAATGCTGGCATCGTCATCGACGACGATGACGCGGATGGGAGTGTTCATTGCCTCAGTATCCCGCACCTGTGTATCAGGACGGTATCAATGCCGATATCGCGGTGATACGCCGCTGCGCGCCAATGGTCGCCCACGATCACTGCGGAGTCTCCCCTTGCGCCTGTTCCTGATGCCCCTGTTCGCCATCCCCTTGCCGGCGCTCGCCTCCGATGCCGCCGAGCACGTCCTGCCGATGTGGATGCAGGGCGGTCATCCGGCAGTGGCCGTCTCGCTGGACGGGCGTTCAGAGCCGCTGCGCTTCGTGGTCGACAGTGCCGCCGGGGCAACCCTGGTCGATGCACGCGTAGTGCGGCGCTATGGTTTGCAGGATGCGGAAGCGGCAATGTCGCAGGCCCAGGGCGCGAGCGCGAAGGCGGCGCGGTTGCAGCGCATGCGCAGCACAGCGTGGCAGCTGGGCAGTTGGCAATTGAAGGCCAGCGGCATGCAGGTCGACCTGTCATCGCTGGCGAAGGGCGATGATCCGGCCATTGACGGCTTGATCGGCAACGACCTGACCGGGCGCTGGGACACCCGTTGGGACTTCGGCCGCAATCAACTGGCGCTGTGGACACCCGGCGGCTTGGACCTGGAAGGGCCGGGTTGCCAACCCAATGCGCTGCCCGGCCGCGATGACGGCCTGCGCCAGTTCGGCTTCATCACGCTTGCCTTGGGTACGCCCGGCGTGGACGCCATCGCCGTGGTCGACACCGGTGCCGCGCAGACCGTCCTCAACGCCGAAGCAGCCCGCGCACTGGGCCTGCGCACCGACGGCAGCGATGCTCGGGTGCGTGCACGTGAAGAGGGCACCGAGGGGCTGGGTGGCGGTGCACAGGCAACCTGGCTGTACACCCTGCCCGGCATGACCGGCGGCAACTGGCAGCACCCGCCGATGGAGGTCCGGATCAGCGAACTGCCGGTGTTCAGGGCGATCGGCCTGGAGGCGCGACCGGCCTTGATCCTCGGTGCCGACGCGATGCGCGGTGGCCAGGTGGACATCGGTGCGGGTGCCGCGCGGATCTGCCTGCGCCGACCCGGCTGACGTCCGGCGCATGACGGCGGGAGCTGGCAGGCGTAGCATCGCGCCACGTCCCGCCAGGAGTTCCACGCATGCGCCGTGCTGTCCTGCTGTTGCTGACGCTGCTCCCGCCGGCCGTGCTGGCCGGGCCGCCGCTACCCTCGCCCGCGCGCATCGATGCCGAAGCACAGCGGCTGATGCAGGCGGCGCATGCGCGCGGGATGGCGCTGGCGGTGATCGATGGCGGCAAGGTGGTACACGTGGCCGCCTACGGCGAACGCAACGCCGCAGGCGAGCCGCTGCGCACCGATACCGTGATGTACGCCGCCTCGCTGACCAAGATGGCGTTCGGCCACCTGGTCGCACAGCTTGCCCAGGATGCGCGGATCGAGCTGGACGCCAGCATCGCCACGGCGCTGGACAAGCCGCTGCCGGACTACCCGCCGGAGCCGAAGAAGTACGCCGACTACAGCGTACTGGCCGATGATGCGCGCTGGCGCCAGCTCACCCCGCGCCTGCTGCTCAACCATTCCAGTGGCTTCGCCAACTTCGGCTTTCTCGAACCGGATGGCCGGCTGAGGTTCCACTTCGATCCCGGCAGCCGCTACGGCTATTCCGGCGAAGGGCTGATCCTGTTGCAGTTCGTGATCGAGCGTGGACGGCTTGACCAGGACGTGGGTGCATTGATGCAGCGGCAGGTATTCGACCGCTTCGGCATGGTCCGCACCAGCATGATGTGGCGTGAGGATTTCGCCGCCAACCTGGCCGATGGCTGGACAGCGGAAGGCACGGCCGAGCCGCACGATGAACGCAGCCGCGTGCGTGCGGCCGGTTCGATGGATACCACCATCGCCGACATGGCGCGCTTCGCCGCCGGCTATGTCCGCGGCGATGGGCTGTCGCCTGCAATGCGCAGGGAACTGGTGCGGCCGCAGCTGCCGATCACCACCGCCAGCCAGTTCCCCACGCTGCAGCCGGAGCTGCCCGTGGCGCAGCAACGCAAGGATCTGGCCGCGGGCCTGGGCGTGGTGACGTTCCGCGGCCCGCAGGGCGCAGGCTTCTACAAGGGCGGCCACGACGATGCGGTCGGCAACACGCTGGTGTGCATCGAACGGCACAAAAGCTGCGTGGTGATTCTGGGCAACGATGTACGGGCGGAAGCTGCGTTCCCGGCACTGGTGGCATTCGTACTGGGCGATACCGGCGTGCCGTGGCAGTGGGAGTATGGTGCGGCGAAGGCATTCGTCGAATGAGGGTGCGATCACGCCTGCATGGCGAACGCGGCCAGGGGGGAGCATCCACGCCATGCGTGGATGGCACTCCTCAGCGCGCCTGCTCGAAGAACATCAGGTACACCAGCCGGCCATTCTCCGGTCGATCACCGAACGCCGGCCCGGCGGTGTGCCAGAACCAGGGCCGCAGCAGCACCAGCCGGTTGAAGCGCATCGGAATGCGCATGGTCATTTCCCACTGGCTGTCGTCGTTGCTGTCGCGCTCGATGATGTCGCGATGCATGTCGCCGCCGTTGGCGTAGCCCAATGCGGCCAGCTCCGCCGCGTCCAGCGCCATGCGCTCGGTGCCGGTACGGCGATGGCGGAAGAACTCGGTGCCGCCCTCGCAGTGCTCCGGTGCACTCAGGTAGAGAATGCCCGACCAGTGCGAGTGGTCGGCGTGTACCTTGGCGCGGCCGATGTCGCCGGCGAGGGTAAGGCGGAACTTGCCGTGCGACTGCAGCGGGTTGACCGGCCGCAGCGGTTCGTTGACCAGTCGCGAGACCGCACCGGACAGTCCCTCCAACTCCAGCCGCTGCTGTGAATTGCGGCCGGGGAATGCGCCCTCCTGGACGGGATAGTCCAGGCCCAGTGCCGCCTGGCGCAACCCCTGCGCATCGGCGGGAGAAAGGAAGTCGTCAACGACGATGAACGAAGTAGGCATGGTTACCGAGCGTAGCGATGCACTGCGGCGACGGCAACCGGGCAACGAAAAACCCCGCCTTGCGGCGGGGTTCTTCTTTACATCACATCGGGAAGGCGTGCCGACCGAGGCCGGCAACGACCGCCGGAGGCGTGGACTTAGAAGTCCATGCCGCCCATGCCGCCCATGCCACCCATGCCACCAGCGCCGCCCATGGCCGGCTCGTCCTTCTTCGGAGCTTCGGCAACCATGGCTTCGGTGGTGATCATCAGGCCGGCGATCGAGGCCGCGTTCTGCAGGGCCGAACGGGTCACCTTGGTCGGGTCCAGGATGCCGAACTGCAGCATGTCGCCGAACTCGCCGGTGGCCGCGTTGTAGCCGAAGCTGCCGGTGCCTTCCTTGACCTTGTTGATGATGACCGACGGCTCGTCGCCAGCGTTGGCCACGATCTCGCGCAGCGGGGCTTCCATCGCACGCAGGGCAATCTGGATGCCGTGGTTCTGGTCTTCGTTGGCACCCTTCAGGCCGGCCAGCGCGGTGATCGCGCGGACCAGGGCAACGCCGCCGCCCGGGACCACGCCTTCTTCAACGGCTGCACGGGTGGCGTGCAGGGCGTCGTCGACGCGATCCTTCTTTTCCTTCATTTCGATTTCGGTCGAGGCGCCGACCTTGATCACGGCAACGCCGCCGGCCAGCTTGGCCACGCGTTCCTGCAGCTTCTCGCGATCGTAATCCGAGGAGGTGTCCTGGATCTGGGTCTTGATCTGCGCCACGCGTGCATCAACGTTGGCCTTGTCGCCGACGCCGTCGATGATGGTGGTGTTCTCCTTGGAGACCTGCACCTTCTTGGCGCGGCCCAGGTCCTTGATGGTGGCCTTTTCCAGCGACAGGCCGACTTCTTCGGAGATCACGGTGCCGCCGGTCAGCACGGCCATGTCTTCCAGCATCGCCTTGCGACGGTCGCCGAAGCCCGGGGCCTTGACGGCCACGACCTTGACGATGCCACGGATGGTGTTGACCACCAGGGTCGCCAGCGCTTCGCCTTCAACTTCCTCGGCCACGATCAGCAGCGGCTTGCCGGCCTTGGCGACGCCTTCCAGCACCGGCAGCAGGTCACGGACGTTGGAGATCTTCTTGTCGTGCAGCAGGATGAACGGGTCATCCAGGTCAGCGGTCTGCGACTGCTGGTTGTTGATGAAGTACGGCGACAGGTAGCCGCGGTCGAACTGCATGCCCTTGACCACGTCCAGCTCGTTGTCCAGGCCCGAGCCTTCTTCAACGGTGATGACGCCTTCCTTGCCGACTTCCTTCATCGCGTCAGCGATGATCTGGCCGATCGACTCGTCCGAGTTGGCCGAGATGGTACCGACCTGGGCAATCGCCTTGTCGTCGGCGGTCGGCTTGGAGATGTTCTTCAGCTCGGCGACGGCAGCCGAAACGGCCTTGTCGATACCGCGCTTGAGGTCCATCGGGTTCATGCCGGCGGCAACGGCCTTGGCGCCTTCGCGGATCAGGGCCTGGGCCAGCACGGTGGCGGTGGTGGTGCCGTCGCCGGCATCGTCGTTGGTGCGCGACGCGACTTCCTTCACCATCTGCGCGCCCATGTTCTCGAACTTGTCAGCCAGTTCGATTTCCTTGGCGACGGAGACGCCGTCCTTGGTGATGGTCGGGGCGCCGAAGCTCTTTTCCAGCACGACGTTGCGGCCCTTCGGGCCCAGGGTGGCCTTGACGGCATTGGCGAGAACATTGACGCCGCGCACCATGCGCGAACGGGCGTCTTCACCGAAACGAATATCCTTGGCAGCCATTGCATTTACCTCATTGGTAGCGCCGGACGATGCCCGGCGGCTGGGAGTTTGGGATCAGGTTGAAACAGGTCGCGCCGGGGCTCAGCCGATAACGGCGAGCACGTCGTCTTCGCGCAGGATCTTGTATTCGACGCCTTCGCTCTTGTACGAGCTGCCGGCGTACTGGCCGTAGATGACCTTGTCGCCGACCTTCAGCGACGGCGCGCGCACGTTGCCGTTGTCCAGCGGCTTGCCCGGGCCGACGGCCACGACCTCACCCTTGGTGGACTTTTCCTTGGCCGAGTCGGGGATGACGATGCCACCGGCGGAGATTTCGTCGGCTTCGATCGGCTTGACCACAACGCGGTCGTGCAGCGGCTTGATGCTCATAGGAGACCTCTTAAGTGATTGATTGGTCTAAAAAAGTCCGGCGATGTTAGCACTCACCCCAGGCGAGTGCCAGAACCGCACGTGAAGAAACCCGACAACGTCGGGAGCAGGGCAGAGATGGAGCCCTGCCGCCCCCTTTCAAGGGCGGAATGAAAAAATTTTTTCGCCCGCGCGCCTCGGCCAAGGCGTCGGTCCAGATCAATTTCGGTGACAAGCGTCGCACTGTCAGATATCTGACGTTCATTTACGCCAAAGTGTCACTGGATCGGCCTTAGGCTCGGTCAGGCATTCCCAATCACAAGGAGTAGTCGATGCGATTGCTGTCCCCGCTTGCCGCCGCCTGCCTGCTGGCGCTGGCCGCTGCGCCGGTCCAGGCCGAGGTCTTCATCAATGAACTGCACTACGACGACAGCACCGCCGCCGGTGACGTCGGCGAGGCGATCGAGGTCGTAGCCACTGCCGGTGAGGACCTGTCCGGCTACCGCCTGTACCTCTACAACGGCAGCAACCCGTCGGCCGCCACCGTCTACGCCAACAATCCGGTCCCGGCCGGCACCGCCGCCGGCTGCGGCAGCGCCACCATCGCCGTGGTCAACTACCCGACCAACGGCCTCCAGAATGGTCCGAACGACGGCATCGCCCTGGTCGATGCCAGCGGCAAGGTGGTCCAGTTCCTCAGCTACGAGGGTGCCATCACCGCCTCCGGCGGCCCTGCCGCGGGCATGACCAGCCAGAACATCCCGGTGGCCGAAAGCAACAGCACCGCGCCGGGTACGTCACTGCAGCTGACCGGCAGCGGCAGCCAGTACGCCCACTTCACCTGGGCCGAATCGGCCGGGCAGACGTTCGGCATCTGCAACAACGGCCAGACCTTCAGCGGCGGCGGCACGCCAGGCCCCAACACGCCGCCGTCAGTCTCCACCACCACCCCGGCGCAGGGCAGCAGTACCTTCCCCGCTGCCGCCGACCTGGAAGTGGTGTTCAGCGAGACGGTGAACCTGGCCAGTGGCGCCTTCGCCCTGAGCTGCGGCACCTCCGGCAGCGTGCCGCTGACCTTCCCGGCCAGCGGCCGCAGCGTGAAGCTGTCCACCAACACCGCGCTGGTGGCCGGTGAAGCCTGCCGCTTCGACATCCGCGCCGCGCGCATCACCGACCTGCAGGGCGCGCATCCGGCCGCCGACAGCCGCATCGCCTTCACCGTGGCCAGCACCGGCGGCAATCCGGACCCGGGCAACCCGGGCGTGCCGGCCGGCTACTACTCCAGGGTCAACACCAGCAGCCCCAGCCAGCTGCGCTGCTCGCTGCACGCCACCATCAAGGGCCATACCGCTTACCCGTACAGCGGCTCGGGCACCAGCACCTGGACCATCCTGGAAATCGCCGACGAGGATCCGAACAACCCGAACCGCATCCTCGATGCCTACCGCAACCGCAGCTACGCCAAGGTCAGTGATCGTGCGGGCACCGGCAGCGGCCTGACCTACAACCGCGAGCACACCTGGCCGAACTCGCTGGGCTTTGCCACCACCACCGGTGACAAGGGCCTGCCCTACGCGCCGTACACCGACACCCACATGCTGTACCTGACCGACGCGCAGTGGAACGCCGACCGTGGCAACAAGCCGTTCGCCAAGTGCGATGCCAGCTGCGGCGAGCGTGCCACCGAAGCCAACAATGGGCAGGGCGGCGGCAGCGGTGGCTACCCGGGCAATTCCAACTGGGTGCGCACGCCGGACGGCAACACCGGCACCTTCGAGGTGTGGGGCAAGCGCAAGGGCGACATGGCGCGTGCGGTGATGTACATGGCGATCCGCTATGAGGGTGGCAAGGATGCGGCCACCGGTCAGTCCGAGCCGGACCTGGAGCTGACCGACGACCGCAGCAAGATCGTCAAGACCAGCAGTTCGCCGGCCTACATGGGCCTGCTGTCGACGCTGATCGACTGGCACCTGTCCGATCCGCCGGATGATGCCGAGCGTGCCCGCAATGACGTGGTCTACAGCTTCCAGGGCAATCGCAACCCGTTCATCGATCACCCCGAGTGGGCCACCCCGGCCCTGTTCACCTCGGCCAAGCCAGCCACCTGCCAGCTGGCCAACTGACCGCGCAACGCTGCGGTCCACTGCCGCCGCCGGGTCAGGGCCCGGCGGCGGCCCTATACTCGACGGTCATGCCGACCGTCGATCCCGTGCTGCTGCTGTTGACCACCTGCCCGGACCGGGCCAGTGCCGAGCGCATCGCGCACGCGCTGGTCGGCGAGCGCCTGGCCGCGTGCGTGACCCGCCTTGATGGCGTGCAGTCCACCTACCGCTGGCAGGACGAGGTGACCACCGATGCCGAGCTGCAGCTGCTGGTAAAGACCACCGCGAGCCGCGTCGATGACGCAATCGCCCGGATCGTCGAACTGCATCCGTATGAACTCCCGGAGTGCATCGCGGTCGAAACCCGGGCCGGCCTGCCGGCGTATCTGGACTGGATCCGGGCACAGACCCGGGAGGACACTGATTGAAGACTCTGTTTGCGCGTGGCGCTGCCTTGTGCGCCCTGTTGTGGCTCTCGCTGCCCGCCTTGGCCCTGGATGAGAAGGACCTGCTGCCGGTGGACCAGGCGTTCGCGCTGACCGCCACTGCCCCCGAACGGGGCCAGGTGCAACTGCAGTTCAAGATCGCACCGGGCTACTACCTGTATCGCCACCGCACCAGCGTCAAGGCGGATCCGGCCTTCAATGCCGGCACGCTGCAGATGCCCAAGGGTGACAGGCACCACGATGATTTCTTCGGCGAGGTCGAAACCTATCGCGAGCGCCTGCAGGCCACCCTGCCCGGCACGCCGACCGACGCCGCCGGCACCATCAGCCTGGAAGTCCGCTACCAGGGCTGCGCCGATGCCGGCGTCTGCTACCCGCCGCAGAAGCGCGTGGTGCAGGTCACCCTGCCGGGTGCCGGTGCGGCGGCCGCGGTGCCTGCCGCGCGTACCGGTGCCGCCAGTCCGTTCAACAACCCGCTGGCCGGTGCCGGCAACAGCGGTGGCCTGCGCCTGCCGGGCGCGGCCAACAACAGCCAGGCGCTGCCGCTGCCGTCGGAACAGGCGTTCGGCTTCGATGCCATCGCCAGCGACGGCAACACCCTGCTGCTGCGCTTCAGCCCGGCACCCGGCTACTACCTGTACCGCGACCGCACTTCGCTGAAGCTGGAAGGCAGCGCCGGCGTGCTCGCCGACAAGCCGCGCTGGCCGGCCGCGCAGTCGCATCGCGACGAGCACTTCGGCGATGTCTCGGTGTACTTCAACCAGGTGGAAGTGCCGCTGCCGCTGCGCCGCACCGTTACTGATGCGGTCGACAGCACCCTGGTGGTGACCTTCCAGGGCTGCCAGACCGATGGTATCTGCTACCCGCCGATGACCCGTCGGGTGAAGCTGTCGATTCCGGCCGGCAAGCTCAACGCCGGCACCGGCCAGGCGCCAGTGCGCGAGGAAGCCGTCAATGCGCTGCGCGCTGCCGGTGCGCCGCGTGAATCCGCCAATGGCGTACCGCTGCGCCTGCTGCCGACCGTACCCAACGACGGCAACGCCACTCCCGCCGCCACGGGCGGCCAGGGCGCAGGCAACGCGTTCGCCACCGACGCGCGTGGTGACAATGCGCTGCGCACGCGTCCGCCGGCGACCACCCCAAACCCGGACCGTTCGTTCGTCTGGGTGCTGCTGCTGGCGCTGGCCGGTGGACTGGTGCTGAACCTGATGCCCTGCGTGCTGCCGATCCTGTCGCTGAAGGTGCTGAGCCTGGCGCAGAGCGGCGAAAGCCCGCAGCGCGCCCGCAGCCACGCGCTCTGGTACACGTTGGGCGTGCTGGTCGCGTTCGCCGTGATCGGCGCATTGATGGTCAGCCTGCGCGCGATCGGCAACGCCGTCGGCATCGGCTTCCAGTTGCAGCACCCGGGCGTGGTGGCGGCACTGGCCTACATCATGTTCGCGGTGGGCCTGAGCCTGTCCGGCGTGTTCACCCTCGGCGGCGGCATCGGCAACCTTGGCCAGTCGCTGGCCAGCCGCAGCGGCCCGGCCGGTGACTTCTTCACCGGTGCGCTGGCCTGCGTGGTCGGCAGTGCCTGCGTCGGCCCGTTCATGGGCGGTGCGATCGCCTACGCCTTCATTGCCCCGCCGCTGAAGGCGATGACCGTGTTCCTGTTCCTCGGCCTGGGCCTGGCGCTGCCGTTCCTGCTGATCGGCTTCGTGGCCGCGCGGGCCCCCCCCCAGCCCAACCCC
>NZ_JAXBQT020000010.1:36632-75365 GCF_047520755.2 Stenotrophomonas sp. FR010 | reverse complement strand
GCTGGCACGAAGCCGATCAGCAGGAACGGCAGCGCTGGCACGCCGCCTGCCCAAGCCCGGCCCGTGGATGGAAACGCTCAAGCACGTGCTGGCCTTCCCGATGTACGCCACTGCGCTGTGGCTGCTGTGGGTGCTGGGCAAGCAGCGCGGCGTGGACGGCATGGCGCTGGTGCTGGGTGGCCTGCTGCTGTTCGCGTTCGGCCTGTGGCTGTTTGAACGCAACCGCTGGACCGGCTCGCGTGCGGGGACCCTGCTCGGCGTGCTGCTGGCGATCGGTGCGCTGGTTCCGGCCTGGGGCGTGACCCAGCTGGCACCGCCGGCGAGGGCCGCACAGGCCGCCAGCGACAACGTGGTCGAGTATTCGCCGCAGCTGCTGGACCGCCTGCGCGCCGACAACCGCGTGGTGTTCGTCAACATGACCGCCGACTGGTGCGTGAGCTGCAAGGCCAACGAACGTGCGGTGCTGTCACGGCCGGAGTTCAAGGAACTGCTCAAGCGCACCAATGCGGTGTACATGCGCGGTGACTACACCAACGTCGACCCGCAGATCACCACGTTCCTGGAAGAGCACAAGGCGGTGGGCGTACCGCTGTACGTGGTGTACGGCCCCGGCGCGCCGCCGACCGTGCTGCCGACCCTGCTGACCCAGGCGGTGGTCGAGGAAGCGCTGCTGCGCACCGCACGATGAAGTGGCAACGGCCAGCGCTGCTGTGGACAGCGGTGCTGGCCGCCGGCCTGGGCCTGTGGGCCGGGCATCGATTGGCACCCGACCCATCATCACCTGCCGCGCCAGCGACGGCTTCCAGGGCGACGGCCATGAAGCCCACGCTGCAGGTGGGCGATCAGTTGCCCGCGCTGACACTGCCGGACCTGGCGGGACAGCCATTGGTCCTGCGCGATCGCTTTGCCGGCCGACCGCTGCTGATCAACGTCTGGGCCAGCTGGTGTGCGCCCTGCGTGGAAGAGATGCCCGAACTGGCGCGCTTCGCCGATGCCCAGGGCGACAACGGTGTGCAGGTGCTGGGTCTGGCGCTGGACACCACGGACGACGTGCGCGGTTTCCTGCAGCAGGTGCCGGTGGACTACCCGATCGTGATCGAGACACCGGGCCCGCGCGATGCCAGCGTGCAGCTCGGCAACGCGCAAGGCTTGCTGCCTTACAGCGTGTTGTTCGATGCGCAGGGGCGAATGGTAAAAGCGAAGCTGGGACCGTTCGCCCACGGCGAGATCGAGGCATGGGCCGCCCCATAGGCCTGCGTCGGCGGTGCAGGTGCCACTCAACAACCTGCTGGAGAACGTCCTGCGCCGGCAGCATGCGGGTCCAGGCAGCATGCGCTGCGGCCGATCGCATCAGACCAGCGGGCGCGCCCACAGCTGGGACACCTGCGGCTGGCCGAACAGCTGTTCGTTCTGCTCTGCTATCAACTCGAAACCGGCCCGTTCGTACAGGCCGCGCGCGTCGGTGAGCGCGGCATTGGTCCACAGCACCATGCGCTTGTAGCCCACCGCGCGCGCGAAACTCATCGCCTCCTCCACCAGCCGCTGCCCGATGCCCCGCCTGCGCGCACTGGCATCGACGTGCAGCAGCCGCAGCTTGGCATTGTGCGCGTCGTGCCGGACCACGAACACCGAGCCCACCGCGGTGCCATCCAGTTCGGCGATCCAGCAGCGCTCGGTCTGCGGGTCATGCTCGCGCAGGTAGCGGGTGACGATGTCGGCCACCAGCGCTTCAAACTCGGCGTTCCACCCGAATTCGCGTGCATACAGCGCGCCGTGCTTCTGGATCACCCAGCCCATGTCGCCGGGGCGGGGATCGCGTAGCACGCAACCCGACGATGTACCTCCCAGCAGCGCCTGGATCTGTCCCATCGCCTCCAGAAGGCGCTGGCATCCCGCTTCACTGATGCCTCCCAGCATGGCACCGATGCTTTCGCTGGACGCTGCATCCAGCTGTGCGAAGGCGGCGCGGCCCGCCTCGGTCAACACCAGCCGGTTCGCGCGCGCGTCCATCACCGATGGCTCGCGTTGAACAAGGCCGCGCGCCTGCAGCCCGCTCAACAGCCGGCTGAGGTAGCCCGCGTTGAGGTCCAGCTGATGGCCCAGCTGCGCAGCTGTGATGCCCTGGCCCGTCGCCAGTTCGAACAGCACCCGCGCTTCGGTGAGGGTGAAGTCGCTGTGCAGCAACCGCTCCTCGAGCACGGCGATCCTGCGGGTGTAGAAGCGGTTGAAGGCGCGGACCTGTGCAACGGGATCGGCAATGAGCGTAGACACGGGACATCCTGATGGTTGCCTGAAGCACATACTACGTGCTTTCAGCATACATATGAGACTGTTCTGCGATCCATTCCGCGACTTTGCACCTTAAATCGAAAGATCCGTTGCGGTACGGTTTACGTTCTGTTAATTCTACGTTTAGCGACCAGGGCCCTGGCTGCAAGGAGAACCAACAGGATGAACCACTGACCGACAAACCACTCAAATCGACTGCAGGGTGCATGCATGAAACACGGAATTCGCAGAAGTGTTCGGGCTCCAGACGCAATCACGCCCTTGGCATCCGCAGTAATGGTGGCCCTCGCCACCGCGCTGCTGTCCACCAGCCCCGCTGCATGGGCGCAGGACAGCAGCACATCGACGACGCCCGACGCGGCCACCACCCTGGATACCGTTTCGGTGCTGGGCAGCCGCACCAAACCGCGCACGGTGTCGTCGTCGGCGGTGCCGATCGACATCATCAGCGGTGAAGAGTTCCGCAACCAGGGCGCGACCGACGCCCTCGACCAGCTCAAGGTGCTGGTGCCTTCCTTCAACGTCAGCACGATTCCCATCGACGATGCGGCCAGCCTGGTGCGTCCGGCCAACCTGCGTGGCCTGCCGCCGGACAACACCCTGCTGCTGGTCAACGGCAAGCGTTTCCACCGCTCGGCGGTGATCACCTTCCTCGGCCATGGCCTCTCCGATGGTGCGCAGGGCCCTGACCTTTCGGTGTTCCCGTCACTGGCACTGGAGCAGGTCGACGTACTGCGCGACGGTGCCGCCGCGCAATATGGATCGGACGCCATCGCCGGCGTGCTCAACTTCGGCCTGAAGAAGCTGCGCGAAGGCGGTACTGCCGAGGTCTTCGCCGGGCAGTACTACAAGGGCGACGGGCTTACCACCCAGTACTCGGCGCAGATCGGCCTTCCGCTGACCGAGCACGGTTTCGCCACCCTGACGGCTGAGTGGCGCAAGGCCGACGACACTTCGCGCAGCGTGCAGCGCGATGATGCCGCCGCGGTGGCGGCGGCCGGCTACCCCGGGGTGAACGACCCGGCGCAGATCTGGGGATCGCCGAAGGTGGACGACGACCTCAAGCTGGTCGCCAACCTCGGCTACAACACCGAAAACGTGGAGTTCTACCTGTTCGGCAACTATGCCAAGCGCGAGGTGGACGGCGGGTTCTACTACCGCGACCCCACCGCGCGTTCGGGCGTGTACTCCAATGATGGGGGTGAGACGCTGCTGGTGGGCAACCTGACCGGCGTGGGCAGTTGCCCTTCCATCGCCCTGCGCGACGGCGCCGGCAGCCTGCTGCCCTACAGCACCGTAAGTGGCGCCGTGGGTGCACTGCCGGCCAACTGCTTCACCTTCCTCTCCAGTCTGCCCGGTGGCTTCACCCCACGCTTCGGCGGCGAACTGGAGGACGCTTCGGTGTTCGCTGGCGCCAAGGGCACGTGGGGCCAGTGGTACTGGGACGTAAGCGGCTCCTGGGGCCGCAACGATATTGAATTCACCATCTACAACACCGTCAACGCGTCGCTCGGGCCTGACCAGCCGGCCGGGTTGCTGTTCCGACCCGGCGGTAACACCCAGACCGAAAAGAACCTCAACGTGGACGTAAGCCGGGACATACCGGCCAGCTTCAGCAGCCAGCCGCTGCGCCTGGCGATGGGCGCCGAATGGCGCGAGGAGAGCTTCAGGATCAGCCCCGGTGATGGCCCATCCACCGCCATCGGCCCGCTGACCGAACAGGGCTTCGCGCTTGGCTCCAACGGTTTCAATGGTTTCAGCACGCGCACCGCCGGCACCTTTGATCGCCGCAACTGGGCGGCCTATGCCGACCTGGAAGCCCAGCTCACCGACAAGCTGCTGCTGGCCGGTGCGCTGCGCTACGAGGACTACGATTCGTTCGGCAGCACCACTACCGGCAAGTTCACCGCGCGTTTCGACTTCAACGAGCACTTCGCCCTGCGCGGTGCCTACAACACCGGCTTCCGCGCACCGACTCCCGGCCAAGCCAACGTCAGCCAGATCAGCACCGTGTTCGGCGGCACCGCGCTGGAGGACATTGCCACGCTTCCGCCCACCAACCCGATCGCGCAACTGAAGGGCGCCCAGCCGCTCAGTCCGGAAGAGTCCAGGAATGTGTCACTGGGAGCGGTGTGGACCGCGGGCGACTGGCTGATCACCCTGGACGGCTACCAGATCAAGGTGGAAGACCGCATCGCGTTGAGCACCAGCTTTGCGGTCACCCCGGAAGAGCGCGCGGCGCTGGTGGCCGGCGGCAATGCGGAGGCCGCCTCCATCTCGCAGGTGACCTACTTCGGCAACGCCTTCGATACCACCACGACCGGCGTGGATCTGGTGACCAGCTTCAAGAGCGATCACTTCGGCGGGGTAACCACCTACTCGCTTGCCGCCAACTGGAACCGCACCAAGGTGGATCGCTACGACACCGACTTCATCGACGAAGCCCGCGTCTACAAGCTGGAGAAATCGCTGCCCAGGACCAAGGGCTACTTCAGCATCCACCACCAGCGGCAGATCTTCCATGCCAACCTGCGCTTCAATTACTACAGCAGCTGGTACGAAGACCATCTGGACAGCGGCGTGATCTCCGCCGAGGACGGGGGCCTGCCGATCTATGGCGGCAGCGCGCTGATCGTGGATGCAGAGGTGGGCTGGAAGTTCGATTCGGGCCTGTATTTCAGCCTCGGCGCGCAGAACCTGTTCGACCGCACGCCGGCCGACAACCCCTGGAGCGGGGTGGCCGGTGCGCAGTACCCCGTGCACTCGCCCTATGGATTCAACGGCGGCTTCTATTACGCGCGGGTAGGCTGGAAGTTCTGAGCCCTGCGTGAAGACCCGGGACGACAGCCAGGGAAGGCTGCGTCCCTGCGTCCAAGTACACCGCGACGGGGGCAGAGGCCAGGCACAGCCCGGCCTCTGTCCAACGGCTTGACCGCAGCCAACGCGCCACGGAGAATTCCGCGACTAATTCTCATTTGCTGTTGCGCAGGATGCGGGCGGCAGCCTCCCGGGCCCTCCTTCTTCGATGTTCAAGAACGTCCTGTTCCAACTGCACTGGCTGCTGGGCATCACCGCAGGTGCCGTCCTGGCCGTGATGGGCCTCAGCGGCGCCGTGCTGTCCTTCGAGGACGAGCTGCTGCGCGCTGCCAATCCCGGCTTTGCCGAGATCGCCGAGCACCATGCCGACGGACAGCATCCCCTTGCACTCAGTGAACTGGTGCCGCTGCTCCAGGCCGGCAGCGAACGCCCCCTGCAACGCCTGCGTATCGATGCCACCGGACAGCGGCCGTCGGTCGCGCGCTTTGCCGGCGGCAAGGACCACTGGGTGTACTTCGACCCGTACAGCGGTGAGCGCTTCAGCGCCCTGCGCGGCCAGGCGTTCTTCGACTTCGTCGAGGACCTGCATCGCCACCTTGCCGCGGGCGAACGCGGCAAGTGGATCACCGGCAGCTGTGCCATCGCCCTGCTGTTCTTCACCCTGTCCGGCCTCTACCTGCGCTGGCCACGACGCTGGTGGCACTGGCGCAGCTGGCTGGCAGTGGAGTGGAAACGCAGCGGGCGCGGCTTCCTGTGGAGCCTGCACTCGGTAGTCGGCACCTGGGTGCTGCTGATCTACCTGATGAGTGCGCTGACCGGCCTGTGGTGGTCGTTCGACGGGTATCGCAGCGCGGCCAGCACGCTGCTGGGCGTCCCACCGGCGGCCAAGCGCCAGGTTGCCACCGATGCATCGCTGGACCTGCACCGCATTGAAGCCACGCTGTACGCGCTGCCGGGCGTGCGCGCCGGCTTCATTGACCTGCGCCTGCCGGAGAAGCCCGGGCAGGCGCTGAACGTGCGGGTGATGGCCGGTGATCCGTCGCAGCGCGGCGGCCACCACGATCGTGCGCATGACCTGCTGCAGCTCGATCCGGCCAGCGGTGCGGTTCTCGATGCCCGCCCGTACGCACGCCAGGGCGCGGGCGGACAGCTGGCCACCAGCGTGTTCGCGCTGCATTCGGGCAGCTACTTCGGTGTACCCGGGCGCGTGGTGGTGATGCTCAGCAGCCTGGGCATGAGCCTGTTCTTCATCACCGGCTGGATGCTGTACCTGGACCGCCGCCGCAGCCAGCGTGCCGCGCGCGGGCTGCGCCAGGCGCTACCGATGCCGGCCAGCGACGCCGGCAACGCAGCGTGGCTGGTGGTGCATGCCAGCCAGAGCGGACTGGGCGAACAGCTGGCGTGGCGCGCGGCGGCACAGCTGCAGGCGGCCGGCCATGCGGTGCGGGTGCTGCCGCTGGCGCGCATCGATGCCGCGCTCCTGCTGCGCGCATCGAGCGCGCTGTTCGTGCTGAGCACCTTCGGCGACGGCGAGCCGCCCGATGCCGCCCGGCGCGCAGCGCGGCAGTTGCTGGCACAAGCGCTGGACCTTTCGGGCCTGCAGTTCGGCCTGCTCGCGCTGGGTGACCGCCAGTACCCGCACTACTGCGGCTTCGGCCGCCGGGTCGATGGCTGGTTGATCGGAAACGGCGCGCGTGCACTGTTCGAGCGCGTCGACGTCGATGCCGCCTCGGTCCCGGCGCTGCGCCGGTGGCAGCAGGAGCTGGGTGCGCTCACCGGCATCGTCACCGATGACAGCGTGCTGCCTGCGGCTACGCAGATGCATGAGTGGCGCCTGCTCGGCCGCGACCGCCTCAACCCTGGCAGCGTCGGCGGAGCCATCTGGCGTATCCGTCTTGCCGCACCGGCCGACGTGCAGTGGCAGGCGGGTGACATCCTGCACATCGCGCCCCGCCACAATGCGCAGCATGCCGGTGCCGTGTTGAAGGCGCATGGGCTGGATCCGCTGCAGCCACTGCTGGTCGATGGCCATCCGCGCACGCTGCTGGCGCTGGCCAGTGAACGCGAGCTGCCCGAAGCCGATGCTGCGCTGGCGGTGCAGGATGCCTGCCTGTGGCTGGCCGGGCTGCCGCTGCTGCCCAGTCGCGAGTATTCGATCGCCTCCTGCACGGCTGATGGCGTGGTGGAGCTGGTGGTGCGGCTGGTGCATGACGCCTCCGGTCGAGTCGGGTTGGGCTCGGGCTGGCTGTCGTTGCATGCGCCGATCGATGCCGGCATCGTCGCCCGCGTGCATCGCAACCCCGGTTTCCATCGCGTCATTGGCGCGCCGATGGTGCTGATCGGCAACGGCACCGGCATCGCCGGGCTGCGCAGCCTGTTGCGCGAAGCCGCCCGTGCAGGCGAACACGGGCACTGGCTGTTGTTCGGCGAACGCCAGCGTGCGCACGATTTCCTGTTCGCCGACGAGATCGAAGCGTGGCAGGCCGATGGCCATCTCGCCCGGTTGGACCTGGCGTTCTCGCGCGATGGCGACGGCGGTTATGTGCAGGATCGCCTGCAGGCGGCCACCGGAACGCTGCGCGACTGGATACAGCGCGGTGCGGTGATCCATGTCTGCGGGTCGTTGCAGGGCATGGCCGAAGGCGTGGACCAGGTGCTGCGAACCGCGCTGGGTGATGAAGTGGTGGAAACGCTGCTGGAAAACGGGCGCTACCGCCGCGACGTGTATTGATTCCTGCCGCCGAACGCTGGTGTGAGCCGAGCATGGGCTCGGCTCTACAGTGTTCCTGCAGCCGATGTAGCGCCGAGCCTACGCTCGGCTGACCAGGCCGCCGCGGCGCGCGCCTGCGGCATCGACTGCAAACGGAATGCGCCCACCGCTTCGGCCAGGGCACGCACCTGGACCTGCATCTGCGCCGTGGAGGTACCGGCCTCTTCCACCAGGCTGGCGTTACGTTGGGTGCTGGCTTCCATCTGCACGATGGTCTGGTTCACCTGTGCGATGCCGGCATGCTGGTCCTGCGACGCACTGCGGATACCCGCCAGCAGCTCGGCCAGCTGCTGCACGCTGCCGACGATCTCGCCCATCGTGGTGCCGGCCTGTTCGGCCTGCTGGTTGCCCTGTCCCACACGCGCCACCGAATCCTCGATCAGGCCCTTGATCTGCTTGGCCGCCTCTGCGCTGCGTTGTGCAAGCAGGCGCACTTCCGCGGCCACCACGGCGAAACTGCGGCCCTGCTCACCGGCACGCGCCGCTTCCACCGCCGCATTCAGCGCCAGGATGTTGGTCTGGAAGGCGATGCCGTCGATCAGCTGGGTAATGTCGCCGATCCGCCGCGATGCCTCGCTGATACCCTGCATGGTCGCCACCACCTGGCCGACAGCCTCGCCGCCGCGCTGCGCCACCGCAGCCGCACCCTTGACCAGCGCGTCGGCACGGCCTGCGGCATCAGCATTGCGACCGACCGTCTCGGTCAGTTCGTGCATGGAAGCGGCGGTCTCTTCCAGGTTGGCGGCCTGCTGCTCGGTGCGCTGTGACAGATCTTGATGACCGGCAACGATCTCGCCAACGCCGGTATCGATACTGGAGGTGGCGTGCTGGATGCGGGTGACGATGCGGCCCAGCTGCGCGACGGTCGCGTTGGCATCATCGCGCATGCGCGCGAACACGCCCTGCAGCTCACCCTCCATGCGCACGCTGAGGTCACCACGGGCCAGCGCGGCCAGCAATGCCTGCAGGTCGCCGAGGTTGGTTTCAAACGTCGCCAGCAGGCGGTTGATGCTGGTCGACAACGTGCGCACGAAGCCCTGCTTGCCCTCCAGCGCGATGCGACCGTGCAGGTCGCCGTGTGCTGCAGCATCGACCAGGGCAGCGACCTCGGTTTCCAGCAGGGTCTCCAGCGCTCGACTGCGCCATTCCACCGCTACGCCGAGGAATTGCCCGTCATCGATGACGGGGTTGGCAATCAGCTGGTAACGCGTGCCGGCATGACCGATCTCGCGCTCTTCGCGCTGGCGCACGCCGGCCAGGCTGACCAACGCCGGATGCAGGCGTACCGCGTCGCTGCCCACCAGCGCTTCGTTCCGCAGGTCAAGCAGCTGCAGCAGTGCCGGGTTGGCGTAGGCGACCTGCCCTTCCGCATCGATCACCATCAAACCGGTCTGGGCACTGTCCAATGCCTGGCGCACCCGGGTGTTGCCGCGCGCCACGGCACGCTCGGTCTCGATACGCGCGCGCAGGCGCTGCTGCATGTCGACCAGGCGCTGGGCCAGCTGGCCGATCTCGTCGTTGGCGTTGTAGACGCGCAGGGCGGTGTCCAGGCGGTCGTCGGCGATGTCGCTGGCGAAGCGCAGGGTGTCACGGATCGGCTGGCGCACTGCACGCAGCACCAGCACGAGGCTGGTGATCAGCACACCGGCGACCAGCAGCACGGTCAATGCAAACAGCACGCTCATCGTGCGCGCACCAGCCTGCTGGCGGGCCTGGGCACGGGCCAGTGCCGCGGCTTGTGCCTGCTGGAATGCGGCCAGCGCAGGCGCTACGCCCGCAGCGGTATCCAGCAGCGACTGCGCTTCCACATCCAGGCCGACACGGGCAGCGGTATACCCCAGCAATGCGGCCTGATACGCCTCCATTCCGGTGCGCAGGGTGTCCTGCGCATACGCGGGCAGGCCCGCCAGCGCGAGATCGAACGGCAGCTTTTCTTCGCTGGCGCGGTCGGCGTGGGTGGAATCACCGTCGAGCAGCAGCAGTGCCTCCTGCCGCCGCATCTTCTGCAGGGACAACGCCAGCGCATCCCGCTGCTGCGCATCCACCTGCCCCTGCAGCGCGTCTGCAGCCTGTTGCAGCTGCGCGGCGAGGCCGGCCTCACCACGGCCCATCTCGTCGACCCGTTCGAACAGGGCGGCAACACCCTGCGAGAACGCGCCTGCAGCTTCGGTCAGCGCCTGCAGGGCCTTGCGCCGGCCTGCATCCATCGGCATCGTGCGCAGCGCCCGCAGATCGTCCTGCAGCGCCTTTTGCGTGGCCAGCAGCTGCGCGCGGTCGGCATCATCGAAACTGCGTGCATACTGGATCTGCAGGCGGCGCGCTTCGGCCACCCGCGTGGCCAGGCGCGCGGCCAGATCACTGCCGCGCTGGTAGCTGGCCTGGCTGCGCGCAGCCTGCGTGCTGGCATGCCCGGTCCAGGCATAGACGGCGGCGATTGCGACCAGTCCCAGGCCACAGACCCACAAGGTCGCCTTGAGCTTGTTGGCTACGCTCAGCCGATGCGGTTGCAGCCACAGCAGCAGGCCGGAAGACGCCGGGCGCAGCGCCGCAAGCCGCGTGCGCAGGGACCGGAGGTGGGGGACAACGGCCGACATGACAGACTCCAGGCAAAAGGACGCACCTGTATCGGCCGGATTCAAGGCAACTTTAGAACTTTCGTCGTCCTGGCCCAGCGGTGACGGGCGGACGCGGCCTTTGTACCGGGTGCAGGCGACGCTGGCGTGACACGACCAGCGCCCTTGACCTCAACCCCGGTTGGGGGAGCACAGTGGACCTCCCCTCCCGCCCGGTGCCGCCATGACGACGCTCGATGTCCCCCGCTACCTGCAGCGCCTGCAGCTGGATGCCCCGCCACCGCTGACGCTGGCCGGCCTGACCCTGCTGCAGCAGCGCCACAACGCAGTGCTGCCGTTCGAGACCCTCAGCTGCCTGCTGCGCGATGCAGTACCGATCGACCTGGACAGCGTGCAGCGCAAGCTGCTCGACGACCGTCGTGGCGGCTACTGCTTCGAACTCAACGGCGGCCTGCTGGCGCTGCTGCAGGCGCTGGGCTTCGATGCGCAGCCATTGAGCGCGCGCGTGCTGCTGGCTGCCCAGGACGGCGAACTGACCGCACGGACCCACCTGCTGCTGCGCGTGCAGGTGGACGGCGATGACTGGCTGGTGGATGCCGGTTTCGGCAGCCTGACCCCGACCGTGCCGCTGCGGCTGCATGATCCGCAACCGCAGGCCACGCCGCACGAACGCTATCTGCTGCAGCGGCTGCCCGGCGAGGGGGATTTCGTGCTGTCCGCCGAATCCGGTGACGGCTGGCGGGCGATGTACCGTTTCGACCTGCACGTGCCCGCACCGATCGACAACGTGGTGGGCAACTGGTACGTGTGCACCCATCCCGACTCCAGCTTCCCTGGCCAACTGCGCGCGTCGCTGACCGGGCCGGACTGGCGACGCACCATCGGCAGCGGCAACTACACCGAGTATCGCCCCGGGCAGGCACCGGACAAGCGTCCGCTACACGATGTTGCCGACGTGCGCGAGGTACTGCAGCAACGATTCGGCATGCAGTTGCCCGACGACCCGCGGCTTGACCCGGCGATCAATGACTGGCTGCAGCGCTCGCACGCCGCAACCTTGTAGAACCGAGCCCATGCCCGGCTGAGCTTGGGCGGCTGGGTCAACAGCAGCCGAGCATGGGCTCGGCTCTACGGAACCGTGCGCGCCTGCAACGCAATCTCCTGCGGCCTCGTCGGCAAACGGAAGGTAGGCCATCCTGCAGTCGTGCAGCATGACACCCCCTTGCAGGGCAGCGCTGGCATGCTGGGTGCCCCTTTCCTCGCGGAGTCCTGCATGTCCCTGGCCGATCACCAAAGTGCGCTGGCACCGCAGGGCTTCCTGCGCGTGGCGATCAACCTGGGCAACCCGGTGCTGGCGCAGGGCGATGCGCACTCGCCGCGTGGACCGTCGGTGGAGCTGGCCGCGATATTGGCGCAGCGCCTGGGTGTGCAGGCACGCTTCACCTGTCACGATGCCGCAGCCTCGGTGGTCGCTGCGGCAGGTGAAGACGGCTGGGATCTGGCCTTCCTGGCCATCGATCCGGCACGCGCCGACCGCATCGCCTTCAGTGCTCCGTACGTGGAGATCGAAGGCACCTATCTGGTGCGCGAGGACAGTCCCGCGCAGCAGGTGACCGACCTCGACCGCGAGGGGCTGCGCATCGCGGTGGGCCGCGGTGCAGCCTACGATCTGTTTCTCAGCCGCGAACTGCGCCACGCCACGATCGAACGGGCCGAGACGTCGGCGGCTGCGATCACCCTGTTCGATCTGCAGCGCCTGGATGCCGCCGCCGGCGTGCGCCAGCCGCTGCAAGCATGGGCGCGGGCGCATCCCGGCCACCGCGTGCTGGCCGACCGTTTCACCGCGATCCAGCAGGCGGTGGCGGCGCCGGCATCGCGCCCCGCCGACGCGCTGCAGGCGCTGTTCGAGGAAGTGGAGGCGATCAAGGCCGGCTCGCTGCTGGAGGAGGCATTCGCGCGCGCCGGGCAGGCGGTCACGCTGGTGCGATGAGTGTAGCGTCCGCCATGTGCCGCACGTGTTCGGCAGCCTGCGCGTGCAGCCAGTCGCGGAAGGCAAGAAAGCCGCGGTGGCGGGCCGAACGCTGCGGGTAGACCAGCCAATGCGGCCAGGCGGTTTTCAGGCGCAGGTTGGACAGCGCAACCAGTTGGCCGGAATCCAGCAACAAGCGCGCCCGCGTCACCCGCCCCAGCGCCACGCCCACCCCGTCCAGCGCCGCACGGTGGTGTGCCTCCGAATCATCCAGCACCGCTACGAAGCGCGACGGCGGGGTCTGCCCGCTCAACGCGAACCAGGCCCCCCACGCGCCATCGGGGTCCCCCAGCAGTGGCCACTGGTTCAGTGGCACCCGGTCGATCCCTCCCATGCGTTCGATCAGCGCCGGGCTCGCCATCGGCAGCAGCCACTCGTCGAACAGCGGCTCAACCACCAGGCCCGGCCACTGCCCGCTGCCCAGCCGCAGCGCGGCGTCGAACTGGCGCTGCCGCTCGAAATCAATCAGGCGCTCACTCGACTGCAGGTTGATCTCGATCTGTGGGTGCTCAGCCACGAAATGACCCAGGCGCGGCACCAGCCACGCCGACGCCATCGACGGCACCGCACTGATCGTCAGCACGTGCTCGGCGCGGGCCGCATAGGGCTGGAAGGCTTCGTTGATCGCATCCAGATGCGGGCCGACCTGGTCGAGCAGGCGCTGCCCCTCCAGGGTGAGGGCGACGCCACGCGGTTGGCGGACCAGCAGTGGCTGCCCGAGCCGCTCTTCCAACTGGCGCATCTGATGGCTGAGCGCACTGACGGTCAGGTTCATCGACGCCGCTGCCCGTGACAGGTTGCCCAGCCGCGCGGCGGCCACGAAACCCTGCAGGGCATGAAGGGGCGGACGAGACATCAGGCTTGAATTCCTCTCAAGGCATGCTTGCGGAAATGTCGCTTTTTGCCCGCCCATGCTGCCCGTATCGTGCAATCCACTCAAGTGGAGGCACGCTCATGAACATCTTCGGCAGCCTGTTGTTCCTGCACGGCCATGTGGCCAACGCCGAGCTGGCACGCCAGCTGGCCAGCCCGTCCACCGACTCCCCTGCGTGCGCGGCGCAACCGGCCGCGCCGGTTCAGCAGCCGGGGACCCGTTGAACGCGGCTCAACCTGTGTACCAGCGTTGGACGTATTCAGGCAGCCAGGGCATTGGATCGATATCCAGTGCCCGGCAACCGTCGAGCGTGTCACGCAGCACGCCCTCACCGGGGCCACCGGAAATCCGCAGTCCTTCCTCTTCCGGAAGCTGCACCACAGCCCAGTCGTGCAGCCGGTCCATGCGCAGGCGCATCGCCACCTGCAGCCACGCCTTCAGCGGGTAACAGCGATAGCCTTGTTCACCCAACGCAGCAATTGCGAGCGACAAGGCCTGGTTGGCACCACGTACCCATTCAGTACGACCCCCGGCCTTGTGCTGGATCGTCATCGGTGCCGGTGCGCGGTGCGCCTTGAACGGCGAACGCAGCTGCAGCTCCAGATCACGTGCATCACGCTCGCCCTCCGCTTCCACCAGCGCACCGGCATCGAGGTCGAAGAACTCGAACCAGCGCCGATGCAATGCGCTGATGCGTCCGAGCGGATCACGTGAAAAGCCGATCTTCGCGTAGTCCTCCCACGCACACGGGAAGACGTAGGTAAAGACACGACCATCGATGCGGATATCCGATTGCATGTGCGCAGGCTGCCTCCACCTCAGCCCGGGCGCAACCGGGCGCTACCGTGCACGCTGCAGCGCACCGGCAGTGCGGCTTCGTGCAGCCGGCACGAACTATTCTTGCTGACTGTCGCTGCCATCTCCGCCCGCCGTGCCGTCTGCTGCGCCCGCCCCCCTACCGATTTCATCCATCACCCTGGAAGCGGCAACCTCTGCGGTGATTCACCAGCACAACGCTGAAACCGCGCGGCAACCGGCATCGCTGACCAAGCTGATGACCGCCTACGCCACCTATGCGTGCGTCGAAGAGAACGGACGCTCGTGGGACGACCCGGTCACCATCGCCGCCGACGATGTGCATGCCGTGGCCGATGATGAAACGCGCATGGGCCTGGTGCCCGGCGAGACAATCACCCTGGCGCGCCTGCTGGAAGGGTTGATGGTGGTGTCCGGCAATGACGCTGCATTGTCGATCGCGCGCCACCTGGACGGATCGCAGGCCGCATTCCTGGAACGCATGAACCGGCACGCACGCCAGCTCGGGCTGCGCAGCACCTGGTTTGCCAGCGTGTCCGGCATCACCACACCGCACCATGTCTCCAGCGCGCGCGACATGGCGGTGCTGGCCGCCCGCCTGTTGAACGATCATCCGCAGATCCTGGCGATCACCGCGCAGCGCGCGTTCGCCCATGGCAGCTTCAATCGCAGCAACCAGAACGCCCTGCTCGGCGAAGACGGCGTGGACGGCTTGAAGACCGGCTACACCCAGGCCGCAGGCTTCTGCCTGGCCGCCACCGCGTGCCGGCCAGTACCCGGGCGGGACCAGCCGGTACGGCTGATCACCGTGGTGTTGGGCTCTGCAAGCCGCGACGCGCGCGACGCACTGGTGCGCGACCAGATGGCCGCGGGATTCGCCGCCCTGGCCGGCGGCTGACCGCGCGTGCGGCTCAGCGCCGCTTGACCGTCGCCACGATCAGCCGCTGCAGCTCGGCCACGGCACCGGCCTTGTCCAGCGCGCCGGCAGCCACACCCTCTGAAAGGGCTTCAGCCGCACCGAGGATGGCCCAGCGCCCCGCCAGCGACACCGTGCCGTCGGCCGCGAACGGGCCCAGCCAGACCTGGCAGTTGTCGATGAAATCCTGCTGGTAGCGCCGCCGCACCTCATGCAGTTCCGGCGCCCCCACCAGCGCGGCGAGGATGCCTTGCACTTCACTGCCCTGGCTGAGGACGCAGTCGATGTAGCCGGAGGCGATGGCCGCCGCCCGATCGACCAGTTGCGCCCGGGCGCGACCGATGCGCTCGTGGAAGACCACGGTCTGGCGTCCGTCATAGTCATCGTAGAGCGCCGCCAGCAAGCCATTGCGGGTCACGAAGTGATCATAGGCCACAGGCTTGGTCACGCCCGCCGCTTCGGCCAGCCGCCCCAGCGTCAACGCTCCGGTACCTTCTTCGCGGACCAGTGCCCAGGCCACATCCAGCAACTGGCGGGTGCGTTGCTCCCGGGTCATTCGGCGGCGCGTGGGGGTGGCGTTGGCGGGCATCGGCGGAGCACGGCGATCAGCGCATTGGAACACCGATTTTACGGCCGATCGCCAGCGCGGTCTGTAGATGCGCTTCAGCGGCACCGGTATCGGCGTCCAACAGCAGGTGGGACGACAGCACGCGTGCGCCGCAATAGTCGAAGATGCCCATGTCGATCTGCGTCCTCATTGCCGCGTCGTAGCCACGACGTTCGACCATGGCTGCGTCGGCGCCGCCCAAGCCGACCAGATGCACATTCAGGCGCTGCAGCTTCTTCACCAGCCTGCCCTGCGCATCCTGTGCGTAGGCCCAGTCGTTGGTGAACACACGGTCGATCCAGCCTTTCAGCAGCGCCGGGAACGACCACCAGTACAACGGGAACACCAGCACCAGCGTATCGGTGGCATCCAGCCGCGCGTGCTCGGCAGCGACATCGGCCGGTACCGCGCCGGTGCTGCGGAACAACGCCTGGTCCTGCGGGTTGAAGCGCGGATCGAAGCCTTCGGCCATCAGGTCGGCATAGGCCACGGTGTTGCCGGTGTCGGCCGCGGCAATGGCATCACCGATGCGACGCGCCATCGCGTGGGTCAGCGAACCGGGCTCAGGGTGGGCGATGACAATGAGGCTGTGCATGGGGATCTCCAGGAATCGATACCTACCAATGGTAAGTAGCGATTCCGGGGAAACCAGCGCCACCGGTGGGACGCTGTTTTCGCGTCCAACGTATAGTGCAGCGATGCCCTGTGGGACACCCGGAGATGGATCGACGCCTGCCCCTGACGATACTGACGCTGCTGCTGTCGCTGTTGCTGCCATCCGCCTTCGCGGGTGAACTCAGTCCCAGTGACGCGAAGGCCCTGCGCGAAGATGTGCGCGCCCTGATGACTGCCTACGCCCGCGGGGATGCGGACTTCCTCATCGAGCGCACGCATCCCAGCCTCAAGCGGCTGGCCGGCGGCGATGAGGCCTTCCAGGCGATCACCCGCGATGCGTTGAAGAAGCAGCACAGCGGCGGCGTGGTGGTCATCAGCGAAGACGTCGGTGTGCCGACCCGGACCTATGCGGCTGGGGAGGAAGAAGTCTGCTTCGTGCCACGCCAATCCCTGGTACGGGTGCGTGAAACCCCGATGCGCAGCATCACGTTCATGGTGGCCGTGCGCCGCATTGGCGGTTCCGGCTGGACGTATCTGGACGGCACAGGGCTGCAGGACAATCCGCGCCTGCTTCGCCAACTGCTGCCAGCGCTGGAACCCGGCGTGATCCTGCCCAAGCGGGAGATCGAGGCGTTGTAGTCGCCGGCCCTTCCCGCCATGCAGGGCGCGGGGCTACTGGAACAACGCGTTCAAGGCAGCCCCGGACGCCGCCTGCTGCAGGCCATCGAAGCGTCCGTCCTGCACGATCGGCTGGGTCGCCTGCATCAGTCCACCCCACGCGGCACGCGCCAGCGCACCGCCCAGGCTGACCCGGCGAACGCCAAGTGCGGCGATGTCCTGCAGGCTCAGTGCTGTGGGGCCAGCGACCAGCAGGTTCACCGGCTTGGAGCCCGCGGCGGCGACCACCGCACTGATCTGCTCGCGCGTACTGATGCCCGGTGCGTACAGCACATCGGCTCCGGCCTCGGCGTAGGCACGCAGGCGCCGCAGGGTATCCTGCAGATCCGGTACGCCCACGAAGAAGTTCTCCGCTCGCCCGACCAGCAGCACGTCGCCGCCCGCGCGGTCGATGGCCGCACGCGCCGCGCGCAGTCGCTCGACCGCCTGCTCGATGGGTCTCAGTGGTGCATCGGCCAGGCCGCTGGCGTCCTCGATCGACAACGCCGCAATGCCGGTATCGAGCGCCGCGGCCACCGCCTCCTCCACCGCCTGTGGCGTAGCGCCGAAACCATCACCGAAGTCGGCATTCAACGGCAACGGGGTCGCCGCCGCCATCAGTCGCAGGTGCTCCAGCGTGGCCTGCAGCGATACCGCGCCGTCCGGCCGCCCCTCACTCCAGGCGCAGCCGGCACTGGTCGTGGCCAAGGCCTGGAAGCCCTGCCGTTGCAGATAGCGCGCACTGCCCACGTCCCACGGGTTGGGCAGCACGAAGCATCCTGCTGCATGCAACTGGCGGAAGCTGGCGCGCTTGCGCAGGGTGTCGGCATCAGGCGAGGCCATGGCGGGCTCCGGGGCGGCAGACCTGCACCCTAGCCCGCCGTTCGGTCGCGCTCAAGGCGACGAAGGCAGCCGTGCATGAAGTGATGCCGGCTGCTTATTGGACGCCACCGGCAGCCCTGCCCGAGCGTGGACGCCTGCCCCCACAATGCCGCCACGGAGCCCCTCATGCACCCGGACCCGCAGCCCTTCATCGACGCAGGCGACGATGACGCCCACTGGGCCGACCTGCTCTCGCCCGCCCGCCGGCACCTGATCACGTCGGCCGGCCTGGCCGCCGGCGGCCTGGCCAGCGCGTCCACCGCCACCGCCGCCGCGCGCGTCGGCAGCGCCGTGAACACCACCGAACCCGGGCGACCTGGCTTCCGCGCCATCGTTCCGCCAGCGCCCAAGGGCCGCAGCCCCTGGGGCCAGGCCACGGCCAGCGAACCGACCCCGCGCCCGGCCAGCGTGCGCCCCGGCGAGGCCACGTTGCCCACCGCCCCGCGCGCCTACACCGACATCAAGAGCTACCACGCCCATATCTATTTCGATGAGGACAGCTTCGAGAAGGCAGCCCTGCTGCGGCGCTGGGCCGCCGAGCGCTTCCCGGTGGAGCTGGGCAACTGGAACCTGGAGCCGCGTGGCCCGCACGTCACGCCCTCTTTCTACTTCGGCTTCACCAACGACCTGTTGCCGGTGCTGGTGCCGTGGCTGCAGCTCAATAGCCTGGGCCTGACCATCCTGATCCACCCCAACACCGGCGATGGCCGCGCCGATCACCTGTACTACGCGTTGTGGGTGAACCGCGCGCAGCCGGTGAACGCCTACAACTGGCCGGCGCCGCAACCGGGGGAACAGGAGCCGTTGGAGGAGGTATTCCCGAACGTGGTGCCGACGGTATCGTTGGAGACCTGAGCGATCAGCAGAAAGGCAACTCCCAGGTAAGGGCACAGCGGCTGCGCCCTACGCCTCCTCATCCACACAGGTGTGGCTCTGCCGATGAGCGGCCCGGGCGTGATCGTCGGCCTACGTGCTCGCATCCACCGCAAGCATGCCGTTCAGCGCGCCTTGATCCAGCGCCCGCCATACGGCGACAAGCCCTGCGGCGAATTTCAAACGGACGATTGAAACGCTGCAAACTTCGCCGAACTGGACAGCATCCGCCGGTTCCGCCAGACTGCCGCCCTTTCCCGTCTTCCGGATCCCATGGCGAAGCTGCTGGTCCTGCACGGCCCCAACCTCAACCTGCTCGGCACCCGCGAGCCGGAGGTGTACGGCCACACCACGCTGGCCGACATCGACCAGGCCCTGGCCGCGCAGGCATCCGCTGCCGGGCACGCCGTGGAGAGCCTGCAGTCCAACGCCGAGCATGTGCTGGTCGACCGCGTGCAGGCTGCGCGCAACGACGGAACCGCTTTCATCCTGATCAACCCCGCCGCCTTCACCCACACCTCGGTGGCCCTGCGCGATGCGCTGGCAGCGGTGGCGGTGCCGTTCATCGAGATCCACCTGTCCAACCCGCATACCCGCGAACCCTTCCGCCAGCACAGCTACTTCAGTGACAAGGCGGTGGGCGTGGTGTGCGGCTTCGGTGCCGACAGCTACCGCTACGCGATGGACGCGGCGCTGCTGCGCGTATCCGCCACCTGATTGTCGACCCGGGCGCCCACGGCGCTCTCCTCACCTAGATAGAAACCAAAGAGGCCCTCATGGATCTGCGCAAAATCAAGAAGCTGATCGACCTGCTGGAAGAGTCGAACCTGGCTGAAATCGAAATCAAGGAAGGCGAAGAGTCGGTGCGCCTGTCGCGCGCCCCGGTGGCCGGCTATGCCGCCCCGGTCGCCGCGCCGGTGTATGCCGCTCCGGCCGCCCCGGCGCCGCAGGCGATGCCGATGCAGTCGCCGACCGAAGCCTCCACCGGCGGCAGCGCCAAGCCGGGCCCGGCACTGCCGGAAGGCCATGTGCTGCGCTCGCCGATGGTCGGCACGTTCTATGCCTCGTCCGCCCCGGACAAGCCGGCCTTCGTCACCGTGGGCCAGCAGGTCAAGGAAGGCGAAACCCTGGCCATCATCGAAGCGATGAAGATGTTCAACCCGATCGAAGCCGACACGTCCGGCACCATCGTCGCCATCCTCGGCGAGAACGGCCAGCCGGTGGAGTTCGACCAGCCGCTGTTCGTGATCGGCTGAGGGGCGCGCCATGCTCGACAAAGTCGTCATCGCCAACCGAGGGGAGATCGCGCTGCGCATCCTGCGCGCGTGCCACACCCTCGGCATCCGAACGGTGGCCGTGCATTCCACGGTCGACCGCAACCTCAAGCACGTGGCCATGGCCGACGAGTCGGTCTGCATCGGTCCGGCGCCGTCGCCGCAGAGCTACCTCAACATCCCGGCACTGATCGCCGCCGCTGAAGTCACCGACGCCCAGGCCATCCACCCGGGTTACGGCTTCCTGTCGGAGAACGCCGACTTTGCCGAGCGCGTGGAAGAGTCGGGCTTCATCTTCATCGGCCCCAAGGCTGACACCATCCGCATGATGGGTGACAAGGTCGAAGCCATCCGCGCGATGAAGGCCGCTGGCGTGCCGTGCGTGCCCGGCTCGGGCGGCCCGCTGGGCGACGACATCGTCGCCAACACCAAGATCGCCCGTGAGATCGGTTATCCGGTCATCATCAAGGCGGCCGGCGGCGGTGGTGGCCGTGGCATGCGCGTCGTGCACGCCGAAGCCTCGCTGAAGACCTCGATCGAAACCACCAAGAGCGAGGCCAAGGCCGCGTTCGGCAATGGCGAGGTCTACATGGAGAAGTTCCTGGAGAACCCGCGCCACGTGGAGATCCAGGTGCTGGCCGACGGCCAGGGCAACGCCATCCACCTCGGCGAACGCGACTGCTCGATGCAGCGCCGCCACCAGAAGGTGGTGGAAGAAGCACCGGCACCGGGCATCACCGCCGAACAGCGCGAGCAGATCGGCAAGGTGTGCGTGGAAGCCTGCATCCGCATCGGTTATCGCGGCGCCGGCACCTTCGAGTTCCTGTACGAGGACGGCCGCTTCTACTTCATCGAAATGAACACCCGCATCCAGGTGGAGCATCCGGTCACCGAAATGGTCACCGGCATCGACCTGGTGGCCGAGCAGCTGAAGATCGCCGCTGGCCAGAAGCTGTCGATCAAGCAGAGCGACGTGGTGCTGACCGGCCATGCCATCGAATGCCGCATCAACGCCGAAGACGCTGAGACCTTCGTGCCGAGCCCGGGCACCATCACCGGCTTCCATCCGCCGGGGGGTCCCGGCGTGCGCGTGGATACCCACATCTACAGTGGCTATCGCGTGCCGTCCAACTACGACTCGATGATCGGCAAGCTGATCGTGCACGGCCCGGACCGCGAAACCGCCATCGCCCGCATGCGGGTGGCGCTGAGCGAGATGGTGGTCGATGGCATCAAGACCAACATCGCCCTGCAGCAGCGGATCATGCGCGACAAGGGCTTCCAGGCCGGTGGACAGAACATCCACTATCTGGAAAAGCGCCTTGCCGAGCGCAAGAACAAGCCGATCGCGCTGACCTGATCGTCACCCGATGCTGGACAAGGAAAGGGCGGGGATATTCCCGCCCTTTTCTGTTTTCCTTCCGGCAGCGCCGAGCCGTTCCCGGCTTGCGGGCGAGTGCAGCCGAGCATGGCTCGGCTCTACTGATGCGGCCTCAGCGCGCGTCCGCCGCCGTCGCCGGAATCTGCGAATTGGCCAGCGGCCGCACGCCATTGGGCGAGGTCGGATCGACGATCACCATGGTCTCGGTCGAGCCATCCGGCCACACTACCTGGAAGGTGCTGCCAGCCGGCAGTGAAGCGAACGGCATGCCCGTCTGCGCGCGATAGACCGCAGCGACCTGGCTGGCGCCGGCGCGGCGCACGTCTTCCTGCGCCTTCACCGTGGTCAGTTCCACCTTCGACAGATGCCGGTACCGATCCTCGTAGGTATCGATCATCAGCAGGCCGACCGCACCGGCAGAGTAGGCCACGAACAGCGCCACCCAGAACCAGAACTTGGCCCCATGCAGGAATCGACGGTAATTCATCGCCCGTCCCTCTTTCCAATCAATCGCTTGATCCATTCCTTCATTTTCCCAGCACCTTGCCGCGATACCGCAGCGTCATACACGAAATCCCGGAAATCCTGCGCTCCATCCTGCGAACAGATCCCTCCGTTCGCACAAAAACTGTTGACCAGCACGCTGTCCGCTCCACACGGTAGACCGAGTTCGCAGGCCGCAAGCCGCCATGCAAGCTCACTGAGCTGTTCGCCCGCCACCAGGCCGTCGAGTGCGCTGTCACCGGCGGCACGCACGCCCATGCCCGGCGCGATCGCCATATAGGCCTCCGGGTCACGCGAAGTGCGCACGCGCTCGACCAGGTCGCGGCGGTACTCGGCACTGTCATGCAACGGCTCACCCTCGGCGAACAACGATGCTTCTGCGGCGAGGTTGCCCTGCGCGGCCGCCTTGCGGCGTTCGGCCAGCACCAGCGCAGCGCCCAGCTTGTCGCCCGGAACGAAGCCGCCACACCGCTGCGCCACGCGCTCGCGGGCCTCGATCATCGCCGGCGCCGCGGTCAGGCCCAACCCGCTCAACACGTTGTTGTCCAAGCGGTAGCCACCCGGATCGAGTGCGTACTGCGCGCAATAGTCATACACGCGGCTGAGCATCCAGCGCGCTTCATGGTTACCTGTATCGGCCTGCACGCGCAGGCGCTGGGCGTAGGCGTACAGATCGCTGGCGTCTTCGATGTCGGCGCGGAGGTCCAGCGGCAGGCCCGACGGCAGCGTGTTGCCGCGCTCGACGGTGGCCAGCCGGCGCGCCAGGGCCTCCGGCACCACCGGCAACGCCGCTCCGCTGTCGCGGCTGGCCACGACGGTCGGCAGGTCCGGCGACGGTGATGCCACGCCCGCCGCATGGCCGCTGGCCCGGTACCCGGCCACGCCCAGCACGGCCACCGCCGGCAGCACGAGCAACCAGGTTTTCAGGGTCGGGGCGAAGGCCATCGGCGGCGGTGAGCGTTCACGGCGCACAGGAAAGTGTCGAGTTTAGCAAGGCCCGGCAGGCCTGTCTGAACTGCCCCCGTTCATCTCAAGATGGCATCTCACGCGATACGGAGACGCTCCGATGGTCTAGCATGGCCCCCTTTCCCGTGATTGCCCCCACCGCCATGCCGTTCCTGGAACTGACCCTGCGCTGCACCGAAGCCACCCAGCCCCGCTATGAAAATGCGCTGGAGGACGTCGGCGCACTGGCTGTGACCCTGCTCGATGCCGAAGCCGACACCAGCAACGAACAGGCCATCCTCGAACCCGGCGTGGGTGAAACGCCGCTGTGGGACACCCTGGTGCTGAGCGCACTGTTCCCCGCCGACAGCAATGCGCTTTTGCTGCTGGCCGCGCTGGAATCGTTCGATCCGGAACTGGACTGGAGCAACGGCAGCTTCCGCGCCGTCGAGGATGAAGACTGGGAGCGCGCCTGGCTGGACCAGTTCCAGCCGATGGATTTCGGCAGCCGTACCTGGATCGTGCCGTGGAACCATGAACTGCCGGACGCCGCGCAGGCCGCCGATGCCGCCGTGGTGCGGCTGGACCCGGGCCTGGCCTTCGGCTCGGGCACCCACCCGACCACCGCCCTGTGCCTGCGCTGGCTGGACCAGCTGGCCGTGGACGGCCAGTTGCAGGGCCAGCGCGTGCTCGACTTCGGCTGCGGCTCGGGCATCCTCGCCCTGGCCGCGCTGAAGCTGGGTGCCGCCGAAGCGGTCGGCGTGGACAACGATCCACAGGCGCTGGTCGCCACCGCCGACAATGCCGAGCGCAACGGCGAGCAGGCGCGCATGCACGTGTACCTGCCGCAGGACGAACCGGTCGCCACCTACCCGATCGTGGTCGCCAACATCCTTGCCTCGGCACTGGACGCGTTGGCCGAGCTGCTGGCCGCGCGCGTCGCTGCCGGCGGCCGCATCGCCCTGTCCGGCATCCTGCATGGCCAGGAAGGCGAACTGCTGCAGCGCTACGCCGCGTGGTTCGACGACCTGCAGGCGACCCAGGATGGCGACTGGATGCGCATCACCGGCATACGCCGCGCCTGATCGTGATTGAATGACCGCTGGATCCGAGCCCGCACCCTGAGCATGTCCGAGCCGAACCCGCCGCGCCGCCCTTTGGCCACCTTCCTGCGCCCCGCGTCGGAAGGCGAGGCTGCACCTGCGACCGATTCACGCACGCCCGACCCGGCGATGCAGGACATCCCGCCAGCCCAAGCCCGCGCCCCCCTCGAAGCGGCGCTGCCACCGATGGCGGAAACGCGACCGAGCGATGACATCGTCAACCCCGACGAAGCGGCCGTGATCGAACCCGTCCTTGCCGCTCCGGCCCCGCAGGCCGTGGCTGGGGATGCACCCAGTTTCCTGGGCACCTCGCGGCCACGCGCACTGCCGACGCCACGCTGGCACTGGGGGCTGGTCGCCGGACTGGCACTGCTGCTGGTCCTGCAGAGCGTGCTGGCCGATCGAGCGCGACTGGCCGCCGACGCCGGCAACCGCGCCTGGCTGGGCGCACTGTGCGGCGTATTGCGCTGCAGCCTGCCGGCCTGGCATGAACCCACCGCGTTCACCATGACCAGCCGCGAGATCCGCCCCCTGCCAGGCCAGGCGGGCGTACTGCAGGTGCAGGCCAGCATCCGCAACGATGCGCGCTGGGCACAGGCCTGGCCGGATCTGCGCCTGTCGCTGTCTGACGCCGATGGCCGGGTGATCGGCAGCGGCGTGTTCGCGCCGGCGCAGTACCTCGGCGAGAACCCCGGCGCGGCCGTGCTGGAACCGGGCCAGAGTGCACGCATTGCGTTCCGCGTGCAGGAACCCGCCGCATCCACCGTCGCATTCACCTTCGACTTCCTCTGAGCAGGATAGAGGCGACCAGCCGTGGCAGGTCGGGCACGCTCGCGCTAGACTGGCCGCCACCACCTCGTCCGGCCGCGCGCTCCGCGCGCACGGGCCAACCGAATCGGGAACCCCCTTGAACGCTGTCCTCTCTCGTCCTGACAACAGTCGTGGCGCTCCCCGGCCACCGCTGCGTGAACACGTCGCCCAGTCCGTGCGCCGCTACCTGCGTGACCTTGATGGCTGCGACGCGGACGATGTCTACGAGATCGTGCTGCGCGAGATGGAAATCCCGCTGTTCGTGGAAGTGCTCAACCACTGCGAAGGCAACCAGAGCCGTGCCGCGGCGATGCTGGGCATCCACCGCGCCACCCTGCGCAAGAAGCTGAAGGAATACGGCATCAGCGCGTAAGCGCGCGTGGGTCGTGCCGGCCGCTGGCCGGCAACCCCATGAACGATGGCAGGGAGTTGCAGTTGCCGGTCAGCGGCCGGCACTACCGGTGGATCCACGCCATGCGTGGATGGAAGCCCGGCAGAATCATCCGCCTCCGCCCGCCTTCCAGTAGTACCTCACTACATGGAAGAACACGGGCGCGGCGAAGCACACCGAATCCAGCCGGTCGAGCATGCCGCCATGGCCCTCGATCATGTGGCCCCAGTCCTTGATGCCACGGTCGCGCTTGATCGCCGACATCACCAGGCCGCCCCAGAACCCCATCAGGTTGATCAGCAGCGACAGGCCGAACGCCTGCAGCGGCGTGAACGGGGTGATCCACCACAGCGCCGCTCCCAGCGCGCTGGCACTCAGCACGCCGCCCACGAAGCCCTCCACCGTCTTCGACGGCGACAGCTTCGGGGCGATCAGGTGCCGGCCCAGCAGCTTGCCCCAGATGTACTGCAGCACATCCGAGGACTGCACCACGATCACCAGGAAGGCAAACAGCAGCACGTTGCGCGCCGGATCATGCCCGGGCACATGCAGGTTGAGCAGCAGCGGCACATGCGAGATGCAGAACACGCAGATCATCAGCCCCCATTGCACCTTCGCCGTCCGCTCCAGGTAGTGCGTGGTATCGCCACCGATGGTGGACAGGATCGGCAGGAACAGGAACGCATAGACCGGGATCAGCAGCGTGTACATGCCGTACCAGTCGATCCACACCAGGTAGTACTGCCACGGCAGCACGATGTAGAACGCGGCCAGCAGCGCGTAGTAGTCGCCCGAGCGGGTCGGTGCCAGAGTGATGAACTCGCGCAGCGCGAACAGCGAGATGATCGCAAACAGTACGATCACCCCGGCACGACCGAAGAACAGCGCCAGCCCGACCACGATCGCCATCACCCACCAGGCGCGGATGCGCGACACCAGGTTGGCGATCACTGCACTGGGCTGCCCACGCTGCCGCCAGCGCAGGGTCTCGGCCACCAGCGTGGCCAGCACCAGCACCGCGCCGACGCCGGCAAACAGCAGGCCGGTCTGCTGGCCCACGCTGCGCGCGGCCAGGTCACCGGACACGTCCATCAGATAGCTCATGCGCGCCCTCCATTCGGCGCCAGGTCCAGCAGCGCCTGCCGGCTGCGGGCCAGGAATGCGGCCTTGTCCTCGTCGGCCTGCAGCCGCAGCGGCGTGCCGAACGTAGCCGTGCACAGCAGCGGCAGCGGCAGGAACCGGCCCTTCGGCATCACCCGCTTCAGGTTGTCGATCCACACCGGCACGAACTCCAGCTCCGGCCGTTGCCGCGCCAGGTGGTAGATGCCGCTCTTGAACGGCAGCAGCGGCTCATCGCCCACATTGCGCGTGCCTTCCGGGAACAGGATCAGCGAGCACTCTTCGTCGACCGCATCGCGCAGCACCTGCAACGGGTCCTGCTGGCGATGCCCGGCCTCACGCTCTACCAGTACACCGTTGAATACCGCATCGATCAGGTAGCGGCGCAGGCCGTCGCGCTGCCAGTATTCGGCGGCGGCCACCGGGCGTACCTGTCGCCGCAGCGCGGGCGGCATCGACGACCAGATCAACACGAAGTCACCATGGCTGGCGTGGTTGCCGTAGTACACGCGGCGCTCGCTGGACGGCGCACAGCCGATCCACAGCGCACGGGCGCCCGTCACCACGTGGATCGCGCCACTGCAGGCGCGTGCAATCAGTTCGGCGAACATCGGTCCCTCCCGTTCACGTCTGCGGCCACACTACGGCCAGCACCAGTAGTGCGGCCTGCACTGCCGTCAGCAGGTACTGGCGCAGCAGCAGCCGGCGCATGCCGGCCCAACGCACGTCCCAGTCGCGCAGCGGCGCATCGGCCGGTGTGCGGCGCAGGCCACTGTCCTGAAGCAGCTGGTCGGTACGGCGTGCAGCGGCTTCGCCATCCAGGCCTTCATCGCGCAACAGCTGCAGCAGGCTCGCGTCCAGCCCGACCCGCCATGCATGGTAGGCCTGCATGAGCCCAGCGCCCACACTGAGCAGCAACAGCCCGGCGGCGATCATCGCCAGCCCCGGTTCGATGCCCAGCAGCAGCAGCGCCACCAGCAGCAGCCCCAGTGACAGCAGCGCGGGCCAGCGTCCCTGGCGCAGCAGCAGCTGCATGGTCGCCAGATCGGGAACGGCACTCATGCGCGCCCTCCAGCCGCTGCGGTGATGGCTTGCAGATGCTCCGGGCCCAGCACGATGCCGGGGCGTGCCGCACGCACGATGGCGACCGCCGCCTCGACTTCCGCGGCACGGCCCGTGCGCAGCAGCCACGTCGCCACGCTGGCGGCACTGCGTGAGTAACCCAATGCGCAGCACACCAGCAGCGGCCCCTGTACCCGCAGCCGTTCGATGGCCTCGGCCGCCTCGCGCAACTGGTGCGGCGTGGGCACCACCAGATCCAGCATCGGCACGCTGGCATACGCCGCGCCCGGCGCGCGGCAGGACAGCTCGGCGCAGGCATCGACCACGCCCACCAAAGGTGCCGGCAATACCGTGCAGGGAATCCGGCCCAGCCACACGCCGTCCAGCACCGGCACCGGCTGCGGCGCACGCCGTGTCCACAGCCGCGAGTTGATCCAGGCGGCGCCCAGGTACGGTGCCAGCAGCCAGCGTGCCGCCATGCTCAAGCGACCATCGGCGCGCTTCTGGAACACCGCCGTACCCAGACCGGCATAGGCCAGCGCCACCAGCAGCAGCGACACCACCGGCCACAGCAACCACAACGCCGTACCCCGCAGCAGGACCATCGGCACCAGCAGCACAGCGGCCCCCAGCAGGTACAGCGCAGCCAATCGCCACCGCTTGGCATGCCGCGCGATGCGCCAGGCCCGCAGCGGTGGCGTGCCCTGCTCCGGCCACAACCACACGCACAGCCAGCCGGCCAGCAGGCCGGTGGGGATGTCAATGAAATGATGCTGGAACGTGGTCAGCACCGAGACACCGATCAGCAGCGCCCACACATGCAGTACCCAGCGCCAGGCACCGTGCAGGTACTGCGCGAACTTCACCCACAGCACGATCAGCAGCACGATGTGCAGCGATGGCGCCTGGTTGAACGGCTTGTCGAAACCCAGCAGCACATCGAACAGCCAGCCGAACACGCCGCCGATCTCCGGCCGCTCGAAACTGAAGCGCAGCGGCCACAGCAGGAAACAGGTCACCGCGATCAGCTGTGCACTGAACAGCCGCAATGCGTGCCGGTCCAGTTCGAGGCGCTGCCGGCACAGGAAGAACGAGATTGCGTAGAACAGGTCGATCGACCAGTACGGCACGATCGTCCATGGCACGAACGGAATCTGCGTTTCCCAGCCGAACGCCATCACCGGCAGTTCGGCGTGGCGGCCGGCCATCCAGTTGGCGAAGCCGTAGCTGGCAAAGAAGAACGGGCCCAGCAGGGCCAGCCACAGCAGCGCGCGCCGCCAGGGGCGCCCCGCCGTGGCAAGCGGAGTTGCAGCCAGCGTCGCCATCACGCGGTCCGGCGTGCCAGCGACACAGTGAAGATGCCGAAGTCATCGATGCGCTGCGTCACTTTCTCGAACCCGGCCAGGCGCACCAGTTCATCCATTTCCTGCTGGGTGCGGCGGCGCATCACCCAAGCAGCGCCACCACGATGACTGGTCAGCGCGCGGGCGATGAACTCCAGCTGCGGGTGCCAGGGCTGGCCGGTGTAGGCCAGGTAGCCACCCATCGGCACCGTTGCGGCGATGCCCTGCAGCGAGCGCAGCACGGCGTCGTTGTCGGGGAACAGTTCGTACAGGCCCGATACCACCGCCAGCGTCGGCGCCGGGTCGACCTGCGCCAGCTGCACCGGATCGAACGCATCGCCCTGTTCGAAACGGGCGATGTCGGACGCACCGAGGCGCTCGATCAACGCTTGGCCCTGGGTCACGTTCAGACCGCTGAAGTCGCGCAGCACGATGCGCTCGGCGCGTTGCTCGCCCTGGCCCAGCGCTTCCAGTACATAACGGCCATGGCCAGCGGCCACGTCCAGCACGCGCACCGGCATGCCCTGCCCGCGCAGGCGCTGGGCGGCATCGCGCAGCAGTTCCTGCAGGTGCCGACCGCGAATGCGGATGCCGCGCCAGCCGATCGCATCCAGGTAGTTGCGGTCGACCAGGCGCCCCAACGGGCCCTTGCCACGTGCTTCGTCGCGATAGATGTAGTCCAGCGTGCTGCCCGAATCGAAACCGGTCTGCAGGCCCAGTGCAATGCCTTCGGACAGTCTGCCGCCAAAGCGCAGGCCACCGCGCACCACGCGCCAGCGCAGGTCGGCCAGGCTGTTGCGCTCGGGCGGCCAGGCCAGGATTTCAGACTCCTCAAATGTCGGCCCATGGCGGTGCGCATCGCGACGCGACAGCTCGCGCAACGGTTCGGCGAATCGCGCCTGGATGAAGCTGCGGATACGTGCCAGTGCCGGTGCCCGATCACGCTCGCCCAGCGTGTCGTGGAAGAAGCCCGGCAGATGCACGCGCTCCTTGATCGGGCTGGACAGGCGCTCGTAGAAGCGGTCCTGCGGGCCACGGTGCACGACGAAGTCCGAGCCGGACACCAGCAGCTGCACCGGCACGCTGATCGCCTGCGCATCGGCGACGATGCGATCGGCCGCCTCGTACAGGCCCAGCAGCACCCGCACCGAGATTGGCCGGGTGATCAGTGGATCGGTGCGGTAGCTTTCCACCCGCGCCGGATCGTGGGTCAGCCATTGCGGCTTGACGTAACTGTTGACGAAGAAGTTGCCGCGCAGCTTCTGCATCAAGGCCAGGCCCGGGCGTGCGAACGGCACGTACAGCTTCACCTTGAACGCCGGGGAGGCCATGACCAGCGCGCGCAGGCGTGGCGCGTAGTCGTGCACCCAGGTGGCGGCGACCACGGCACCCACGCTCTGCGCGATCACCACGATGTCTTCCACCGCGATCCCATGCTCGGCGCCGATGTGGGCGATGAAGCTGTCCAGGTCGCGCACCAGCGCCGGAAAGCCCGGTGCATCGCCACGCGCGCCCGGCGAACGGCCATTGCCGCGCGCATCCCAGGCGAAGAAGGCGGTGTCAGGCAGGTCCAGCTCATCGACCAGATGGGTAACACGCCCCGAGTGCTCGTGCCCGCGGTGCAGCAGCACGATGGCCCGGGTGGCCGGGGTGGCGGTGGTGCCGGCCCAGTACCGGTAGAACAGCGGTACCTGGTCGAAGCTGTGGAATTCCCGTTCCTGCGCCTGACGCATGCAATCTCCTGATTGTCTTTTTCTATCTGCTTGATTAATTTGGCGAAACTGCGATTTCCCGCAGTCCCCGACGGACCCGGTTGAGCATCGTCAGCACGCACAGCACCGCCATGGCCGCGGCCACCCCCGTGACCGTCATCGCGCCAACCCACTCAAACGCCAGCAGCAGGCCCAGCGCACCGATCACGAAGGCGCGGTCGCTCTTGCCCATCGGGCCGTCATAGCGGCGGCTGGCGCCGACCATCAGCCCCAGCACGCCGGCGTATTCGCTCAGCGCCGCGGTCCAGGCCAGCAGCCACAGCGGCTCCGGGCGCACGCCCGGCACGCTGAGCAGGCTCAGGTACAGCGCCGCATCGGCGATCACATCGCACAATTCATTCAGATAGGCACCCAGCCGCGACTGCTGGCCGAATTCGCGGGCCAGCATGCCGTCCACGGCGTTGAGCGCCATGCGCAGCAGCATCCACAGCGGCAGCAACAGGTACAGCCATGGCTGGGCCGGCGCGCAGCACCAGACGGCGCCGGCCACCAGCAGCGAGACCACGGCAGCGGCCACGGTCACCGCATTGGCGGTGATCCCCATGCGGTACAGGCCGCGTACGGCCGGACGCAGGAGGTCCTGAAAACGTCCTTTCAACACATAGATCGACACGATCCGAACCCGCTGATCCTTGGCAGTTCCCGCACAGCCTACCCGATTGGGGCAGCCCGCCCCATTGAATTGATTGCGGACCGCCCCCGGCCAGACGGTGCTGAAGGCGACCACAGGCCATCGGTGCAGGTTGATTGCCACCACCGGCGCCCGCCACCGGCCCCCACCGCCTACAATATCGGCCCCGCTCCGCTGCCGATTCCGTCCCATGACTGCTGATCTGTTGCCCGTCCGCCGGGCCCTCCTCTCCGTTTCCGACAAGACCGGTCTGGTCGAGCTGGCCACTGCGCTGGCGGCACGCGGCGTGGAGCTGCTGTCCACCGGCGGCACCGCCAAGGCGATCCGCGAGGCGGGCCTGGCCGTGAAGGACGTGGCCGAGGTCACCGGTTTCCCGGAAATGATGGACGGCCGGGTCAAGACCCTGCACCCGATGGTGCACGGCGGCCTGCTGGGCCGCTCCGGCCTGGATGACGCGGTGATGGCCGAGCACGGCATCGGCGCCATCGACCTGCTGGTGCTGAACCTGTACCCGTTCGAATCGGTCACCGCCAAGGCCGACTGCACCCTGGCCGACGCGGTCGAGAACATCGACATCGGCGGCCCGGCCATGCTGCGTTCGGCGGCCAAGAACTTCGCCCGCGTGGCAGTGGCCACCGACCCGTCGCAGTACCCCGAGCTGCTGGCCTCGCTGGAGGCCAACAACGGCCAGCTGACGGCTGCCACCCGCTTCGCGTTCTCGGTGGCCGCGTTCAACCGCGTCGCCCAGTACGATGCGGCGATCAGCAACTACCTGTCGGCGGTCACCGCCACCGACGCCGCCGTGCCGGCCCGTGCCGAATACCCGGCGCAGATGAACTCCACCTTCGTGAAGGTGATGGACCTGCGCTACGGCGAGAACCCGCACCAGAGCGGCGCGTTCTACCGCGACCTGTACCCGGTCCCGGGCACGCTGGCCACCTTCCAGCAGCTGCAGGGCAAGGAGCTGAGCTACAACAACCTGGCCGATGCCGATGCGGCGTGGGAATGCGTGCGCCAGTTCGATGCGCCGGCCTGCGTCATCGTCAAGCACGCCAACCCGTGCGGCGTGGCCGTCGGCGCCGGCAACGGCGATGCCTACGAGCTGGCCTACGCCACCGACCCGACCAGCGCCTTCGGCGGCATCATCGCCTTCAACAAGCCGCTGGACGCCGCCACCGCCAAGGTGATCCTGGCCCGCCAGTTCGTGGAAGTGCTGATTGCCCCGGACTACGAGCCGGCCGCGCTGGAATACGCGCAGAAGAAGGCCAACGTACGCGTGCTGCGCATCCCGCATGGCGACGGCCTGAACAACTTCGACAGCAAGCGCGTCGGCTCGGGCCTGCTGCTGCAGTCGTCGGACAACCGCGGCATGACCCGCGACGAGCTGAAGGTGGTCAGCAAGCTGGCGCCGACCGACAAGCAGTTCACCGACCTGCTGTTTGCCTGGAAGGTGGCCAAGTTCGTGAAGTCCAACGCGATCGTCTACGCCAAGGACAACCGCACCATCGGTGTCGGCGCCGGCCAGATGAGCCGCGTGTACTCGGCCCGCATCGCCGGCATCAAGGCCGCCGACGCGAACCTGGTGGTCGAGGGTTCGGTGATGGCCTCCGATGCGTTCTTCCCGTTCCGCGACGGCATCGATGCCGCCGCTGCCGCCGGCATCAAGGCAGTCATCCAGCCGGGCGGTTCGATGCGCGATGCCGAAGTGATCGCCGCCGCCGACGAACATGGCCTGGCCATGGTGTTCACCGGCGTGCGCCACTTCCGCCACTGATCCGCATCACCAAGCCGGGCCCTGCCCGGCTTTTCTTTTCCGTATCCGAGAACCCTGTCCCATGAAGATCCTCGTCATCGGCTCCGGCGGCCGCGAACACGCCCTGGCATGGAAGCTGGCCCAGTCCTCCCGTGTCACCGACGTGATCGTGGCGCCCGGCAACGCCGGTACCGCCAGCGAAGACAAGTGCCGCAACGTGGCGGTGAAGGTGACCGATATCGACGGCCTGCTGGCGCTGGCCCAGGCTGAAGGCGTGGCGTTGACCGTGGTCGGCCCGGAAGTACCGCTGGTGGCCGGTGTGGTCGACCGCTTCCGCGCCGCCGGCCTGCGCATCTTCGGGCCAACCGCCGCCGCCGCGCAGCTGGAAGGCAGCAAGGCCTACGCCAAGGACTTCCTGGCCCGCCACAACATCCCCACCGCGTTCTATGCCGTGCACACCGACGTGGACGCTGCCCTGGCCTACATCCGCGAGAAGGGTGCACCGATCGTGGTCAAGGCCGATGGCCTGGCCGCCGGCAAGGGCGTGATCGTCGCAATGACCCTGGCCGAAGCCGAGGACGCGGTGCGTGACATGCTCTCCGGCAACGCGTTCGGCGATGCCGGCGCCCGCGTGGTGATCGAGGAATTCCTCGATGGCGAGGAAGCCAGCTTCATTTCGATGGTGGACGGCGTGCATGCGCTGCCGATGGCCACCTCGCAGGACCACAAGCGCGTCGGCGACGGCGACACCGGCCCCAACACGGGTGGCATGGGCGCGTACTCGCCGGCGCCGGTAGTGACGCCGGAGGTGCATGCACGCGTGATGCGCGAAGTGGTGAACCCGACCGTGCAGGGCATGATCGCCGACGGCATCCCGTTCACCGGTTTCCTCTACGCCGGCCTGATGATCGATGCCAGCGGCGCGCCGAAGGTAATTGAATTCAACGTGCGCTTCGGCGATCCGGAAACCCAGCCGGTGATGCTGCGCCTGCAGTCGGACCTGGTCGAGCTGGTGGAAGCGGCGATTGATGGCCGCCTGGACCAGGTAGAAGCGCAGTGGGATGCGCGCCCGTCACTGGGCGTGGTGCTGGCCGCGAAGCCCTACCCGGAAGCGCCGATCACCGGTGACGTGATTTCCGGCCTGGGCGACGTGCCGGCCAGCGCCAAGGTGTTCCATGCCGGTACGGCATTGGATGCGCAGGGCCAGGTGGTCAGTGCCGGTGGCCGCGTGCTGTGCGTGGCCGCACTGGGCGACAGCGTGCGCGACGCACAGGCCAATGCCTATGCCGGCGTGGCCAAGGTGACCTGGGCCAACGCGTTCCACCGCACCGACATCGGCTGGCGCGCGATCGCACGCGAGGGCTGAGGCCGCGCCGCAGCCACGCATGGCGTGGCTCTACTGACACTGGGTAGATCCACGCCATGCGTGGATGAGAACGCCACCAAAAAGAAAAGGCCCGGCAATGCCGGGCCTTTTCCTGGCTTCAACGCCATCCCGCCTTACGCGGTGAACAGCGCCTTCATCTTCTTCAGCGCGTTCGCCTCGACCTGGCGGATGCGCTCGGCGGACACGCCGTACTCGTCGGCCAGCTCCTGCAGCGTCACCTTGCTGTCGGCATCCAGCCAGCGACGACGGATGATGTCGCGCGAACGCGCATCCAGTTCGGCCAGGCCTTCGCGCAGCAGCTGCATCTGGTTGTCTTCGCTGTCCTCGCGCTCGTAGGCCATCGACGGGTCTTCGTCATCGGCAACCAGGAACGCAGCCGGCGACGGCGGGGCGTGCTCGTTGTCCTCGTCGGTCGGCGCATCGAAACCGATATCGCGACCGGACAGGCGCGATTCCATTTCCATGACCTCGCGCTCGGACACGTTCAGGTCCTTGGCCACCGCGCTGACTTCCGCCGCGTTCATCCAGCCCAGGCGCGTCTTCGACTTGCGCAGGTTGAAGAACAGCTTGCGCTGCGCCTTGGTGGTGGCGACCTTCACGATGCGCCAGTTCTTCAGGATGAACTCGTGCATTTCGGCACGGATCCAGTGCACGGCGAAGGAGACCAGGCGCACGCCCATGTCCGGGTCGAAGCGCTTGACCGCCTTCATCAGGCCGATGTTGCCTTCCTGGATCAGGTCACCCAGGGCAAGGCCGTAGCCGTTGTAGCCGCGGGCCACGTGCACCACGAAGCGCAGGTGCGAATGCACCAGCTCGCGGGCGGCGTCCAGATCGTTGCCGTCGCGGAAGCGACGGGCCAGGTCCTGTTCGTCATCGACCGACAGCACCGGGATCTGGTGCACGGCACCGATATAGGCGTCCAGCGAACCGAGCGCACTGGGAATCGGGAGATTGTTTGCCACAAGGGCAGTAGAGGTGTTCTGGCTCATAGGCACCCATCTTAGCAGTCCGGGATTTGGACTGCTAAAGGAGGAAAAAGTTCCAGCATCCTATTGATGCAACACTGGTCCCAAACAGAGCCCTACCGTAGCGCGATTTGATGACAGTGGCGAGCACGCTTTTCGGGATTCACAATCCCTTGGAATTCAAGCAATTACCCGGCGGAAACCGGCCGATTTCAGTCAAGCGGAGCTGAACGGGCCGTTCTGAAGGCCCATTCAGCGCCGAAGACGTTGCCCGGTGTTCAGGCCCGGCAGCCCGCCGGTGCTCAAAGCGCCGAACGCGGCGGCAGCGACCAGTCGATCGGGGCCTGGCCGCGACGCTGCAGGTACTCGTTGGCCATCGAGAAATGCCGGCAGCCGAGGAAGCCACGATGGGCCGACAGCGGCGACGGGTGCGGCGACTTCAGCACGCGATGGCGTCGGGTGTCGATGACCTTGCCCTTCTGCTGCGCATAGGCGCCCCACAGCAGGAACACCAGGCCTTCGCGTTCGCGGTTGAGCACGTCCACCACGTGATCGGTGAAGCCCTCCCAGCCACGCCCCTGGTGGGCACCAGCCTTGCCCTCTTCCACCGTCAGCACGGCATTGAGCAGCAGCACCCCACGTTGCGCCCACGGAATCAGGCAGCCGTGGTCCGGGCGCGGGATGCCGAGATCGCTCTCGATCTCCTTGTAGATGTTCAGCAGCGACGGCGGCACCGGCACGCCCGGCGGCACCGAGAAACTCAGGCCATGCGCCTGGCCGCGGCCGTGGTACGGGTCCTGCCCGAGGATCACCACCTTCACCTGCTCGAACGGCGTGGCGTCGAACGCGGCGAAGATCTGCGGGCCGGGCGGGAACACCGCCGCGCCACTGGCCTTGCGCTGGCTCAGGAAGCTGGACAGCTCGCGCATCTGCGGCTGCAGCAGGTAATCGCCGACATGCTGCTTCCAGCTCGGTTCCAGCTGGATCGTCGGGGTGTCGGCTACTTCATCCATCATCGGATCAGGGGTCCATCGTTCAATCGGGCCAGGCGCAGCTGGAACAGCACCTTGGTGACCAGCAGCCGCTCTTCGATCGGCTTGAGCACCAGGTCGTTGGCACCGGACTGCAGCAGCCCGGTCTGGTTGTGCGTGTTGCCGTCACCGGTCATCACCAGCACCGGCAGGCGGCGCTTGCCGTAACCGAAGTCCACGCGCACGCGCTGCACCACGTCGCGCCCGCTCAGTTCGCCCTTCAGGGTGACATCGGTCAGCACCAGGTCGATGCGGTGGCGGCTGCGGCCCAGCGACTCGGCAGTGAGCAGGGTGAATGCCTCTTCGGCGCTGACCACGTGCAGTACGTTCAACTGCTGCCGCTCAAGCATGCGCTTGGTGGCCTCGGCCACCACCCGGCTGTCCTCGATGTAGAGGATGGTGGCACCGGGGATGGTCTGCGGCTGCACATAGCCACGGATGAAGGTCGCCAGTGCCTCATGGCCCAGCGCCTTGTCGAAATAGTCGGTGACGTACTCGGTGAAGCGACGCTGCTCCAGGTGCTGCTGGGCATCGCCGGACACAACGATCACCGGCACATAGGCCTGGCCGGCGGCTTCGCGCACCATCCGCGCCAGCGCCAGGCCGTCGCCATCGCGCAGGGTCAGCGAGGTCGTCACCAGGTCCACCGGGCCCTGCGCCAGCGCCTGCTGCGCATCCTCGATGCTGTCGCAGCCGATCACCTCCACGCCCGGCAGGTCACGCTGCAGGACATCGGCGATCAGTTTGCGGACCAGCTTCGAACCATCGACCACCATCACCCGCGTCGCGGGCCCTTCAAGGTGCTTCAGCGCTTGCGGTTGCATGCCGGTCTCAGGTGTCGGTCGGACGGGTCTGGCGGAGGAAGTGGCCGGTCACCAGCCAGGCGCCCAGCCAGCCCAGCAGCAGCGTGCCGACCAGGACCAGGCCGCCGTGCAGCAGGTCCAGGCCATGCAGCACGAACGGGCTGCCGTAGCTGCGCGAGAGTTCGGCCAGCGGCACGCGCAGGGCGGCACCGGCGGCGCCGATCAGGGCCAGCGCTACCGCGCCGGCGCCCAGCCCGTACCACGCGCCCAGGTACAGGAACGGGCGGCGGATGAAGCCATCGCTCGCGCCAAGCAGCTGCAGCACGCCGATCTCTTCGCGACGGGCCTGGATGTCAAGGCGCACGGTGTTGCCGACCACCAGCGCGGCGCCCACGCCGAGCAGCACCGACAGCACCTGCACCAGGCGTGCACCGAACGCCAGCCAGGCATCCAGGCGCTGGCGCCACAACGCATCGTGCTGCACCAGGTCGGCCTCGGGCAGGCTTTCCAGCGCGCGCGCCAGGCGTGCGTCGTCCTTGCCCTGGCCCGGGGTGATCACCAGCAGCGAGGGCAACGGATTGTCGTTGAGGGCATCGATCGCCTCACCGAGGCCGGCATCGCGCAGTTCCTGCAGGCCCTGCTCGGGTGTGCGCACATTCACTTCGGCCACGTCATCGCGGTCGCGCAGCTGGCCGGCCAGGCGAAGCGCACCGGGACCATCGATGTTGCCCTTCAGGAACACGTTGATGTCGCGCGACTGCTGCACGCTGCCGGCGAACTGCTTGAGGTTGTCCAGCGCGATCGACAGCCCCAGCGGCAACGCCAGGGCCAGCGCCATGACCATCACGGTCAGCAGGGTCGCCCACGGCTTGCGGCAGGCGCGGCCCAGGCTGAACACCACGCTGTGCACGTGGTGCTGGAACCAGACGCCCACGCGCGACGGGGCGGCGGCTTCGCTGTTTTCGTTCTTCGCCATCGGTTACTCCGCCAGGTCCTGCGGCGAGATGTCATCCACCAGCCGGCCGTGGTCGAGGATCAATACGCGCTTGCGCATACGGCGCAGCAGCGGCAGGTCGTGGCTGACCACCAGTACGCTGGTGCCGCGCGAGGGCAGCTCGGCGAACAGGGCCATGATCTCCGCTGCCAGGGTCGGGTCGAGATTGCCGGTCGGCTCATCGGCCACCAGCAGCTTGGGCTCGCCGACGATGGCACGGGCGATGCCGACGCGCTGCTGCTCGCCGGCCGACAACTGCGAGGGCAGTGCCTTCTCACGATGGCCCAGGCCCATGCGCTCGAGCACTGAACGCACGCGCTTGTTGATGTCGCCACGGCGGGTACCACGCAGGATCAGCGGCAGCGCCACGTTCTCGGCAATCGAACGGTCCATCAGCAGGCGGTGGTCCTGGTAGACCGCCCCCACCGCGCGTCGGTGGCGCGGCACGTCGCCGCCGCGCACCTTCAGCAGGTTGCGCTCGTCGAACACCACCGCGCCGCGGCTTGGCCGCTCGTCGAGGTGGATCAACTTGAGCAGCGTACTTTTACCCGCACCGGAATGGCCGGTGACGAACAGCATCTCGCCCGGCGCGACCTCGAAGCTGACATCGGTCAGTGCCTCGTGGCCACCGGCGTACTGTTTGCTGACATTGTCGAAGCGCAGGACACTCATGCCCCGATTATGCAGGACCTGCGCGACGGCGTGGAGATGGTCACGGGATCGGTAGTGCCGGCCGCTGGCCGGCAC
>NZ_JAXBQT020000010.1:0-36622 GCF_047520755.2 Stenotrophomonas sp. FR010 | reverse complement strand
GGGGGGGGGGCCGGCGCCCCGCCCCCCCCCACGCCCATGAAGCCACCCGACCAACGGTCGGGTGCTACAGGATCAGTTGCCCGACAGCATCCGGCGGATCTTGCGGCCGATGCGGGTCAGGAACGAATCGCCGGTATCGGCGGCGGTACGCACCGGCTTGGCCACCACCTGCACCGGGGTCACCGGGCTCGCGCCGTTGCCGGCGTTGGCCTGCACGCCCTCGGCACCCTCGACCGGACGGCCGTGGCGACGACGACGGCGCTTGCGCGGCTTGTGTTCACCATCCACGGCACCTTCCGGTGCGCCTTCGGCGCGCGGCGGGCGCGGCGGACGCGGGGCCTGGGCAGCGGCGCCTTCAGCACCGGCGACCGGGGCCGCAGCCCCCTGCTCGCCTTCCACGCGCGGCTTGCGCGGGCCGCGCGAACGGCGTTCGCCGCTGCGCTCGCCGTCACGGCCACCACGACCACCACCACTGCCGGAACGACCGCCACTGCGGCCACCGCCCCGACGCTCTTCCTCGGCGGCGCGGGCTTCGCGCGCTTCACGGAAGATCTGGCCGACGCTTTCGTTGTCCTCGCCTTCCTCGCCTGCAGCCGGGGCCGGGCGTTCCGGGCGCGGCAGCGGGGTCAGCAGTTCCTTGGTGACCGGCTCGGAGGGAATCTTCTGCTCGATGTAGGCCTCGATGTCCGGCAGGCCCATCGCGTAGCGTTCGCAGGCGAAGCTGATCGCATCACCCTCTTCGCCCAGGCGCGCGGTACGGCCGATGCGGTGCACGTAGTCTTCGGCATCGAACGGCAGGTCGTAGTTGTAGACGTACTTGATGCCGTCGATGTGCAGGCCGCGCGCGGCGACGTCGGTGGCCACCAGGATTTCCAGCTGGCCCTTCTGGAAGCGGTTGAGCAGGCTCTCGCGCTTCTTCTGCGGCACGTCGCCGGACAGCACGCCGACGCGATAGCCGGCCTTTTCCAGCGAGCGGGCAACGCGCTCGACGAACACCTTGGTGTTGACGAACACCGTGGTCCGCGCGCCTTCGCTGCGCGACAGCAGGCCCAGCAGCAGCGGGATCTTCTCGTCGTCGGCCGGGAAGTAGATGCGCTGGCGCACGCGGGCAGCGGTGATGGTCTCGGCTTCGACCACCAGTTTCTGCGGCTCGTTCATGTGCTCGTAGGCCAGCTCCAGCACGCGATGGCTGAGGGTGGCGCTGAACAGCAGGGTCTGGCGGATGGTGCGTTCCGGCATGCGGCGCAGCAGGAAGCGGATGTCCTTGATGAAGCCCAGATCGAACATGCGGTCGGCTTCGTCCAGCACGCAGATCTCGCAGGCATGCAGCGAAACCACCTTGTGCTGCTTGACGTAGTCGATCAGGCGGCCCGGGGTGGCGATGATCACGTCCACGCCCTGCTGCAGCAGCTCGCGCTGCTTGTCGTAATCCACGCCACCGTAGACCAGCGCGAAACGCAGGCCCAGGTCGGAACCGAACTTCACCGCATCCTTGTGGATCTGGATGGCCAGTTCGCGGGTCGGGGCGAGGATCAGGGCGCGGGGGTCTTCCGGCTTGCGGTCGGCCAGCGCCGGACGGGTCAGCAGGCGGTTCACGACAGCGACCAGGAAGGCCAGGGTCTTGCCGGTACCGGTCTGGGCCTGGCCGGCAACATCACCACCGGGCAGCGCGACCGGCAGGGTCAGCGCCTGGATCGGGGTGCAGCGGGTGAATCCGGCTCCTTCAAGGCCGGCCTGCAGGGCCGGGTGCAGCTCGAAGGAGGAGAAGGTCAAATCGGTCAGCGGTTTGTCGCTCATGAGTCCGTCTTGGTATGGCCGCCGGCCCTTGGGGCGGCTGGCACTTCAGCGTCTAGGGGAACCGTCGCAAACTGCGGCCCCTGCGGCGGGTTGGCAGGCCGGGACCCCTCGGTCCGTGCGCCGCACAATGCCCCAGTTTAACGCACTCGGGCAGGCAAACCGGAATGCGGCGTCTCATGGCATCCAGAGACGTAACCTTCACCCAGCCACACCGGACTTGAACGGCTTGCACGGAGGCGCTGGTGTCGCCCACTGCCAGCCCCATCTTCAGGAAGACAGTGAAATCCGACACATACCGGCCATCGAAGCGATCACGATACGCTGGGTTCCAGACGGCGCCTGTCCCTGCCCCGCGATAGGGGTACACTGCCGGCCGTGAGCGTCCAGGCATCCCGCCGAACGCACCGCGGCAGTGCGCCGCGAGGCAACGACGAGGGTCGCGCCACCGGGCAAGGCCCAGTTCACCCACCTCCGGCATGGCCGGGTGCAATCCAAGACGAGAAACCAAGATGAGCGACAAGGTTGTACATGTCGGCGACGCCGACTTTGATAGCGCAGTGCTGAATTCCAAGGAACCGGTGCTGGTCGATTTCTGGGCCGAGTGGTGTGGCCCCTGCAAGATGATCGCCCCGGCGCTGGACGAGCTGGCCGATGCCTACCAGGGCCGCGCCAAGATCGCCAAGGTCAACGTTGACCACAACCGTGCGCTGGCCGCGAAGTACCACGTGCGTTCGATTCCCTACCTGGTCGTGTTCAAGGATGGCGAGAAGGTCGGCGAGCAGATCGGTGCGGTGGGCAAGGCCCAGCTGGCCGGCCTGCTGGACAAGGCCCTGGCCTGATCCTGCCGGTCTCCGGCAGCCGCCGAGCGCGGCTGCCGGCGGGCGCACCACGCCCATGATGAATGCTGTTCCCGGCGACCCTTGCATGGCGCCGCAGGCCGATGATAGTGTCGGCATATCCGGCCGCGTTCGCGTGCCGCACCCTCTGGACGCAGTTTCTTCCAGACCCATTCCCAACGTTCGCCGCCCCAGCCGGGCGCTCGCACCTTCAAGCGAGGAATAACGCTCTTGTCCGATAACACTTCCGAAACCGGCAGCGCTGATGCGCCCGCCGAAAAGCGCGTGCGCAAGCCCCGCGTGAGCAAGGCCGCCGCCCCGGCAGCCGCAGAAACCAGCGCCGCTCCGGCGCAGCCGACCTTGCCGCTGGCCGCCGCGCCCGAAGCACCGGCGCCGGCCGCAGCACCTGCGCCGAGCGCGCCCGCCGCCGAGGCCCCCGCCAGCAGTGGCGGTGGCGAGGGTGGCGAGGGCCGAGAATCCGGCCAGCCGCGGCAGCAGAATCACCAGGGGGGTGGCCAGAACCAGGGCCAGAACCCGTACAACCAGAGCGGCCAGCAGGGCCAGGGGCAAGGTCAGGGCAACCGCCGCGACCGCTTCCGCAACCGCCGCGACCGTGACCGCAACAACCGCTTCCGCGACGATGGCATGTCCAATGACGGCGGCGAACAGCAGCCGTTCGTGCCGCGCCCGCACGCCAACGTGCCCGAGGGCTTCCCGGTCTACTCGCTGAGCGACCTCAAGCGCATGCCGGCACAGAAGCTGCTGGAAATCGCCGAGCAGCTGCAGATCTCCGAAGGCGTGGCCCGTGCCCGCAAGCAGGACGTGATCTTCGCCCTGCTGAAGGTGCTGACCCGCCACGGTGACGGCGTCGCCGCCGATGGTGTGCTGGAAATCCTGCCGGATGGCTTCGGTTTCCTGCGCGCGGCCGAAGCCAGCTACCTGGCCGGCCCGGACGATACCTACATCTCGCCCAGCCAGATCCGCCGCTTCAACCTGCGCACCGGCGACCACATCTCCGGCCGCATCCGCTTCCCGAAGGACGGCGAGCGCTACTTCGCGCTGAACATCGTCGACACCATCAACGGCGAGCCGATCGAAGCGTCGAAGAACAAGGTGCTGTTCGAGAACCTGACCGCACTGTTCCCGCGCCGCCGCTTCACCCTTGAGCGTGGCAACGGTTCGTCGGAAGACATCACCGGCCGCATCCTCGACCTGATGGCGCCGCAGGGCAAGGGCCAGCGCTCGCTCATCGTGTCGCAGCCGAAGGCCGGCAAGACGATGATGATGCAGCAGGTCGCCACCGCCATCACCACCAACCATCCGGACGTGCACCTGATCGTGCTGCTGATCGACGAGCGCCCGGAAGAAGTGACCGAAATGCAGCGCACCGTGCGCGGCGAGGTCATCAGCTCGACCTTCGACGAGCCGGCCGCGCGCCACGTGCAGGTGGCCGAAATGGTCATCGAGCGCGCCAAGCGCCTGGTCGAGCACAAGAAGGATGTGGTGATCCTGCTCGACTCGATCACCCGCCTGGCCCGCGCCTACAACAACGTGGTGCCGAGCTCGGGCAAGGTGCTGACCGGTGGTGTGGACGCCAACGCCCTGCACCGCCCGAAGCGCTTCTTCGGTGCCGCGCGCAACGTGGAAGAAGGCGGCAGCCTGACCATCATCGCCACCGCGCTGGTCGACACCGGCTCGAAGATGGACGAGGTGATCTACGAAGAGTTCAAGGGCACCGGCAACAGCGAAGTGCACCTGAGCCGTCGTATCGCTGAAAAGCGCGTGTTCCCGGCCATCGACATCAACCGTTCCGGTACCCGCCGCGAAGACCTGCTGATCGAACCGGAACTGCTGCAGAAGATCTGGATCCTGCGCAAGCTGCTGCATCCGATGGATGAAATGGCCGCGATGGAATTCCTGCTGGACAAGATGAAGAACACCAAGTCCAACGACGAGTTCTTCGGTTCGATGAAGCGCTGATCCGCATCTTTGATGGAACGAGAAAAGGCCCCGCGATGCGGGGCCTTTTCATTGGAACCAGCGCTCCCGTCCATGGGCACCATGGAGCTATCGGCAGATCTGCCGCGGGTCCATCTCCAGATCACGACAGATGCGATCATGCGCCAGGTGCGCCGCCCGATGCCGGAGGCCAACAGCAGCCAGCCAGCCGGGAATGGAGGGCAAGAGCATCCCCCATACATCAGCCTGCAATCGCCCCCTCAATGCGATCAGCAGCTGGCGGGCCTCGTCCTTCGCACCCGCGAAGTACGCCGCAAAAGCAAATGTCTCCATGCAGACCCCGTGATAGCTGTCGCCATGAACGGACGCAATGTCCTGCAGACGACACTCCAGGGTTTCGGGCGTGGCACCGGCCCATTTCAGTATTGCGCGGCGTAGCCACGCAGCGGTTTCCTCGTTTCCGAGATGGCGGGAGATTCCTCGCATCGTGCTGAAGCTTTCTGCCGCGGTCAGGGCGTCATCCAGCACCGCTTGTGCAGCCACGATGTGCGAGCAGCTACCAGCGGGTGCGTTCTCAACCACCCAATCGGCAAATCGAAAGTGATCATCGGGCTTGCCTCCCCAGCGCTGCCATGTCCCTCTCGCATACTGCACGATCGATGGGCAATGGAACGGCTCGGCCGCCATCGCCGCATCGAGCCATTCCTCCCTGTTTCCGTCACCTGCGCCGACCACGACGTTGCAGTGAATCAGGCCAGCCAGCGCCATTGCATTGCCAGGCTCCTGGGCCACGATGTCCGAGAGCTTCCGATATGCCTGCATCATGATCCCGGGGTATCTGCGTCGCCGCAACATCGGGATATCCGCTGCGTAACTCTCACCGCGGACTGTCCATGCCTTGTTGATGTCCGCATATGCAGAAACCAATAGAGGATGAAAGGACTGTGGCAACGCCTGCGTCCACGTCTTGATCCATCGACCAACCCGGCGTTCCACCGACAGGCGCCAGACAAGGTGCTCATGGGTTTCAGCCGCCCCCCCCGCCATCACGGCCTCGGCCGAAGCGTGGTCACCGGCATTCAGGTGCATGCGAACCCGCGAAAGATGGGATTCGACAAAGTGGCTTCGATGGGTTGCACAAGGAAGAACTCTCAAGCTCTGCAGCAGATATCGCATGAACGTGCATCCTCCAAACGCACCATGCTTTCAGTTCCCGAGGGCAGGTACCATGCGAATAGTTGTAGATTTCCTTGACCAGCCAGACTGGCCCTGCGCCCACGCGTCTTGGCACCGAGCCCGCTGCGGCAGGTTTTTTTTTGGCTGCAGGGCGACCTGTTTCACTTTGCCGCCGCTGACTTTTGGCGATAATTCGCCCCATACCCTGCCCGGCCCCAAGGGCGTGGCCACCGATTCCCGCTGTCGCCCCTTCCGGAGAACCGGTCGGGTCCAGCCTCCTGCCGGATCCGTCGACGCATGCGAACGCTGTCTCCCCGCCTCAACCTGGGCAAGCTGATCCTCGCCCTGGCCCTGCTCAGCGCCATCATCGCCCTGGCCAATACCCTGCTGGCCAGTTACCGCGTGCAGCGCGACCAGCTGGTCGGCAACACCCTGGAAGCCAACCGCGTCTATGCCACCAAGCTGGCCGAGACCACCCAGAATTTCCTGCTGGCCGCGCAGCAGGAGCTGGCCTACGCCGCCACCCGGCTCGGCCAGAATGATCTCGATCCGGCACAGGCCCAGGATGAAGCCAGCCGGCTGCAGCTGCAGACCAACAGCTTCAACTCCTCGCTGGTGGTCGACGCCGACGGCCTGGTGATCGCCACCTCGCCGCAGACCCTGCAGCTGCAGGGCGAGATCCTGCACAGCGCCGGCAACAACGCCGCACTGGCCGCGCGCCAGCCGATGATCAGCGATCCCTACCAGTCGACCACCGGCAAGCTGCTGGTCTCGCTGTCGCACCCGATCTTCGATCGCCAGGGCCGCTATCGCGGCTACGTCAGCGGCACCCTGTACCTGCGCCAGCGCAGTGCGCTGCACACGCTGCTGGGCAAGCACTACTACCGCGACGGCTCGTACCTGTACGTGGTGGACCGCAATGGCCGCCTGCTGTACCACGCCGATGGCAAGCGGGTCGGCGACTACGTGGTCGGCAACCCGGCGGTGAAGGCAGTCGTGCGCGGTGAACGCGGTGCGCAGCAGGTCCGCAACAACCTGGGCGTGTCGATGCTGGCCGGCTATGCACCGGTGCCGGCCACCGGCTGGGGCATCATCGCCCAGCGGCCGACCGAGGCCACGCTGCAGCCATTGTCACGGTTGATGACCGCGGTGATCTGGAATGCGATCCCGCTCGGCCTGCTGTCACTGCTGGTCACCTGGTGGTTCGCCCGCCGCATCTCGATGCCGCTGTGGCAGCTGGCGCGCAACGTGCAGGGTGGCGAGGACACCGGCAACGCGATCAGCCACGTCAGCGGCATCCGCGCCTGGTACTTCGAGGTGGCCCAGCTCAAGCAGGCGGTGCTGCACAGCTTCAACGCGCTGCAGGACCGCATCGGCACGCTCAGCCGCGCCAACCGTACCGATCCGCTGACCGGCCTGCTCAATCGCCGCGGCCTGCAGCAGGCGCTGGATGCATTGCAGGTGCAGGGCATTCCGTTCGCGATCCTGGCGCTGGACATCGATCGCTTCAAATCGATCAACGACAGCCATGGCCATGACGTCGGCGACGCGGCCATCGTCCATATCGCCGACCAGATGCGCCGCTACTCGCGCGACAGCGACATCCTCTGCCGTGCCGGCGGCGAGGAATTCCTGCTGCTGTTGCCGGGCATCAGCACCGACTCTGCGCGCCAGGCCGGCGAGCGCCTGCGCCAGCACATCGCCGATCATCCGTTCGAGCCGGTCGGCACCATCACCGTGTCACTGGGCGTGGCCCACTTCCCCAGCTTCCACGTCGATGCCGAGCAGGCACTGCGGCTGGCCGACAAGGCCCTGTACATGGCCAAGGAACAAGGCCGCAACCGGGTGGTGGTCTACCCGTACGCGGACTGAAAAGCGGCCGGCCTGGCCGACCGCTTCACCGCGCCGGGCTCAGCGCTGCGCCAACGGTGTCAGCAGGCGCAGGCCGCGCTGGGTGCCATCGACCATGTACACGCCCCCGGCCGGCAGCAGATCACTGCCCGCCTGTTCGACGGCATCCGGCTTGCGCCACGGTGCGGCCTGGCGCGGGCCGGGGATGTAGGCACGCCAGCGGCCATAGCGCTCCGGCTGGGCATTGCCGTTGCTGCCGGTGTCGCTGTTCAGGGCGAAGTTCACCGGCACGCGTACGGTCCAGAAGTCGCGCGTGCTGTTCTCGCCGGTCGTGGGCGGGACGAAGGTCCACTTGCGCGCGCCGCTGATGCTGGCCTTGGCGAGCAGGTCGCGCATCTTGGCCAGGGTCCGCTCCGGCGCGACCACGGTCATGTTCACCTGTTCGGCAATGACGTCGGCCACGGTCCCGTCGCGGGCTACCTTGACCAGCAACAGCACATCACCCTGCCCACCACTGCGGAAGACATCCTCGGGGTAGCGCGGTGGCGGCATGCTCTTCCGGGTCACCGAATCGGTAGCCTTCGGGTCATACTCACTGAAGTCGACACTGGTCATGCTGACCTGGTAGCTGCCGTCCTCCTGCTGCTTGCCACGCAGGCGCACCCGCAGTGGTGCGTGGACCGCCACCGGCTTGCCATCGCGCAGCGTCGGCTCGAACTGCCAGCCACGGATGGTGCCCTCCACGAATGAGGCGATACCCGGTGCGAGCATCGCCTGCTGGTCCAGGACCAGCGCGCTGACCGAACCATCGGCCGCCACGTCGATACTGCCCGACAGCGCCATGCTCATCTCGGCGGTGGCACGCACGGCGCGCGCGTTCTGGGCGACGGCCTCGGCTGGCAGCAGGGGGGCACCGGCGGAGAACGCCAGGGCCAGGGCAAGGAACAGGGGGGAACGCATCATTGCCGGATCCGTGGTGATGAAGTGAGCACCGAGCGTACCGCAGTCCAGACCGGACCGGCACGCGCTTCACGCCACGCCGTTCAGGCCAGGCGATGGGCCGCCGCGTAGGGCGGCGTATCCGGATAGTTCCCCTCGGCGAAGCGCGCCTGCAGGTCCTGCCACCACGCCGGATCGAACAGGTGCCGGTAGTGCTCCCTCACCGCCGCCAGTTCGCTGGCGGGCAGCCCCATGAACGGGCCGAAGCGCTCGGGAAACACGTCGCGTGGACCGACATGGAACCAGGGTTCATCGGCCATGGCTTCCTCCGGCGTGCGCGGCTGCGGCCATGCGCGGAACACGCAGTCGCTGACCAGGCACAGCTCGTCGTAGTCGTAGAACACGGCCCGGCCATGTCGCGATACGCCGAAGTTCTTCGGCAGCATGTCGCCGGGGAAGATGTTGTTGCGCGCCATGTCGGTGATCGCCTGCGCGTAGTCGAGTACCGCTGCGCGTACCGCCTCGCCCCCCTGCTCGCGCAGGTACAGGTTCAATGGACGGAAGCGACGCTGTACGTAGCAAAGTGCGACTTCCACATGGTCGCCATCGACCCGCACGGTCTGCGCGCATTGCTGCAGCAGCTCCTCCAGCAAGGCCGGTGCGAAGCGGTCGCGCGGGAAGCGCAGGTGGCGATACGGCTGCGCATCGAGCAGGCGGCCGACGCGGTCGAGGTTGAACACCAGCGCGTACTTCTCTTCCACCTGCTGCCGCGACATCGCCTTGGGCCACGCGAAGCGGTCGCGGATCAGCTTGAACACCAGCGGATAGCTGGGCAGGGTGAACACCGCCATGACCATGCCAGGTGTGCCTTCGGCGGGCACCAGCCGCTCCTGCGCATGTTCGTTGAAGTGGCGGAAGAAGGTCCGGTAGCGCTCGGTCTTGCCCTGCTTGGCACGGCCCAGCACGGTGTAGATCTCATCGATGGGCTTGCCTGGCAGCAGGCTGCGCAGGAACACCACCGCATCGCCCACCGTGGCGAGGTCGGCCTGGAAATAACTGCGCGACACGCCGAACAGGTGGGCGACGTCGCGGCGCCGGGTGAGCACCGCGTCGGCACGCAAGCCACGCTCGTCGTTGACCAGCGCGATCACGCAGGGTGAGAAGCGGTGCTCGCCGAACACGCGGCCCACCAGGTAGGCACGGCGCTCGCGATAGAAGACGGTGTCCAGCAGCTCGATGCTGCGCACCGGCGTATCGCCCCAGTGGGCCAGATCATCCTGCAGGCGCACGGCGATGGCCGCCGCGCAGCGCAACTGGTGCGCATACGGAATGTCGAAGCGATAATCGGCCAACACGCGCTGCAGGGCCTCCACCGGCCTCGTCGGTGAAACCGCGTAGGTATGCCGCGCGACCGGATGGGTGATCGCATCGGACGGCTCGACGTCAAAGGCGATGAACTCCAGCGCCGGATCCACGCCACGGGTGGAGAACAAGCGCCGCGACAGGGTGTTGTAGAACGTCTTGTACAATTCGGCGTCGATCAGCCCCCGCAGCAATTCGCTGTAGCGTGCATGCACCTGCAGCCACAGTGCGCGCTCCCCGACCGCTTCGCCGGCAAGGCGCCGCAGTGCATCCATCTGTTCGGCAATGCACAGGTCGTACAACGCGATGCGCTCGACTGCATCCCGGCGCGCGCCCGCCCAGTCGCGCTGCTCGAAACGCTGCCGCGCGCGGGCGGTGATCGCCGCAAAGCGGGCGTGGTACTGCTCGAAGCCAGCGTGGATGGCACCAGCGATGCGCGACGCCAGCTCGGCATCGATATCAGGCTCGGACATGCAGGACTCAGCCGGGAGGACCGGCTTCACCATACGCTGGCGTGTGCAATGGCGTCGAGTGCGAAGGTAGTGCCGGCCGCTGGCCGGCAGCACCTGGACCGTCGATGGATCGATGCAGACGCCGGCCAGCGGCCGGCACTACCGGCTCAGATCGCCAGTTCGGCCTCTACGTCCTGCACCTTGCGTCGGGCCAGCGCAAGGTTGGACTTGGTCCGGTCCAGCACGATGTAGAAGAACAGGCCCTTCTTCTTCGCGACCGGTCGCATGATGTGGTACGCCTTGCCCAGCGAGATCAGGATATCCTCGATGCTGTCATTGAGGTTCAACGAGGCGGCGGTCTTCATCTTGGCCCGGATCACTTCGGTGTTGCCGGCGGCGGCCACTTCCATGTCCATGCCGGCACCGGCTTCGCCCAGCAGCATGCCGCTTTCGTAGTCGACCAGCGCCACTGCCTGCGCGCCGTCGATGCCCATCAGTGCGTTCAACGATTCATTCAATCCAGCCACGTCGCACCCCTTGTCGATGTTGGTTCGAGCCCCTCGTTCCCCTGCGGCCGGGCTCACGATCCGCCGAGTTCGGCCAGGATCACCTGGCCACATTCCCTGCTCTGCCACAGCACCTGCCCGATCACGCTGCGCTGGTCGCAGGCCGCCATCAGCAGCAGCGGCGCACGCCCTTCGGCCTGGATTGCCAGCATCAGCACCTTCCCGCCCATCGCTTCCAGCATCAGCGTCTGCAGATCGCCCAGCACCAGTTCGCGCCCCACCGCTGCGGCCAACGCCAGCATCGCGCTGGTCATCGCCGCCAGCCGTTCGCCGCGCCCTTCGGCACCGGCGCTGACCAAGGCAAAACCATCGACGCTGGCCAGCACCACCGTGCGGACGCCTTCCACCCGCTGCTGCAGGTCCTGCAGCAGCGGCTGCAGGCGCTCACGCTGGCCCGCATCGGGCAGTACCGCCATCTGCCCGTCACCCATACGCGGCCACCAGTGCGTGCGCTTCCATTTCGCTCATCAGTACATCCATCAGCAGCAGTCCCTGTTCGCGGTCACGGGCATCGACGGCCAGCAACGGCAGCGGCTGGTCGTCGAGGCAGGCGTGCGTGGCCCAGTCATCCAGCGCCGCCTGTGGTGCCTGGTCCAGGTGGGTGACGGCCACGACCAGTGCCAGGGATGATGCGAACGGCTGCAGCACCTGCAGGTAGTCCTGCAGCTCGCTGGCAATGCCGGCGCGCCGTGCGTCCAGCAGCAGCACCGCGCCCCGTGCACCCTGCAGCAGGATCGGCCACAGGAAATCGAAACGCTGCTGGCCGGGCGTTCCGTACAGACGCAGGCGTTCTCCGTTGGGCAGGTCGATGTCTGCATAGTCCAGCGCGACGGTGGTGGAGGCCTTGTCGGCACCGAGGCGATCACTGTTGGCCACATCGGTGTCGACTACCGCGCCGGCCGCGATGCTGCGCACCAGCGTCGACTTGCCGCTGCCCATGCCGCCCAGCACCACCACCTTGTGCTCACGCATTGCGCTCACTCCCGCGCAGGTTCCGCCACAGGCGGGCAAGCAGTCCGTTGTCGGTGCGGGTGCCACCGGTCGCCATCATCGGCGTCGCCGGGGCGGCCTGCAGCTGCGCGTAGCCACACAGGTAGGCCGCGTGGATGAAATCGCGAACGGCCGCCGCCGGCAGCTCAAGCAGCATCGCGCATTCTTCAACCGTGCACGCGCGCTTGAGCAGCAACGAGCACAGGCGGAATCCATCGTGGTCGTGTCCCAGTACGCGGAAATCCGGCCAGCGCAGCAGCTTCACCGAAGCGCCGCGCAGGCGTTCGTCCAGTGCCTGCCAGTGGCGGCTGCGTTGCGCCCATTGCCACAACAGCGGCCGCAGCGGCTGGCGTGATCGCTCACCAGCCAGCGCCTGCAGGCGCATTGGCGTCAGTGCATCCAGCTGCAGGCGTTCGAAAGCATCGGCCAGGCGCTCCACCAGCGCGCTCGCGGGTTCCTGCAACAGCACGGCCTGGTCGTGCTCCAGATCCATCAGCAGCAAAGGCTCGCCCGCATCACTCAACAGTGCCTGGCCATGGCGCAGCGGCAACCGCTCGCGCAGCAGGCGGGTGATGGCGTGTGCGCCATCGGCCAGACGTATCAGTGCGGGTGCGGGCATGGCCAGGGGCTCCGGTGCCAACTGCATGCGACGCAGCGCGCGGCCGATGGCACCGTCGTCGAGCACATCCTGGTGTCCGTCGCCGTCGCGCAGTTGGCCGCCGTTGTCCTCGATCCAGCATTGCAGGCGCGGTCGCTGCTGGCGCATGCGCTGGGCCGCGTTGCGCAGTGCCGGGGTATCGCGGATGACCAGCAGGTCGCAATCGTCCAGGTCCCGGCTGCGGCGGACCTGGCCGTCCGGCAGTGCCGACGCCAGGCGCAGCCGTTGCAGCAGGGCCTGCTCGCCCTGGATATCGGTTCCCACTACCAGCACGCGTGCCATCCGTGTCCCCGGGCGACCACCTCCCCGGTGGTCTCGCGTCGCCAAGGCTAGGATATTGCCGACGAAGACCGTCGTGATCGACTGCTCAGATTGAAGGCGGTTGCACGCCCCCTTCTGTCGGTTCTGCGACAGCCATTGCGGGCAAGTTTCATGCCCCGTTGACGGCAGTCCGACAGCTGACGGATGTCACGGTTTTCATCGCTCGGGGTCGGATCCCTTTTGCGCGCAAAAGGGATCTGACCCCACGGCCCCGGAAAAAGAAAACCCGCGCCGAAGCGCGGGTTTCCATGTTGCAGCAGGCGAACGGCGCAGGATCAGCCGCGCAGCTGCTCCAGCGCGGCGTTGAAGGTCGCGCTCGGGCGCATCGCCTTGCTGGCCTTGGCCAGGTCCGGGCGGTAGTAGCCACCGATGTCCACGGCCTTGCCCTGCACCGCGATCAGCTCGTCGACGATCTTCTGCTCGTTGTCGGTCAGCGCCTTGGCCAGCGGGGCGAAGCGTGCCTTCAGCGCGGCATCCTCGTCCTGCGCGGCCAGCGCCTGCGCCCAGTACAGGGCGATGTAGAAGTGGCTGCCACGGTTGTCGATGCCACCCAGCTTGCGCGACGGCGACTTGTCGTTGTCCAGGAACTGGCCGTTGGCTTCGTCCAGCGCCTTGGCCAGCACGCGGGCGGCGGCGTTGTCATAGCGGTTGCCCAGGTGTTCCAGCGACGCGGCCAGGGCCAGGAACTCACCCAGCGAATCCCAGCGCAGGTAGTCCTCTTCGACGAACTGCTGCACGTGCTTCGGGGCCGAACCACCGGCGCCGGTCTCGAACAGGCCACCACCGGCCATCAGCGGCACGATCGACAGCATCTTGGCGCTGGTGCCCAGCTCCATGATCGGGAACAGGTCGGTCAGGTAGTCGCGCAGCACGTTGCCGGTCACCGAGATGGTGTCCTCGCCCTTGCGGATGCGGTCCAGCGAGAACGCGGTCGCTTCCACCGGCGGCAGGATGCGGATGTCCAGGCCGTTGGTGTCGTGGTCCTTCAGATACTGCTCGACCTTGGCGATGACCTGCGCGTCGTGGGCGCGGGCGGCATCCAGCCAGAACACGGCCGGGGTGCTGCTCAGGCGGGCACGCTCGACGGCCAGCTTGACCCAGTCCTGGATCGGCGCGTCCTTGGTCTGGCACATGCGCCAGATGTCACCGGCTTCCACGGCGTGCTCGAACACCACGGTGCCGGCATCGTCGGTGACCTTGACCACGCCATCGGCAGCGATCTGGAAGGTCTTGTCGTGCGAGCCGTACTCCTCGGCCTTCTGTGCCATCAGGCCGACGTTGGGCACCGAACCCATGGTGGCCGGGTCGAAGGCGCCGTGCGCCTTGCAGTCGTCGATGACGGCCTGGTACACGCCGGCGTAGCAGCGGTCCGGAATGACCGCCTTGGTGTCCTGCAGCTTGCCTTCGGCGTTCCACATCTTGCCGGAGTCGCGGATCATCGCCGGCATCGAGGCGTCGACGATGACGTCGCTCGGCACGTGCAGGTTGGTGATGCCCTTGTCCGAGTTGACCATGGCCACGCCCGGGCGCTGTGCGTACTCGGCAGCCAGGTCGGCTTCGATCGCAGCACGGGTGGCTTCCGGCAGCGACGGCAGGCGCGCAGCCAGGTCACCGATGCCGTTGTTGGCGTCGAAACCGGCCTGCTTGAGCACGTCGGCGTGCTTGGCCAGCACGTCCTTGTAGAACTCATTGACCGCCACGCCGAACATGATCGGGTCGGAGACCTTCATCATGGTCGCCTTCAGGTGCAGCGAGAACAGCACGCCCTGGGCCTTGGCATCGGCGATCTGCTCACCGAGGAACGCGGCCAGCGCCTTGCGGCTCATCACGGCGGCGTCGACGATCTCGCCGGCCTTGACCGCGGTCTTTTCCTTCAGCACGACGGTGCTGCCGTCGTTGCCATGGAAGGTGATCTTCAGCGAACCGGCGTTGCCCAGGGTGGCCGACTTCTCGCTGCCGTAGAAATCACCGGCGGCCATGTGCGCGACGTGCGACTTCGAATCGGCCGACCAGGCGCCCATGCGGTGCGGGTGCTTACGCGCGTAGTTCTTCACCGACAGCGGTGCACGGCGGTCGGAGTTGCCTTCGCGCAGCACCGGGTTCACCGCGCTGCCCTTGACCTTGTCGTAGCGCGCCTTGTAGTCGCGCTGCTGGTCGTCGGCCGGGGTTTCCGGGTAATCCGGCAGCGGATAGCCCTGGTCCTGCAGTTCCTTGATGGCCGCCTTCAGCTGCGGCACCGAGGCGGAGATGTTCGGCAGCTTGATGATGTTGGCGTCCGGGGTGGTCGCCAGCTGGCCCAGCTCGGCCAGGTCGTCGCTGACCTTCTGCGCGTCGGACAGCAGTTCCGGGAACTGCGACAGGATGCGGCCGGACAGCGAGATGTCACGGGTTTCCACCACGATGCCGGCAGTGGCGGTGTAGGCGTCAACGATCGGCAGCAGCGACTGGGTGGCCAGGAACGGGGCTTCGTCGGTCAGCGTGTAGAGAATCTTGGACATGGGGGACTTGGACTCTGTAGCAATGCTCAGGGGAAGGCCGGCGCCAGCGCCGGGCCACGTGCAACCGTGTCGCGCGCGGGGTTGGCCCCCGCGCTTTCCCCCGTCGCCGTCAGGGTGGGCGCGCGGCGGGGAAACCCCTGCATTGTCGCGTTTTCAGCCGCGCGGGGCAAAGCCACGCCATACGCGGCGGTACTGCATGCCGGCAACGCTGTGATCCATCGACGCCTGGATGAAGCCGACCATCATCCAACAAAAAAGGACGCAGCCTCGCGGCTGCGTCCATCGTGAGCCCTGCCGGGAGAGAGTCGGCTGGACTTACTTGACCTCGAACTCCTGCGGCGTTCCGGCCGCCTTGCCATCGACGGTGACTTCGGCGCGGTACTTGCCGGCCGGCCAGCCCTTTGCATTCTTGAAGGTGACGTTGGTGGTTTCCGCACCGCTGGTGTTCAGCGTGGCATTCTGTTCGCCGGCCACCTGGCCGTCCTGGTAGGTCAGCTTCGCGCCAACGGTGACGTTGTTGGCAGCACCGTCGGTCTTGACCGAGACGATGATGTCGTCCTTCGGCGCGAACAAAGCCGTCGTCGCAACCGACTTGTCGGCGGCTGCGGTCTTGCCGACCGTGACCGACGAGACGCTGACAGCAGCGGCTTCGGCCATCGGCGGCGGCGCGCCGGTCATCGGGGCCGGTGCTGCCGGTTCGGCCGGAGCAGTCGCTGCCGGAGCGGCATTGTTGTCGGTCGACTCTTCTTTCTTCTTGCAACCGACCAGGGCGACGCTGCCCAGCAGGGCGGCGATCAGGGCGGTCTGGAGCGGGGTGGTCTTGATCATTCGGGGTTCCTCCCAGGGATTGTTGGACGGCACTCTGGCCGGCTTACTTCGGCGGCAGTTTCAGGGTCTGGCCCGGGAAGATCTTGTCCGGGTCATCAAGCACATCGCGGTTGGCTTCGAAGATCTTCTTCCAGGCATTGGCGTCGCCCAGATGCTGCTTGGCGATCTTCGACAGCGAGTCACCCTTCTGCACGGTATAGGTGCCGCCGCTGACAACGTCTGCGGTGCTGTCCACCGAAGCGCTGACGCCGGAGAAGTCCGCCTTCGGTGCCTGTTCGGCGGTACTGTCGACGCTGCTGCTGACGCCGGAGAAATCGGCTTTCTTCTCGGTACTCATCCACAACTCCCGTCTGCATGACTACGTGATTGGCACGGTGCCATGGCGGTTGTTAAATGGGGATGGTGCAGATGTGAAGCCGCCCCCGGGGGCGACTGAACAATCGGGAGAGACGGTGTCCGGTCGTGCCGGCCGCTGGCCGGCTTTCCCTTGCCCTGGACGCGGGTTCCTTGCGGTTGCCGGCCAGCGGCCGGCACTACCGGTTACTGCCGCAGTTCGCGGTAGGTCGCAGCCGGGGCGGTGATGCCGGGGCTGGCGCGCCAGGGGTTGATGTCCAGGCCACCACGGCGGGTATAGCGGGCCTCCACTTCCAACCATTGTGGCTGGCAGCGCGCAGATACCTCGCTGAAGATCCGCTCAACGCACTGCTCGTGGAACTCGGCGTGTTCACGGTAGCTGACCAAGTAGCGCAGCAGGCCCGCGCGATCGATCTTCGGCCCGCGGTAACGCAGGCTGACCGTGGCCCAGTCCGGCTGGCCGGTGACCGGGCAGTTGGACTTCAGCAGCGCCGAGACCAGGGTCTCCTCCACCACCTCGCCCGCATCGGCGGCGAGGAAGTCGGCCTGCGGCGGGCCGTAGCAGTCGATCTCCACGTCCAGCCCGTCGATGGATTCGCCGAGCGGCGTCTCTCGCAGCTCCGGCAGGCCGAACTCGACCTGGACCGGCGCACCAGCGCAGGCCGACAGATCCGCCACGATGCGCGCGCGCAGCGCCTCGGCGCTGTCGATGCGGGTGCTGTTGAGGGAGTTGAGGTACAGCTTGAACGACTTCGATTCGATCAACTGCGGCGAGGTGCACGGCACCAGCACGGTGGCGACGGCCGCCTGCGGCTTGCCGCGCGGATCGAGCCAGCTCAGCTCGAAGGCGTGCCAGCGGTCGTGGCCGACGAACGGCAGCGCTGCGTCATCGAGGCCGATCTCGACGCGGGCGCCGCTGCGCGGGATGGGAAACAGCAGGCCGGGGTCGTACTGCGACGGGTAACTGACCTCGCGACCGAGGCTGGAATCCTGTGGGGTGTTCATGGAGGTCATTGTATCGCGCGGAGGGCGGGCGTTCGGCCGGGCCGGCCAACGGCGAAGCCCCTCCGTGGTGGTTCAGGCACGATCTCGGGGTCGGCCGGGAGGGTGGGTTGGCTGGGGGCCGCTGCAAGTACGTCCATGTAAGCTCGGTCGCCGCATCCATGCGGCTCACGCCCCCAGCCAACCCACCCTCCCGGCCACGGACAGTTTCCTGCACCACCACGGGAAAGATCAGAAAAATCAAGATCAAAAGCCGATCCTTCAGACGTTCATGACGTCCGCCGTGTCGACCAAGGTCGACACCCACCAAAGCAGAATGTCGTTCCGACAGCCGCGGGAAACTGTCGAAGGCGGGGTGGGTCCGGTGGCAGGGGCGTGAGCCGCATGGATGCGGCGACCGAGCTTACATGGACGTACTTGCAGCGTCCCCTGCCACCGGACCCACCCCGCCATCCCTCAGGGAACCAGCTTTTGCCGTTGACGTGGCTTTGGTCTCGGCGGGTGCAGGGCTGCAAGCCCTGCCGGAAACCCTCAGCCAGCAGGAGTGCCGGCACCGTGCAGGTAATCCAGGCTCACCTGCAGCAACGCCCTCAATCCCACATCCAGCGCCTTCTCATCCAGCAGGAACTTCGGCGAATGATTCGCCGGCGCCGTCGCTGGGTCGATGCCCACGCTGGTGGAGCCGACGAAGAAGAACATGCCCGGCACTTCCTTCGCGTACAGCGAGAAATCCTCCGCGCCCATCTGCAGCGGCGGCTCGTACACGTTGTCCTTGCCCACCACCGCCTGCAGGCTCGGCAGCATCTTCGCGGTCAGCGCCGGGTCGTTCACCGTGGCCGGGTTGCCCTCCGATTCGTAGATGTCGGTCACCGCCTTCGCACCGTGCGCGGCGGCCGTGTGCTCGGCCACGTTGCGCAGGTCGGCAAAGATCTGCTGGCGCATGCCCTCGTCGAAGGTGCGGATGGTGCCGACCATCTCCACCTCGTCCGGAATGATGTTGTAGCGGATGCCGCCGTTGATCGCGCCGAAGGTCAGCACCGCCGGTTGCTTGGACAGGTTGGCGCGGCGGCTGACGATGGTCTGCGCGGTGCCGACCAGATCGGCGGTGGCGACGATCGGGTCAACACCGTTCCACGGTGCCGAGCCATGCGTCTGGCGACCGATCACCTTGATCCCGAAGCGATCAGAGGCAGCCATCAATGGGCCGCCGCGCACCGCGATCTGGCCGGCCTGCACGCTGGAGAACACATGCAGGCCGAACACTGCCTCCGGCTTGAAGTCGGCAAACAGCCCTTCCTTCAGCATCAGTGCGGCACCGCCCTCTTCCGGCGGCGGCGCGCCTTCCTCGGCCGGCTGGAAGATCAGCATCACCTGGCCCGGCAGGTCCTTCTTCATTGATACCAGCGCTTCGGCCACGCCGAGCAGGGTGGCGGTATGCGCGTCGTGGCCACAGGCATGCATCACGCCCACGGTCTGCCCGCGGTACTGGTCGGTGGCCTTGGAGGCGAACGGCAGGCCGGTCTGCTCAGTCACCGGCAACGCGTCCATGTCTGCACGCAACGCGATCTTCGGACCCGGCTTGCCGCCTTCGATGATCGCCACCACGCCGTGGTGGGCGATGCCGGTCTTCGGCTTCAGGCCCATCGCACGCAGGCGCTTGGCGACCTCGGCCGAGGTGCGCGCCTCGCGGTTGGACAGCTCCGGGTGCTGGTGGAAATCACGGCGCCATTCGACCACCCGGGCCTGCAGCCGCTGCGCGGCGGCGGTCACTTCCGGGCGTTGCCCGTCCTGGGCATGGGCAAGCGCCGGCAGGGCCAGCAGCAGGGCGGACAGCAGCAGCGAACGGCGCATCGCAATCTCCACAGCAAGAGGGTTCCAGCTGAATGTAGGGCAACACCGGCGCCACGGGAACCTCCGGCGCCGCATCCGGTCTTAGCGCCCGTCCCATCCGTCATGCAGGAAACGTGATGTGGCACAGGTATGCTTTGCGCATTGTCCCGGCGTCCCGTCCGGTCCAGCCCTCTCGGAGTCCTCGTAATGTCACGTGTTTGGAAGATCGTGCTGCTGGTCGTGGCGATCCTGGTGCTAGCCGTGGTCGGCCTGCGCGTCATCGGCGGGGGCAAGGACAAGGCTGGAAAACCTGCTGCGGGCGCGCGCCAGGGCGGCGAAGATCCGAATGCCGGTCCAGTGCCGGTGACCGTGGTGGAGGCCACGCGCCAGGACGTGCCGGTGTATGCCAGCGCGCTGGGTACGGTGACCGCGATGAACACCGTCACTGTCAGCCCGCAGGTCGGCGGCCAGCTGATGAGCCTGAATTTCCGTGAAGGCCAGGAAGTGAAGCAGGGTGATGTGCTGGCGGTGATCGATCCGCGCACCGCCCAGGCCAGCTACGACCAGGCCGCGGCAGCCAAGCGCCAGAACGAGGCCCTGCTGGCCACCGCGCGCTCCAACTACCAGCGCTCGAACGCGCCGGAGTATCGCCAGTACGTCGCCAAGACCGATCTGGATACACAGCGAAACCAAGTGGCACAGTACGAAAGCGCCGTGGCCGCCAACGAGGCCAGCATGCGCTCGGCGCAGGTGCAGCTGCAGTACACCCGGGTCACCGCGCCGATCTCAGGCGTCGCCGGCATCCGTGCGGTCGACGCCGGCAACGTGGTCAGCGCCGGTACCGCGCTGGTCACGCTGACCCAGATCCATCCGATCCACGTGCTGTTCAACCTGCCCGAGCGCCAGCTCGGCGATGTGCGCCAGGCGCAGGCCGCCGGCACGGTGCCGGTGGCGGCGCTGGACCGCGCCGATTCGCATGTGCTGTCCGGCGACGGCAAGCTCGATGTGGTCGACAACCTGATCAGTGCCGACAGCGGCACGTTCAAGGCGCGCGCCGTATTCGACAACACCGACAACGGCCTGTGGCCGGGCCAGTTCGTCAACGTGCGCATGCAGCTGCGCACCATCGGCGGCGGCGTGGTCATTCCGACCCAGGCGGTGCTGCGTGGCCCGGACGGCGAGTACGTCTATGTCGTGCAGGGCGACAACACGGTGAAGATGCAGACCGTGCGCAGCGGCGTGGAAGTGGGCGACAGCCAGGTGCAGATTGCCGAAGGCCTCAAGGGCGGCGAGCGGGTGGTCAGCGAAGGCCAGTTCCGCCTGAAGCCGGGCAGCAAGGTCACCGCGCTGAAGCCGGGCGAGACCCCGGCCGCGCCGACCGAGGCCGAGCTGAAGGCGGCCGAACAGAAGAACGCGGGCGGCGGTGGCCGTCGCGGTGGTGGCCCGCGCTGAGCGCAGGCCACGGTTCTCCCTCGCGCCGGCGGACCTGCCGGCGCCGACATTGAAGTGCCAGCAAGGATCAGTCCGTGGGCTTTTCGACGATCTTCATCCGCCGCCCGATCGCCACCTCGCTGTTGATGGCGGGCCTGTTGCTGCTGGGCATCCTCGGTTACCGCAAGCTGCCGGTGTCGGCGCTGCCGGAAATCGATGCGCCCAGCCTGGTGGTCACCACCCAGTACCCCGGCGCCAATGCCACCACCATGGCCTCGCTGGTCACCACCCCGCTGGAGCGCCAGTTCGGGCAGATCTCCGGGCTGGAACTGATGACGTCGGACTCGTCGGCCGGGTTGTCGACGATCATCCTGCAGTTCTCGATGGACCGCGACATCGACATCGCCGCGCAGGACGTGCAGGCGGCGATCCGTCAAGCCACCCTGCCCTCATCGCTGCCCTACCAGCCGGTCTACAACCGGGTGAATCCGGCCGACGCGGCCATCGTCACCCTGAAGCTGACCTCTGACACGCGCCCGCTGCGCGACGTCAACAACTACGCCGATTCCATCCTGGCCCAGCGCCTGTCGCAGGTGCAGGGCGTGGGCCTGGTCTCGATTGCCGGCAACGTGCGGCCCGCCGTGCGCATCCAGGTCAATCCGGCGCAGCTGTCGAACATGGGGCTGACCCTGGAACAGCTGCGCAGCGCGCTGACCCAGGCCAACGTCAACGCGCCAAAGGGTTCGTTGAACGGCAAGACCCAGTCCTACAGCATCGGCACCAACGACCAGCTGGCCAGCGCCGCCGAGTACCGCGACACCATCATCAGCTACAAGAACGGCCGCCCGGTGCGGCTGTCGGACGTGGCCGAGGTGATCGATGGCGTGGAGAACGACCAGTTGGCCGCCTGGGCCGATGGCAAGCCGGCGGTGCTGCTGGAAGTGCGCCGCCAGCCCGGTGCCAACATCGTGCAGACCGTCGAGCGCATCCGCGCGATCCTGCCGCAGCTGCAGGGCGTGCTGCCGGCCGACGTGCACCTGGAAATCTTCAACGATCGCACCGAGACCATCCGCGCCTCGGTGCATGAGGTGCAGTTCACCCTGATCCTCACCATCGGCCTGGTGGTGGCGGTGATCTTCGTGTTCCTGCGCCGCCTGTGGGCCACGATCATCCCGTCGGTGGCAGTACCGCTCTCGCTGGCCGGTACCTTCGCGGTGATGGCCTTCGCCGGCATGTCGCTGGACAACCTCTCGCTGATGGCGCTGGTGGTGGCCACCGGCTTCGTGGTCGACGATGCGATCGTGATGATCGAGAACATCGTGCGCTACATCGAGCAGGGCAAGAGCGGCAAGGAAGCGGCCGAGATCGGCGCACGCCAGATCGGCTTCACCGTGCTGTCGCTGACCGTCTCGCTGGTGGCGGTGTTCCTGCCGCTGCTGCTGATGCCCGGCGTCACCGGCCGCCTGTTCCACGAGTTCGCGTGGGTGCTGAGCATCGCCGTGGTGCTGTCGATGCTGATCTCGCTGACGCTCACCCCGATGATGTGCGCCTACCTGCTCAAGCCCGACGCCCTGCCCGAGGGCGAGGACGCGCATGAGCGCGCGGCAGCGGCCGGCAAGCAGAACCTGTGGACGCGCACCGTCGGCCTCTACGAGCACAGCCTGGACTGGGTGCTGGGCCACCAGCGCCTGACCCTGGCCGTGGCCGGTGGCGCGCTGGTGCTGACCGTGCTGCTGTACGTGCTGATCCCCAAGGGCCTGCTGCCCGAACAGGACACCGGCCTGATCACCGGCGTGGTGCAGGCCGACCAGAACATCGCCTTCCCGCAGATGGAGCAGCGCACCAGGCAGGTGGCCGAAGCGCTGCGCCAGGACCCGGATGTGACCGGCGTGTCGGCCTTCATTGGCGCGGGCAGCATGAATCCCACGCTCAACCAGGGCCAGCTGTCGATCGTGCTGAAGGAACGCGGCGAGCGCGATGGCCTGGATGAGATCCTGCCGCGCCTGCAGAAGGCGGTGGCGGGCATTCCGGGCGTGGCGCTGTACCTGAAGCCGGTACAGGACGTGACCCTGGATACCCGCGTGGCCGCCACCGAGTACCAGTACTCGCTGTCGGACGTGGATTCGGCGACGGTGGCGACCCAGGCCACGCGCCTGACCGAAGCGCTGCGCAAGCGCCCGGAACTGGCCGACGTCGACAACAACCTGTCCAACCAGGGCCGCGCCCTGGAGCTGAACATCGACCGCGACAAGGCCAGCGTGCTGGGCGTGCCGATGCAGACCATCGACGACACGCTCTACGATGCGTTCGGCCAGCGCCAGATCTCGACCATCTTCACCGAGCTCAACCAGTATCGTGTGGTGCTGGAAGTGGCACCGGAGTTCCGCACCAGCACCGCGCTGATGGAACAGCTGGCGGTCGCCTCCAACGGCGCCGGCGCATTGACCGGCACCAATGCCACCAGCTTCGGCCAGGTCACCTCCTCCAACTCGTCCACCGCCACCGGCATCGGCGCGCAGAACACCGGCATCACCGTCGGCGCCGGCAACATCATCCCGCTGTCGGCGCTGGCCGAAGGCAAGGTCAGCAGCGCCCCGCTGGTGGTCAGCCACCAGCAGCAGCTGCCGGCGGTGACCGTGTCGTTCAACGTGGCGCCGGGCTATTCGCTGTCCGAAGCGGTGCGTGCGATCCAGGAGACCAAGGACAGCCTGGACATGCCGGCACACCTGCATGCCGAGTTCATCGGCAAGGCCGCCGAGTTCACCGGCAGCCAGACCGATGTGGTGTGGCTGCTGCTGGCCTCGCTGGTGGTGATCTACATCGTGCTGGGCGTGCTCTACGAGAGCTACATCCACCCGATCACGATCATCTCCACGCTGCCGCCGGCCGGTGTCGGCGCGCTGCTGGCGCTGATGCTGTGCGGGCTGAGCCTGTCGGTGGATGGCATCGTCGGCATCGTGCTGCTGATCGGCATCGTCAAGAAGAACGGCATCATGATGGTCGACTTCGCCATCGAAGCCCGCCGCGCCGGCGCCAACGCGCACGAAGCGATCCGCCGCGCCTGCCTGCTGCGCTTCCGCCCGATCATGATGACCACCGCCGCGGCCATGCTCGGCGCGCTGCCGCTGGCGCTGGGCACCGGCATCGGTTCGGAGCTGCGCCGCCCGCTGGGTATCGCCATCGTTGGCGGCCTGCTGCTGTCGCAGTTGGTGACCCTGTACACCACGCCGGTGATCTACCTGTACATGGAGCGCTTCTCCGAGTGGCTGGCGCGCCGCCGCGAACAGCGTGCGCTGCGCGACGGTTCGCTGCAGGAGCCGCAGGCATGATCCACGCCCCGCTGCCGTGGGGGGCCGCACGATGAACCTGTCCGGCCCCTTCATCCGCCGCCCGATCGGCACCGCACTGCTGGCCATCGGCTTGTTCATGGTCGGCCTGATCTGCTACCTGCGCCTGGGCGTATCGGCGCTGCCGAACATCGAGATCCCGGTGATCTTCGTGCATGCCAGCCAGTCCGGCGCCGACGCGGCGACCATGGCCTCGACGGTCACCGCGCCGCTGGAACGCCATCTCGGCCAGCTGCCGGGCATCGATCGCATGCGCTCGTCGAGCTCGGAAGGCAGCTCGCTGGTGTTCATGATCTTCCAGAGCGGCCACAACATCGATTCGGCGGCACTGGATGTACAAACGGCGATCAACTCGGCTCAGGCCGACCTGCCCTCGGGCATGGGCTCGCCGATGTACCAGAAGGCGAATCCGAACGACGACCCGGTGATCGCCATCGCGCTGACCTCGCAGACGCAGTCGGCCGACGAGCTCTACAACGTGGCCGACTCGCTGCTGGCGCAGCGCATCCGCCAGATCAGCGGCGTCGCCTCGGTCGACATCGCTGGCGCGTCGACGCCAGCGGTGCGCGTGGACGTCAACCTGCGCCTGATGAACGCGTTGGGCCTGACCGCCGATGACCTGCGCAACGCAGTGCGCGCGGCCAACGTGACCTCGCCCACCGGCTTCCTCAGCGATGGCAACACCACCACGGCGATCATCGCCAACGACTCGGTGGCGCGCGCCGCCGACTTCGCTGACCTGGTGGTCAAGACCCAGGGCGACGGCCGGGTGATCCGGCTGAAGGACATCGCCAACGTCTACGACGGCCAGCAGGATGCCTACCAGGCGGCGTGGTTCGACCACAAGCCGGCGGTGGTGATGTACGTGTTCACCCGTGCCGGCGCCAACATCGTGGAGACCGTGGACCGGGTCAAGGCGCAGATCCCGACCCTGCGCGACTACCTGCAGCCGGGCACCACGATGACGCCGTACTTCGACCGTACGCCGACCATCCGTTCGTCGCTGCATGAAGTGCAGGTCACCCTGCTGATCAGCCTGGCAATGGTGGTGCTGACCATGGCGCTGTTCCTGCGCCGGCTGGCACCCACCCTGATCGCGGCGGTGACCGTGCCGCTGTCGCTGGCCGGCGCCGCGCTGGTGATGTACGTGATGGGCTTCACCCTGAACAACCTGAGCCTGCTGGCGCTGGTGATCGCGATCGGCTTCGTGGTCGACGATGCGATCGTGGTGATCGAGAACATCATGCGCCACCTCGACGAAGGCATGCCGCGCATGCAGGCGGCGTTGACCGGTGCGCGCGAGATCGGCTTCACCATCGTCTCGATCACCGCCTCGCTGGTGGCGGTGTTCATCCCGCTGCTGTTCGCCAGCGGCATGATGGGCGCGTTCTTCCGCGAGTTCACCGTCACCCTGGTGGCGGCCATCGTGGTCTCGATGATCGTCTCGCTGACGTTGACCCCGGCGCTGTGCAGCCGCTTCCTCAGCGCGCACGCCCACAGCGCGCCGCCGTCGCGTTTCGGCCGCTGGCTGGACGCCGGCCACGAGCGCATGCTGCGCATCTACACCGTGTTCCTCGACTTCTCGCTGCGCCACGCGCTGCTGCTGTCGCTGACGCCGCTGATCCTGATCGGCGTCACCATCTTCCTGTTCGGCGCGGTGAAGAAGGGCGCGTTCCCGCCGCAGGACACCGGCCTGATCTGGGGCCGCGCCAACTCCAGTGCCACCGTGTCGTTCGAGGACATGGTCGCGCGCCAGCGCCGCATCACCGACATGCTGATGGCCGACCCGGCGGTGAAGACGGTGGGTGTACGCCTGGGCAGCGGCCGCCAGGGCTCCAGTGCACAGTTCAACATCGAGCTGAAATCACGCAGCGACGGCCGCCGCGAAACCACCGCGCATGCGTTGGCGCGCCTCAGCGCCAAGGCCGATCGCTATCCCGACCTGCAGCTGCGCCTGCGCGCGATCCAGGACCTGCCCAGCAACGATGGCGGCGGTTCCAGCCAGGGCGCGCAGTACCGCATCTCGCTGCAGGGCAACGACCTGGCCGCACTGCAGGAATGGCTGCCCAAGCTGCAGGCGGAACTGAAGAAGAACCCGAAGCTGCGCGACGTCGGGACCGACGTGGACAATGCCGGCCTGCGCCAGAACATCCAGATCGACCGCGCAAAGGCCGCGCGCCTGGGCATCACAGTGGGCGCCATCGACGGCGCGCTGTATGGTGCGTTCGGCCAGCGCCAGATCTCCACCATCTATTCGGACATCAACCAGTACAGCGTGGTGGTCAATGCCCTGCCCTCGCAGACCGCCACCCCGGCGGCGCTGGATGAGGTGTACGTGCGTGCGCGCAACGGCGACATGGTTCCGATCACCGCGGTGGCCACGCAGATGCCTGGCCTGGCCCCATCGCAGATCACCCACGAGAACCAGTACACGACGATGGACCTCAGCTACAACCTGGCTCCCAACGTGAGCATGGGCGAGGCCAAGGCGATCATCGACGCGACCGTGGCCGGCATGCGCATGCCCGGCGACATCCGCCTGGCCGACGATGCGGGCTTCGGCTTCAACTCCGATCCCAGCGACATGCTGATCCTGGTGTTCGCCGCAATCCTGACCGTGTACCTGGTACTGGGCATGCTCTACGAGAGCCTGATCCACCCGGTCACCATCCTGTCCACGCTGCCGGCGGCCGGTGTCGGTGCGCTGCTGGCCCTGTTCGGCACCAACACCGAGCTGTCGGTGATCTCGATGATCGCGCTGGTGCTGCTGATCGGCATCGTCAAGAAGAATGCGATCATGATGATCGACTTCGCACTGGTGGCGCAGCGCGAGCGTGGGCTGGCGCCGCGCGATGCTGCACGCGAGGCCAGCATCGTGCGCTTCCGCCCGATCATGATGACCACGATGGTCGCGATCCTGGCCGCAGTGCCGCTGGCGATCGGCCTGGGTGAAGGGTCCGAGCTGCGCCGCCCGCTGGGCATCGCGATGATCGGCGGCCTGCTGTTCTCGCAGAGCCTGACCCTGCTCAGTACGCCGGCACTGTACGTGATCTTCTCCTGCCTGGCCGAGCGCTGGCGCGCCCGTCGCGCGCGCAGGCGCGAAGCGAAGCTGCTCAAGCGCGCGCAGCGGGCGTAGTAGAGCCCATCCACGCATGGCGTGGATCTAGTTCTCGATACTGCGAATCTGCCGGCCAGCGGCCGGCACTACCACCGGCGCGGAGGGTGGGTGCGGACCGTTGGTCCGCACGCCTCCCGGTTTGACGTGCTGTAACGAAAAGAGAACAATTCCCCTCCAGCCATGGTCCTGCGCCCCTTCGCGGCGCCCCGCTGCCCTCTCCGGCAAGCCTGCGTGATCCCAGCCATCAACCTTTCCCCCCATGCGGGCGGATGGCGCGTGGCCGTTCGCCGAGGATGACTGAACCATGCTCCTGCACCCACTCTGCCGCCCGGCCCTGCTTGCCGTTTCCCTGTCACTGGCCTGTGCCGCGCATGCCCAGTCCGTACCCGAGCGCACCAATCGGAACCGCAGTGCCACCGATCTGGATGCGGTGAAGGTCACAGCCGAACGCACCCACGCCGATACCGGCGCCCTTGGTGATCGCGTGCTGCGTGATACCCCGTTCGCGATCACCGCCGTGGGCCGCGAGCAGATCGAGCAGCGCCAAGTGGTCTCGCTGGGCGAAGCGTTCCTGCTCGACCCTTCGGTCACCACCCAGGTCAGCGCCTATGCCAGTGGCTGGAGTTCGCCGATCCGCAACCGTGGCATCGACCTGAACTTCGACAGCTATCGCGTCAATGGCCTGCAGGTTTCCTCGTGGGGTACCGAGTGGCCGCTGGAAGTGATGGAACAGGTCGATCTGCTGAAAGGCCCGGGTGGATTCCTTTATGGTTTCGGTGCCCCCGGTGGCATCGTCAACTACATCACCAAGAAGCCGACCGATACGCCCACCTTCTCCGCCCAGCTGGGCTGGCGCGAGCAGGGCATCGTCAGTGCCGGGATGGACGTCGGCGGCCGCTTCGGCAACGAGCAGATGTTCGGTTATCGCTTCAATGCTTTCGAGGAAAAGGGTGAGACCTTCAATGGTGGCCACGTCGATCGCAAGGTGGGCGCACTGTCGCTGGACGCGCGCCTGAGCGACGCACTGATCTGGACCTTCGACGGCGTGTTCCAGTCACGCGACCTGCGCGAGGAATCGCCGCAGTACTACTTCCGCGGACTGACCTCGTTGCCGCGACCGATCGCCGGGAATACCGGCAACAGTGTCGCCGGCACCTACTACGACACTCGTTCCAGCCTGTTGTCGACCCGCTTGGACTGGCAGATCAACAGCGACTGGAAAACCAGCCTGAGTTACGGCGTCACCACCTCGTGGAATGACGTCAACAAGATCTTCGCCTACATCGATTCGCCCAATGGCGACTATGACGTCAACGTCTATGAACTGGGTGGCAAGAGCGAGTGGAGGCTGGCCCAGGCGATGCTGCAGGGCAGCTTCCGCACCGGTCCGCTGCAGCATCAGGTGGTGGCAGGCATCAGTCACCAGACCGGGCTGGGCTGGGACCGTCCCTACGAATGGAGCCTGATCGGCCGCGCCAACCTGTACCAGCGCCATGACATCCGCCATGACGCCGTCGGTTCACGGATGATGACCCGTGGCGACGAGACCGTGCAGCAGGCCGTGTTCGCAAGCGATACCGTCGATCTCGGCAGCGGATGGTCGGTGCTGGCGGGCTGGCGCTACAACGATTACGAGACCAAGGGTCGCTACCACACCTATCCGGTCACACCGACCTATGCCGTGATGTTCAAGCCCAGCGAGGCGGTCACCCTCTACGCCAGCTACATCGAATCGCTGGAAGCGGGCAGCCGCGTAGGCAACAGCTACGTCAACGCCGGTGATGTGCTCGACCCGACCCTCAGCAAGCAGTACGAGATCGGCGCGAAGGCCGAGGCCGCGCGCTGGAACGCGAACGTGGCGGCGTTCCGGCTGGAACGTGGCGCCAACATCGATGAACTCACACCGGCCGGCAAGCGCCTGGTGCAGGACGGCATCACGCTGTACGAAGGCATCGAGGCCAGTGCCGACCTGCACCTCAGCGATGTCCTCACGGTTGGCGGAGGCGTCACCTGGCTGGACCCGACCTACGACAGGCTGTCCCCGGCCAGCGCTGCACAGGAGGGCAACCGTACCGCCGGTGCGGCGCGCTGGAGCGGGGTCGTGCACGCCACCTACCAGCTGCCGTGGGTGGATGGCCTGGAAACATACGCCGCGGTGCGCTACTACGGCGATGTCTGGTACGACGCCGACAACACCCTGAAGCTGCCCGATTACACGCTGGTCAATGCAGGCATCGGCTACCGCCTGCTCGCCTCCGGTCATCCGGTGACCGTGCGCGCCAGCGTCGAGAACCTGGCCAACCGGAAGTACTGGTCCAACGCCGGCACAGGCCTGCCACGCACGTTCGCTGTGAGCGTGCGGTTCGACATGTAGGGCCCGGCAGCACCGTGGGTGCGGACCGTTGGTCCGCACTCCATATTTCACGCGCGGCCCGCAATAATGGTGGAAGACCCTTCCACCGAGCCTGCATGTCCGCCCGCCAATCCCGCCTCAGCCGACTGTGGGCCCACGAAAAGGCCAGCTACGGCCTGCGCGTGTTCATCGCGCTGACCGCGGCCGTGGCCGTGGGCTGGCAGTTCGAGGCGCTGACCGCCCTGCCCGGCGTGTTCCTCGGCATCATCGCAAGCGCCATCGCAGAAACGGACGACAACTGGTGGGGCCGGATCAAGGCCGTGGTGTTGTCACTGTTGTGCTTCTGCATTGCGGCGGCCTCGGTGATCTGGCTGTTCCCGTGGCCGTGGTTCTTCATCGGCGCGCTGGCACTGTCCACCTTCGGCCTGACCCTGCTTGGCGCGCTCGGTGAGCGCTACGCATCCATTGCCCAGGCCACGGTGACGCTGGCGATCTACACCATGATCGGCTTGGAGCAGCATGGCGCCAGCGACCTGCACAGCGCGCTGGACGCGGTCAGCCATCTGCTGGCCGGTGCAGCCTGGTACGGGCTGCTGTCGATCCTGTGGACTGCGCTGTTCGCCAACCGGCCGGTGCGCGAACGCGTGGCGCGGCTGTACGTTGAGCTGGGCCGCTACCTGCAGCTGAAGGCTGCGCTGTTCGAGCCGGTGCGCGAAGCCGACCTGCAACGTCGCCAGCTCGACCTGGCCGAACAGAACCGGCGCGTGGTCGGTGCGTTGAACGAGGCCAAGACCGCGATCCTGGCCCGCTTCGGCCGTTCCGGGCGGCCGGGCGTGAACTCCGGCCTGTACCTGCGCCTGTATTACATGGCACAGGATTTCCACGAGCGCGCCAGTTCCTCGCACTACCCATATGGCGCGCTGGTGGACGCCTTCTTCCACAGCGATGTGCTTTACCGCTGCCAGCGCCTGCTCGATCTGCAGGGCCAGGCCTGTGCCCGCCTGGGCGAGGCGATCCGGCTGCGTCGTCCGTTCGTATACGGAGAAAGCAACCAGCAGGCCGGGCGCGACCTGGCCGACGCGCTGGCCTACCTGCGTGACCAGCAGCGCCCGCAGTGGCAGCGCCTGCTCGGCTCGCTGGACCTGCTGGTTCACAACCTGCGCAGCATCGAGCGCCGCCTGCTGGATGCCGAACGTTCCGAAGCCAGCCTGGACAACGTCGACACCCGCCTGCGCGACAGCAACCCGCATACCCTGCGCGAGATGGGCGTGCGCATCCGCCAGCAGCTCACGCCCGGCTCGGTGCTGTTCCGCCATGGCCTGCGCATGGCACTGGCGCTGATCGCCGGCTTTGCAGCGATCCGGCTGTTCAATGCGCAGAACGGTTCATGGGTACTGCTGACCATCGTGTTCGTGTGCCGGCCCAACTTCGGCGCCACCCGCCAGCGCCTGGCACAGCGCATCGTCGGCACCGTCGCCGGTCTGGTGCTGACCTGGGCACTGCTGCAGCTGTTCCCGCAGCTGCACGTACAGCTGCTGATCGCACTGCTGTCGGCACTGTTGTTCTTCTTCACCCGCACCGACCGCTACCTGGTGGCATCAGCCGCGATCACCGTGATGGCGCTGACCTGCTTCAACCTGATCGGCGATGGCTTCGTGCTGATCGTGCCGCGCATGGTCGATACGCTGTTGGGCTGCGCGATCGCAGCGGCGGCAGCGTTCCTGATCCTGCCCGACTGGCAGGGCCGCCAGCTGCATCTCGTCCTGGCACGCGTGCTGGACACTGCCGCTCGCTACCTGGATTCGGTGCTGGGCCAGTACCGCAGCGGCATGCGCGACGACCTGGCCTACCGCATCGCCCGCCGCGACATGCACAACGCCGACGCCGCGCTGTCCACCGCACTGTCGAACATGCTGCGCGAACCCGGCCACGTGCGCCGCAACCTGGATGCCGGCTTCCGCTTCCTGGCGCTGTCCAACACGCTGCTGGGGCATCTGTCGGCGCTGGGTGCGCACCGCGACCAGGTGGACAGCTACGCAGGCGATCCACTGGCGCTGGCCGCGGGCGATCGCGTGCGCAAGGCACTTCAGCAGCTGGCGACGGCGCTGACCGCGCGGCAACCGGTCGCGGACGATGACAACGACGCCGACCGCGCGGTGGCTGCCGAGCTGGAGCAGATCGACGAGGCGATGCCGCCGAAACTGCAGTTGATCCGTACCCAGATGGCGCTGGTCCTGCGCATGCTGCCGAAGGTGCGTGCCGCGGCCAATGAGACGGTAACCAACCTGACCTGATCCGTCATCGCTGCGGGCATCCCATCCACGCAGGGCGTGGATCTGCTGCGCCGCGTGCAACGGCGCGTTGCACCGGGCGATGCAGTTCGATCACGCCGCCACGCGGATACTGGGCAATCGCCCGCTCTGGATCATCACCATGAAAATCGAACTCAGTGGTCGCACCGCGCTGGTCACCGCCTCCACCGCCGGCATCGGCCTGGCTATCGCCCAAGGCCTGGCCAGCGCTGGTGCGCGGGTCATTGTCAATGGCCGCAGCACCAGCAGCGTCGAGCGCGCCCGCCAGCATCTGCTCGCGGCCGTGCCGGGAGCCGACGTATTGGGTGTCGCCGCCGACCTCTCCGATGCGGCCGGTGTCGATACGCTGCTGGCTGGGCTGCCGAGGGTCGACATCCTGGTCAACAACGCTGGCATCTTCGGCCCAGAGGATTTCTTCCAGACCGATGACGCCACCTGGGAGCGCTACTGGCAGACCAACGTGATGTCCGGCGTACGCCTGTCGCGTGCGCTGCTGCCAGCGATGGTCGATGCCGGCTGGGGCCGCGTGCTGTTCATTTCGTCCGAATCGGCGCGCAACATCCCGGTCGACATGATCCATTACGGGGTCAGCAAGACCGCGCAGCTGTCACTGTCGCGCGGCCTGGCCAAGCGCGTGGCCGGCAGCGGCGTCACCGTCAACGCGGTGCTGCCTGGCCCGACCCTGTCCGATGGCTTCGCGGCGATGTTCGAGGATGAGCGCCGGCGCAGCGGCAAGCCGCTGGAGCAGATCGGCCGCGAGTTCGTGATGGCACACCGGCCGTCCTCGGTGATCCAGCGCACTGCCACGGTCGAGGAAGTGGCCAACATGGTGGTGTACCTGGCCTCGCCACAGGCCTCGGCGACTTCCGGGGCAGCGCTGCGCGTGGATGGCGGCGTGGTCGACGATATCGTCTGAGTCCGACGGCAGGTGTGCGGACCAACGGTCCGCACCCACAGGCCCGCACCCACAGCGGATGGGCAGGAATGCTAGGCTGCGCCGGTCAAGGAGGTTCCATGTCCGGTCACAACCAGTTTGCCCTGCTGCGCCAGCGCCGTTTCCTGCCGTTCTTCGTGGTACAGGCGCTCGGTGCTTTCAACGACAACGTGTACCGGCAAGCGATCATCAGCATGTTGCTGTTCATGGCCGTGCCAGAGGAGGAACTCGGGCTGTACGCCACGTTGGCACCGGCCATCTTCATCCTGCCGTACTTCCTGTTCTCGGCACTGGCCGGGCAGATCGCCGACAAACTGGAAAAATCGCGGCTGATCGTGATCACCACCACCATGGAGATCGTGATCATGTCGCTGGCGGCCACCGGCTTCCTCACCCAGAGCCTGCCGGTGCTGCTGGTCGCGCTGTTCTGTACCGGCATGCAGTCCACCCTGTTCGGCCCGGTGAAGTATTCGGTGCTGCCGTCGGTGCTCAGGCCCGAGGAACTGACCGGCGGCAACGGCCTGGTCGAGATGGGCACTTCAATGTCGATTCTCTCCGGCATGATCGTTGGCGGCCTGGTGTTCACCGTGGCCGGCAGCCACGGTACGGTGGTGGCTGCGTGCGCGATCATCGCCCTGGCGATCTGCGGCAACATCGCCGCGCGCCTGATTCCCAGGGTCGATGCAGGCGACCCGACCCTGAAGATCAACTGGAACCCGTTGCCGGAATCGCTGGCGGTACTGCGCATGGCGCGCCAGCAGAAGGCCGTGCGCAACTCGATCCTGGGCGTGTCCTGGTTCTGGTTCGTTGGCACCGTGCTGACCTCGCAGCTACCGGCCTACGCGGTGACCAACCTAGGCGGCGAGCCGACCCTGTACATCTTCGCGCTGGCCCTGTTCTCGGTGGGCACCGGCGTCGGCTCGCTGCTGTGCGAGAAGCTGTCAGCGCGTACGGTGGAAATCGGCCTAGTACCGCTGGGCGCGTTCGGCATGACCGCGTTCCTGCTCGACCTGTACTTCGCCCGCAGCGGCGAAGCGACGGTGCACGGGCTGACCATCGCGCCGTTCCTGCAGCAGCCCGGCAGCATCCGCATCGTCATCGACCTGATCGGCATCGGCCTGTTCACCGGCATCTTCGTGGTGCCGCTGTTCGCACTGATCCAGAGCCGCACGCCGAAGGCGCAGATGTCGCGCGTGTTCGCCGCACTGAACATCCAGAACTCGGGCTTCATCGTCGCTGCGGCGTTGCTGTCGCTGGCCGCGCACACGCTGCTGCACTGGACCATTCCGCAGCAGTTCCTGGCGCTGGCCATCGCCAACGCGCTGGTGGCGATCTACATCTTCACCATCGTCCCCGAATTCCTGATGCGCTTCCTCAGCTGGCTGATGGTGCGCACCCTGTACCGGCTGCGCCCGCACGGCATCGAGGCCAACGTGCCCGACGAAGGCGCCGCACTGCTGGTCTGCAACCACGTCAGCTACATGGACGCGCTGATCCTGTCGGCGACGATTCCGCGTCCGGTGCGCTTCGTCATGTACTACAGGATCTTCAACATCCCGGTAATGCGCTGGATCTTCCGGACCGCCAAGGCAATCCCGATCGCCGGTGCGCGCGAAGACCCGGCACTGATGCAGCGGGCGTTCGACGAGATCGACGCTGCGCTGGCCGAAGGCGAACTGGTCTGCATCTTCCCCGAGGGTGCGCTGACCCGCGACGGCGAGATGGCGCCGTTCAAATCCGGCGTCGAGAAGATCCTCGAGCGGCGGCCGGTGCCGGTGGTGCCGATGGCGCTACGCGGCATGTGGTCGAGCATGTGGAGTCGCCGCGACAGCCGCCTGGGCCGCATGCGGGTGCCGCGCCGTTTCCGCGCTACCGTCGAGGTCGTGGCGGCACCGGCCGTCGATGGCCACGCCACCCGCGCCCCGGTGCTGGAGGCGCAGGTGCGGGCCCTGCGTGGCGATCACGCCTGATCGGCCCGGCGGCCGTCGGTAGCGCTTCCAGGCGATAGCCCCAATCCCCGGAATGACGGCCTCTGTCTCATGACAGAGGCCCGTCAAATAGCGCCCAGTCAAGGGCCATACACGCCATCATCTGACTGTAAACGCATACATGCAGCGCAGGTTGAGGTAGATTACGCACCCACAGGGGGGAGGTTCGGCCAATGCACCAAGGCCGGCCACCAAGGAATGGAGTCTTGCTTTGAATCAACCGCCACCGCTCAGCCGTCCCGTCTACATCCCCAACCATCTGGTCTGGGCGATCCTGACGACGCTGTTCTGCTGCCTGCCGTTGGGCGTGGTGTCGATCGTCTATGCCTCCCAGGTCGATGGCCGCCGCGCGGCCGGCGACCTGCCGGGGGCCTACAGCGCGTCGCGCAAGGCGGGCTGGTGGGCGGTGGCTTCGGCCGTGGCCCTGCCGGTCCTGTTGCTGTTGTGGTTCGGGCTGTTCGGCGGCTTGGCCGTACTGGGCGCTCTTTCCGACCAATGATTCACCACCACCACCCATCAAGGAGCTTGAACCCATGAATACCGCCACTCCGCAGGTCCCGAACAATCTGGTCTGGGCCATCCTGAGCACCCTGTTCTGCTGCCTGCCGGCCGGCATCGTGTCGATCGTCTACGCCGCCCAGGTCAACGGCAAGCTGGCCGCTGGCGACATCGCCGGTGCCCAGGAATCCTCGGCCAAGGCCAAGAAGTGGGCCATCTGGTCGGCCATTGCCGCCGTCGTGGTCGGCGTGCTGTACGGCATCCTGATCGTCGCTCTCGGCGGCATGGGTGCGATGAGCAACAGCGGCTACTGATCCGCGTGGACGGATCCGGCGCCTGCGCCGGATCCGTTGCTGCATGTCCGCACTGCCCACCCGATCCCGACTGGCCCGCTGGGCACCGCTGCTGGCCGCCACCGGCCTGGCCGCCGGTGCCGCGCTGGTGCTGCGCAACGTCAATCCGTATGTCGCCGGCAATCCCTTGCCGAGCTGCCCGCTGTACGCGCTGACCGGCCTGTACTGCCCGGGCTGTGGCAGCACCCGCTGCCTGTATTCGCTGGTCCATTTCGACCTGCCCGGCGCGATGGCGATGAACCCGCTGCTGGTCATCAGCCTGCCCTTCCTGCTGCTGATGCTGCTGAACATCGCCGGCATCCGTCCGCGCCTGCTGGACCCGCTGATGCGGGTGCTGGCCAATCCCACGTTCTGGCTCTGGGTACTGCCTGGGTATGCGCTGCTGCGTAACCTGCCGTGGGCACCGTTCACGGCGCTGGCACCGGTCTAGTTTCCAGCCAACGGCGCAGCCCCTCGTGGTGGGCGGCGTTTGTCGGTCATGGGATTGGCCGGGCGGGTGGACTGCGCAGGGGACGCTGCAAGTACGTCCATGTAAGCTCGGTCGCCGCATCCATGCGGCTCACGTCCCTGCGCAGCCCACCCGCCCGGCCACGGACAGTTTCCGTGTGCGTCCACCACGGAAAAGAAAGAGAAGATCAAAAGCGGAAGCGGATCGCTTCGCTCTGCATCCACGCATGGCGTGGATCTACCGTGTCGACCAAGGTCGACACCCACCGGCAGTCGCAGTTGACCCACCGTCACCGGGAAACTGTCGGGGGTGGGGCGGTGTGGGGCCGCAGGACCGTTGGCGCCATGGATGGCGCCATCGAGCCCCCAGGGGTGAGGGCGCTTTGCTTGCGAAGCACTGCTTCGCAAGCGCCCGAACGCAC
>NZ_JAXBQT020000009.1:0-171312 GCF_047520755.2 Stenotrophomonas sp. FR010 | reverse complement strand
GATGGCGCCATCGAGCCCCCAGGGGTGAGGGCGCTTTGCTTGCGAAGCACTGCTTCGCAAGCGCCCGAACGCACAGCCGCCAGCGGCTGGGCCGGTCTGGGGGTTTACGGCGTGTCCTGCAAACCCACACCGCCCCGCCATTCCACGGAATGCCCGCTTTTGATGTTGATGTTGCCTCGGCGGGTGCCGGGCGCAGCCCGGCAAAATCCCTCTACCGGAAGATCACCGTGGCCTCGGTGCCCTTGCCCGGCTCGCTGGCCAGGCTGACCTTCCAGCCGAAGCGGTCGCACAGCCGGCGCACGATCGACAGGCCCAGGCCGGTGCCCTGCGGACGGCTCGGCTCGGCGCGGTAGAACGGTTCAAACGCGCGCGACAGCGCCTCGGCGGACATGCCGATGCCGGTATCGCGCACCACCACCCGGTCATTGAGCACGTGCACGTCGATACGCCCTTCGTCGGTGTAGCTGCAGGCATTGCGCACCAGGTTGCTGACCACCACCTGCAGCACCCGCGGCGGTGCGTGCAGCTGTACCGGGCCTTCGCCGTGCAGGTGCACCGATACGGGCCGGTTGCCCAGCAGCTCGTTGGCGTTGTCCACCTCGTAGCGGACGATGTCGTTGACGTCGAACAGCTCGATCTGCGGTTCGACATCGGCCTCGCGGGCCAGGATCAGGAACGCATCGATCACCGCCTCCATGTCACGGCCTGCACGCTGGATGCGCTGCAGGCTGCGGCGCAGGCGCGGCTGCAGGGTTTCATCGCCAAGGGCCATGTCGCTGGCCACGCGGATGACGGTCAACGGCGTGCGCAGCTCATGGCTGGCATCACGGGTGAAGTTGCGCTCGCGCGCCACGTGCGCGCTGACCCGGTTGGCCAGCGAATGCAGTGCGGCCGCCAGCTGGCGGGTCTCGCCCTGCATGTCCGCCGGCAGCTTGTTCGGCTCCAGATCGGCCGCTTCGGGGTGGCCCGGGTCCCAGCGCGAGACGCGCCGCGCCAGCCAGTTCACCGGCGACACCAGTCGCTTGGAGGCACGGTAGGTGACCCAGCTGGCGCCATACACCGCCAACAGGGTCAGCAGCACCGGCACGATGCCGAACCAGAACGCCAGCATCTCCGCGCGCGAGCGCAGGAACACCAGGTACAGGCGACCGGCAGGGCGCACGTCGACCAGCACCAGCTGGTCGTCCTGGGGCAGCTCGTGGAAGCCAGGCTCCAGGGTGCGCAGGTTGGCCGGCAATGACAGTGCCGACTGCCCGCTTTCCAGCAGGTAGCCGCGGATGTTGTGGGTGTTGGGCGGCGGCTGCACCGGCGACGCCTCGTGCAGCGTCCAGTAATAGGCCGCTTCCTCGCGCAGGGCGGCGCCGACCAGGCTGTGCTTGATCACCAGCGAGACCAGCCAGGCACCGAGCAGGATGCCCAGGCTGGCCAGGACTGCCTGCAGGATGAAGGCGATACGGATCTTGCGCGGCAGGCCGTGCGGCATTGCGGGGTCCCGGTCAGAGCGCTGCGATTATAGGCAGCGCGCTGCGCCGTAGTCGTGCACGGACGCTGACCGGCGGCAGCGCCGGCCGGTCATCCGTGCCCGGTGCGGGGTCGTTGCCCGGCCGGGCCTGATGCTGCACAGGCCGGGCCCCGATCAGGCCATCGGCTGGGCAATATCGGCAATGCGATAGCCGGCGCTCTGCACGGTGTGCAGCAGCGGACGGTCGAACGGCTTGTCGATGATCTTGCGCAGGTTGTACAGATGGCTGCGCAGGGTGTCCGAATCCGGCAGGCCATTGCCCCAGATCTCGCGTTCGATCTCCTGGCGGGTGACCACGCGCGGCGATTCGCGCATCAGGATGGTCAGCAGGCGCAGGCCGATCGGCGACAGCTGCAGCTCGGTACCGGCACGGGTAGCCCGCATGCTGACCGGATCGAGCACCAGGTCGGCGACCTTCAGCACCTCCGAACCGACCTGGCGGCGTTCGCGACGGATCAGCGCGCGCAGGCGGGCTTCCAGCTCCTGGATCGCGAACGGCTTGGTCAGGTAGTCATCGGCACCGAACCCGAGGCCGGTGAGCTTGTCGTCCAGCGTGTCGCGTGCCGTGAGCATCAGCACCGGCGTGGACTTGCGCGCATCGTTGCGCAGGCGACGGCACACTTCGATGCCATCCAGGCGCGGCAACATGAGATCGAGCACCACGACGTCATAGCTGTTCTCCGCCGCGAGGCGGTAGCCATCCAGGCCGTCCTGTGCATAGTCGACTTCGAAGCCGCGACCTTCCAGGTATTCCCCGATCATCTCGGAGATGTTGCGGTTGTCTTCGACCACCAGCACCAAGCCGGAGGTCTCCTTCGTCTGACGCATGTGATTCCCTCTAACTTCAGCTTTGTGAAACATGCCGGATCGACGGTGGACGCGATGTGAAGTTCCGTCAAGAGGTACACAAACGGTTCAGAGCAGCGGCCTGAGCAGCGGCCAGACGTTGTCCAGCACCTTCGGCTGCGCCTGCGCAGTGGGGTGCAGGCCGTCGCCCTGCATCATGCCCGGCTGCAGGGCCACGCCCTCCAGCAGGAACGGCAGCAGCGGCACCTTGTACTGCGTGGCCAGCGCCTTGTAGGCCGCGGCCAAGCGCTGGCGGTAGGCCGGTCCGTAGTTGGGCGGCACGTCGATGCCCAGCAGCAGCACCTTGGCACCGGCCTTCTGGCTGGCCTGCACCATTTTTTCCAGGTTGCCCTGCACCTGCGCCGGGGTCAGCCCGCGCAGCGCGTCATTGCCGCCCAGCGCGATCACCACCACGGTCGGCTTCTCCCTGGCCAGCAGGCCCGGCAGGCGGGTCAGCGCGCCGGCGGTGGTTTCCCCGCTCATGCTGGCGTTGACGATGCGCGCCGGGGTTTTCGACTGCTGCCTGACCCGCTGTTGCAGCAAGCTGACCCAGCCGGCGTCGGCAGGGATATTGTGGGCGGCACTGAGGCTGTCGCCGAGCACCAGCACGGTGCCGGCCGGACCTTTGGCACAGGCCAGCCCCGGCAACAGCAGGAACCCTAGCAGCAGCACCATCATCGCGCCGGCTCGCCGGCTCCATCCCGTCTTGCACATTGGAGTCTCCTCATCGACAGCCTGTCCCCCCGCAGCGCGCCCGTCGCCATCGCCGTCGACCAGGTCGGCAAATCCGTGCAGGGCCCGGAGGGTGAAGTCCACATACTGGACAACATCACCCTGACCGTCCATGAAGGCACCAGCGCGGCCATCGTCGGCGCATCCGGTTCGGGCAAGACCACCCTGCTCGGCCTGCTGGCCGGGCTGGACCTGCCCAGTCGGGGCCGCATTGCGCTGTCGGGCCAGGACCTGGGCGACCTCGATGAAGAGGCGCGGGCCCAGCTGCGCGCGCGCGAGGTTGGCTTCGTGTTCCAGAGCTTCCACCTGCTGCCGGCGCTGACCGCCGCCGAGAACGTCGCGTTGCCACTGGAACTCGCCGGGCGCGAGGATCGCACGCGGGTCGATGAAGTGCTGGCGCAGGTCGGCCTCTCCCATCGCGCCCGCCACTACCCGCGCCAGCTGTCCGGTGGCGAGCAGCAGCGCGTGGCACTGGCGCGTGCCTTCGTCACCCGGCCGCGCATCCTGTTCGCCGACGAACCGACGGGATCGCTGGACCATGCCACCGGCCAGCACGTCAGCGATCTGCTGTTCGAACTCAACGCCGGCAGCGGCACTACCCTGGTACTGGTCACCCACGACATGCGCCTGGCGCAGCGTTGCCAGTACATCCATCGTATCGACGACGGCCGCCTGCTGCCGGTTGAGCGCGGAGCCCAGGCATGAACCTGCTGCGGCACGCGTGGCGCGCGCTGCGTCGCGAGGCGCTGGCCGGCGACCTGCTCACCGTGTTCGCCGCACTGGTGCTGGGCGTGGCGGTGATGACCGCGGTGGGCACGCTGGTGAACCGGGTCAACCTGGCGCTGACCGGCAGCGCGGCGGAAATGCTCGGTGGCGATCTCGGCATCGCCGGGCGTGATGACCCGCCGCAGGCATTCGCCGACGAGGCACAACGGCGTGGACTGGCCTACACCCGCATCGCCAGCTTCGGCAGCGTGCTGTTCCATGGCGAGGCCAGCCAGATGGCGAGCATCAAGGCGGTGCAGGCGGGCTATCCACTGCGCGGCACGCTGCGGGTACGGGCCACGCCCGGCGGTACGTTGATCACCGATGCCGGCATGCCGCCCAAGGGCCAGGCCTATGCCGACCCACGCCTGCTGCAGGGGCTCGGGCTGAAGGCCGGCGATGATCTCGAGTTCGGCGCCGGCACGCTGCGCATCGCCGGCATCATCGAGGCCGAGCCGGACACCGGTGGCGACCTGCTGACGCTGTCCCCCACCCTGCTGGTCAACCGCGCCGATGTGGAAGGCACGGGACTGCTTGGCCCCGGCAGCCGCATCAACTACCGGCTGATGTTTGCAGGACCGCCCGGGCTGGTCGCGTCCCTGCGTGAGTGGCTGCTGCCACAGGTGAAGGGCCTGCGCCTGCTGAGCGTGGATGACACCCAGCGCGGCGTGCGCCAGGCCTTCGACCTGGCCGGGCGCTTCCTCGGCCTGAGCGCGCTGCTGGCGGTACTGCTGGCCGGCGTGGCCACGGCGCTGGCGGCCAACCGCTTCGCCCTGCGCCGCATCGACCAGGTGGCGATCCTGCGCTGCCTGGGTGCGCGCCAGCGCGACATCCTGCTGGGCCTGGCACTGCAACTGCTGATGCTGGCGGTGCCGGCCTGTGCGCTCGGCATCGGCCTGGGCATGGCCGCGCAGGAAGGCCTGGTGCAGGTACTGGGCAGCCTGGTGCCGCAGCGCCTGCCGTTGCCCGAGGCGATGCCTGCGCTGACCGGCGCCGGCATCGGCCTGCTGCTGCTGTTCGGCTTCGGCCTGCCGCCACTGCTGCGCCTGCGTGGGGTGCCGCCGATGCGGGTGCTCAACCGTTCCTTCGCTGCCCTGCCGCCGGCGTCACTGCTGGCCTATGTGGCGGCGCTGGCGGCCAGCCTGCTGCTGGCGGTACAAGTCACCGGCGACCTGAAGCTGGCGTTGTGGGTGCTGGGCGGCCTGGCCACGCTGGCACTGGCCGCCGGCGTGGTCGGCTTCGTGCTGCTGCAGCTGCTGCGCGGCCTGCAGCATCGCCTGCATGGCCACTGGCGACTGGGCCTGGCCGCACTGACCCGGCGCCGCCTGCTGGCGGTGATGCAGCTGGTCGGGCTGTCGCTGTCGCTGTGCGCGTTGCTGCTGCTGGCAGTCACCGGCCCCGGCCTGCTGCAGCAGTGGCGCGAACGCCTGCCTGCGGATACGCCGAACTACTTCCTGATCAACATCCAGCCAGAACAGCGCGACAGTGTGCTGGCCGCATTGCGTGGACTGGGCGCCGGCGACGCCAGCATCGAACCGATGGCGACCGGCCGCCTGATCGCGATCAACGGCAAGCCGCCGCTGCGCGTAGACCGCGAGCCAGGACAGGACGGGCAACCGGCCCAGGGCGGCCAGCGCGATGACGATGACGAGAACCGGCCACTGAATTTCAGCTGGCGCAGCACCTTCCCGCCGGCCAATACGCTGGTCAATGGCACCTTCTGGAAAGCCGACAGCACCGCGCCGGAAGCTTCGGTGGAAATCGGCTGGGCCAAGCGTTACGGCGTGTACCCGGGCGATCGCATCACCATTGCAGTGGGCGAGCAGGAACGCGAGTTCACCGTCACCAGCGTGCGCAAGGCCGACTGGAACACCTTCCGGCCGAACTTCTTCGTGTTGCTGAACCCGAATGCGGTGGGCGACACCCCGCACAACCTGCTGTCGGCCTTCCATCTGCCGGCCGGCAAAGCGGCGGGCCTGGGCGAACTGGTACGCGCGCAGCCGAACCTGTCGCTGCTGGACGTGGATGCGGTGATTTCGCAGGTGCGCGATGTGATGGAGCGCGTGGCGCAGGCGGTGCAGCTGGTGATGGTGTTCAGCCTGCTGGCTGGTGTGCTGGTGCTGCTGGCCGCGCTGCAGGCCACCGCCGGCGAGCGTCGCTACGACAGCGCGGTACTACGCACCCTGGGTGCGACCCGGCGCCAACTGCGCGGCGCGGTACTGGTGGAGTTCGGCGCGCTGGGCACGCTGGCGGCGATGCTGGCAGTGGGCGCGGCCGCTGCGATCGGCGTGGCGGTCTCGCAGAAGGTGTTCGAGCTGCCATTGCTGCCGCCGTGGCCAGGGCTGCTGATCGGCGGCGTAGTCGGCATCGGTTTGAGCCTGCTGGCGGGCTGGTGGGGCACGCGGGCGATCCTGCATACGCCGCCGGCATTGGCGCTGCGCGAGGCCTGAGGCGACCGTGACACGCTGCGGGTGGGGCCGGCTGTACGCTGCGCGCCCCACCTAAGCGCATCCACACATGGCGTGGGTCTACTGACGAGTGGCCGGGATGACGGACGCCTGTTGCTGCGCCCAGGCCACGGTCGCGCTCATCGCGCGCTGCACGCCCAGAAGCGTTATGAACAGGCAGAGCTCGTCCTTCTCCTCATTATCCCCTACCCGCTTACGGACTTCGCTGTATTCAGGCGGGCTGTCGAAAATGACGACCCGGATGATGTTGCCGCTGGGCAGGTGCTTGGCGGAGAAGATCGGGTTGGCACCGCGATCCTTAGTGCCATCGACGAAGAACGTGTTGTAGTGCGGGCTGCGGAAGTCTTCAATGCGCAGGCTTGCCGCGTTGATTCCCGTCATGAAGTGGTCGTGGATATGCTGTTCAAGACGATCGTAGACCTGCGGATCAGACAGATAGGTATCGAACATCTGGCGTTCTGGAACGACCATCAGCAAGCCTCATTTCCATGCATTGGAATCGCAAAGACACGAACAACTTCGTAACCGGGAGGGCCATCAGTGCGGCTTTCGCAGAAGCGAAAACCCGCGAGCAGGCCAGCATCTTCGACAACGGAGCGCACGGCGTCGATTTCCGTCGAGGTGTTGCTGCCACTTTCGTGCCAGCGCCGGGCTCCAAATGCGACCCCCTCCGAACCTGGATAGTAGAAAACGTTGGGGAGCAGCACGCCCTCTTCCGCATACAGCTCGAAATCCGTGAAGCTCAATGCCAGAAACATCTTCGCTCCGGCTGGATCGCGTGCGCTGCCGGCAATACGAACGGTCGCCAGAACATGCATGCAGAGACTGAACAGATAAGCCGATGTCCATCGAGGCCCAAGACGCGCGAGCAGCCCGTCTATCCGCTGGGTTCGCGAAACAAGTGCGGCTTCCTCGAAGTCATCGATTTCGAGAAAGAAGCTGTCGATATCATCGCAGGCTTCGCCGGACAACATTTGACTGCACAAGGCGGAAAGCTTCATCTGCGGCGACGTTCAATGACTGCGTGGGCGGCCACCCTACCCCATGCGCAGAAGCCGGAAAGCGGACTCGGACAAAATCCAGCGAAATGCGTCATGTTTATGCGCACAAGGCACCAATCCGTTCGGCGACGCGCGCAGACACCGAATCGCATCACCACCGAAAGCGTGCCGAGCAAGCTCGGCACCTACCAAGAGCACATGGACGGCCCGACAGAGCCACGCCGTGAGTGGATGCGGTTGTGGAGTCGAGCACAGCTCGACTCCACACGTGGCCTCAGTTCGGCGCCTTTTCCACGTACTTGGCGAAGACCTCGTCGATCTGCGCGTCCTTCACCTGTTTGCCGGACTGGATCTCTTCGGCCTGGGTGAACAGCGGGATGATCATCGCCATGCCATCGAGCTTGGTCTTCAGGTGCACGCCCGGGGCCTGGCCGAGGAAGCCGTCCCAGCGCTGGCGCACTTTGGCCCAGTAGCCGGCGGTGGCCTTCCAGTAGGCGCGGGCCGGGGTGAAGTCGACCTCGGTTGTCTTGACGTAGTCGTTGAAGCCGAACTCGCGGGCGATCTCCACCTGGCTGCCGTCGGCGTTGCGCTGCACCTTGGTGTTGAACTGCTCGTGGGTCCAGCCATTGGGCGTGAGCGTGTGGCGGTTGACCACGGCCAGCGCGTTGTAGTCGCTGCGCTTTGTGTATTCACGACGCGGCAGCGGGCGCCAGCTCAGGTCGCTGGTCCAGCTCGGCACATTGTTGGTGTACGTCCATTTGCCGGTGCCACAGTAGCGCGGTGCATCGCTCACTTCATACACGCACTGGGTCCAGGCGCCCTGGTTCACCGCTGCGGGTATGCGGCGTACCTGCCAGGTCTGGTCGGCGCTGAACTCGAAACGGCTGGGCGCTTCGTAGACCCAGTCCTGGCGCCAGTGCTTGGTGATGTGGCCGCTCTTCTCATCGAGCAACAGGTGCTGCAGCACGATGCGCTGCGGGGTGTCCTCGACCACGATGACCACTTCGCTGCCGCCGCTGCGCATCGCCGGCGCACGCTCGTAGCCGGGCTTGAGCAGCACGGTCTCGTCGAACGCGAAGTCGACGGTGTACTCGCCCTGCATGGCGAGGATGCTGTCGTGGTCGCGGGCGATGTCGGAGGGCTGCGCGCTGGCCACGCCGCTGGCAGCGAGCAACAGCATGACGCTGGCTGTCTGGAACTTCATCGGGTCTTCCTTCGGGGTTGCAGGTTCGTTGAGAGGCCTTCCAGGGCCGGCGGGCGTTCCATCAGGAAAGGATCACAGGCGGATCAGCGGCAGGTCGCCGGGAATACGGGGTGTCGGCCGGCGCGCGGCGTCGGCGCAGCAGCAATCGTCGATCGCCAGCTCGCCTTCGGCACCTTCCAACCGAGCGATGCGACGCGCGGTGGCCGCGCCCAGCGAGGACAGGGTCGACAGGCTGGCTGCCAGCGTGCGGCCCTCGTCCGCGGCATGCAGGCGCAGCGTGCACAGGCGCCAGCGCTGGCCACCAAGATGGCCGGCCAGGCGCCGCCACAGGCGTTCGCCGACACTGCCATCTCTGTCGTGCTCCGGGCCCGGCGGCAGCGCCGCGACCAGCCGGTCCCAGGCCAGGAAATCGCTGTCGGGCAGCAGGTACAGGCGCCACACGCAGCGGCCGCGGGTATCAAGGAAACACAGGCTTTCGCGTATGCCCTCGCTGTCCACGCCCTGGCAGGCGTGCACGCGCACCGCCTGGCGCCAGCCACCCAGCTCGTTGCCGTCGGCGTGGTACAGGCACAACACGGTGCCGAGCGTGGCCAGCTGTGCCGGGGTCGGCCAGGCCGCGCTGCCCTGCACGGCGATAGCGTCATTCCTGCGTGCGGACAAGGCGCGGCTCATGAGGTCACCAGGAAACGGCAAGGCTGGCGGAAAGGGTGCGGCCCGGGCTGGTGTAGCGATCCAGCACGCGGCTGGTCGCAGACAGCGTCGAACCCACGTTGGACCAATCGATGTAGCGCTTGTCGCCTAGGTTGAACACGCCGACGTTGAAGGTCGCGCCCGGGGCGAAGTTCCAGTGCGCCATCAGGTCGGCCACGCCGTAGCCGGCCGGGCGGTACACCGTCGCTGCAGTGACGCGGTCCTTGCGCTTGACGAAGGTACCGGCCAGTTCGACGCCCCAGGCGTCGGTGTCGTACATCAGGCCGACGGTGCCGCGCAGCGGGTCGACCGAATCCAGCGGAGTGTCCTCGGTCTTGTTGTCGCCGCGCGACCAGGCCACCGAGCTGCGCAGCGCCCAGCCCTGCAGCGCCGGGTTGATCTGGCCGAAGTCAACGCCAGCCTTCAGTTCGGCACCGTAGATGCGCGCATCGGCGATGTTGCGCGACTGGAACACCATCAGGCCCTGGGCGTTGGTGCCGACCAGCGACTGCGACTCGATGAAATCCTTGTACTCGTTGTAGTAGCCGCTGACGCTGACGTAGGCGGCCGGTGACAGGAAGCGCAGGCCCAGCTCCATGCCATCACTGGTTTCCGGCTTCAGGTCCGGATTGGGGATGGCGGTGTAACCGAAGGCGAAGTTGGTGAAGCCCAGGTTGACGTCGTTGTACGGCGGCGAGCGGAAACCATGCGAGTAGCCGGCGAACAGCGACCATTCGTCGGTGAAGCGATAGACCACGCCCAGCTTCGGCGAGACGCTGGTCTTGGTCAGCCTGGCCACCGCAACGCCGGGATTGTCGTCGGCGAAGATGCTGTCCACTTCCGGCTTCAGCTCGTAGCGATCCACGCGCACGCCCGGCACCAGCGACAGCTTGCCGCCGGCCATGCGCATTTCGTCCTGCGCGTACAGGCCCAGCTCGGTGGTCTTGCTGATCGGGAAATCGCGTACCGGGAAGGCGTCGGGCAGGATGGTGGTGCTGGTCTGGCCATTGGCCAGAACCTGATAGCCGTCGCGCTTCTGGCGGATCTCGGTACGCGCACCTTCGAAGCCGTAGGTCAGCGCGTGTTCGACACTGCCGGTGCTGAACGCCTTGTTGAATTGTGCCTGCAGGCCGTACACGCGCTGGTCGAAGTTGAACTCGCGGTGGCGGCGGCTGCGGTTGGCGCGGTCTTCGTCGGTGATCTGGTGGGTCTCGCTGTGCTGGGTATACAGCTGCCAATGCAGGTTGTCGGCGAAGCCCTTGTCCAGCGCATCCATTTCATGGGCGAACGACACGCGGGTGCGGTTCTGCGTGTCGCGCGCCTTCATGCCGGTGGTGGTGGTGCGGTCGATCGAGGACAGCACGTTGGTATCGGTGTTGTCTTCGTTGCCTTCCACGGTCAGGCGGAAGCGCTGGTCCTCGCTCGGTGCATAGACCAGCTTGGCCAGGCCACTGCGACCGTCGCGGTCCTGCGGGTTGGGCGCGGTACGGGTGTTGTCGAGGCTGCGCACATCGCCCTTGTTGCCGGTTTCCTGGCCCTGGCGATGGTTGATGTTGATCATGCCGCTCCAGTGTTCGCCGCCGAACGCGCCGGTCACGCCGCCGAGCAGGCCCTTCCACTCACCGTCGTAGCCGAACTTCAGGCCGACGTAGCTGTCCTTGCCATCCTTCAGGTAGTCGGCCGGATCCTTGGTGACGAAGGCCACTACACCCCCGAGCGCGTCGGAACCGTACAGCGAACTGGCCGGGCCACGCACGATCTCCACGCGCTTGAGCGTGTCCAGATCGGTGAAGTTGCGGTTGGCGTTGGAGAACGAGCCGATGTTGAAGCTGGTGGGCATGGCGATGCCATCGGTCTGCACGCGCACGCGGTTGCCGTCCAGGCCACGGATGCGGATGCTGCCAAGGCCGAAGCGCGCGGCGCTGCGGCTGACCGACAGGCCCGGCTCGTAGCGCAGCAGATCCTTGATGTCCTGCACCAGGTGCCGGTCCATCTGCTCGCGGTCGATGACATCGACGGTGGCCGCCACGTCACTCACTGCCCGCTCGGTGCGGGTGGCGGTGACCTGCACGCGGTCGAAGTCGCGCGCATCGGGCGCGGCGGTGGCCGCGGCGGCAGCATGGGCGGACAGCGGGAGGGCCATCCAGACGGCGAGGCAAAGGGCGGTAGGGCGGGTCATCGGGTTCGTTCGGTCAGGCAGGGGAACCCCCGGTTACCGGCACACCCGGGAGGTGCACGCGGTAGACCGAGGGGGAGAGAGCGGGCGCGGACGGGTCGCCCACCCCGCCGGCGCTGCCGGCAGGAGGGAGGGAGGCGGGCGACCAGGCCGCGGTTACTTGGTCAGGATCAGCTTGTCGTTGCTGGTGTGCCGCAGGCGGTAGAAGCGGTCGCCGTGCTGGATCAGGATTTCACGACGGCCCTTGAGCAGGGCTTCGCTGTCGATCACCTCTTCCGGCGGAACGACACGGACCGGGCGATCGCGGAGGGTCAGCGTTTCGGCGCGCAGCAGTACAGGTTGAGCATTCATGAGCATCTGGACTCGTGCGAGGGACGATTCAAATGATAATGATTCTCAGTTGACAATCAACAACCATTCTCAATTTGATTGATGGGATTAATGATCGAATTCGAAAATTCAATAGGTGTCATCAATCAAAAGATGGCGCGGCGCTTTTGTAGAGTCGAGCCATGCTCGACTGCTCCTGGTACCGTCGCCTGGAAACGCACGCGCTGCGCGCGGAGTCGAGCATGGCTCGACTCTACAAAGACCTGGTCAATCTGAAGTCCAGCATGGCTCGACTCTACAAAGGGCTGTCAGCCGAAGGCGGCTTCGATCTCGGCCCAGCCGGCCGCATCCACCTGCTCCAGCACGTCCAGTGCCTGCAGGTTCTGCAGCAGCTGCTCCACCCGGCTGGCGCCGAGGATCACGCTGGAGACGTTCGGATTGCGCAGGCACCAGGCAATCGCCAGCGTGGCCGGGGCGTGGCCCAGCTCACGCGCTGCTTCGCTGAAGCGGCGCACCTGGGCCAGGCGGGCCTCGGAGTCGTCACCCAGCACCAGCGCCTGCAGCCATTCCATGCCCTCGCGGCCCAGCCGCGCATCGGCCGGAATGCCCTGGTCGTACTTGCCGGTCAGCAGGCCCGAGGCCAGCGGCGAGAAGATGGTGGTGCCCAGGCCGGCACCGGCATACAGCGGCGCATACTCGACCTCGACGCGTTCGCGGTGCAGCAGGTTGTACTGCGGCTGCTCCATCGACGGGCCCTGCAGGTTGCGTGCTTCGGCGATGTCCAGCGCCTGCTGGATCTGCACCGCCGACCACTCCGAGGTCCCCCAGTAGAGGATCTTGCCCTGCCGCACCAGGGTATCCATGGCATGCACGGTCTCGGCGATCGGCGCGTCCGGATCCGGGCGATGGCAGTAATAAAGGTCCAGGTAGTCCACCCGCAGGCGCTTGAGCGCGGCATGGCAGGCGTCGGTCACATGCTTGCGCGACAGGCCGCGCTGGGTCGGCCGTGGGTCCCTGGCGCTGCCGAAGAACACCTTGCTGGAGACACAGATGCCGTCGCGCGGCAGGCGCAGGTCGGCGATCACATCGCCCATCACCTGTTCGGCGCGGCCGTTGGCATAGCCCTCGGCGTTGTCGAAGAAGTTGACGCCGTGGTCCCAGGCGGCAGCCACCAGGTTGCGGGCCTCGTCGCGTGGGATCTGGTCACCGAAGGTCACCCAGGCGCCGAAGGACAGGGCGGAAATCGGCAGGCCGGTGGAGCCCAGGCGGCGGTATTGCATGCGAATCTCCTGCTGCGGGCCCGCATCCGGGCCGGGATCGAGCCCCATTCTACCTGCCGCCGCCGGCCGCAAGCCCTTGCCGTTGCTGGCCTGATCGGTACCGATGGGCGCGCGCACGCTGCTTTTTCTTGCCCCGGCCCCTGCCCTGCACTAGGCTTCCCGTTTTTCGCGACGCCCCAGGGGAGTCACTCACATGGTCGAAGGTTTGGGCAGGATCGGCTTCGGCCTGTTCGGGTTGGCGGTGCTGATCGGCATCACCTGGTTGTTTTCCAACAACAAGCGTGCGGTTGACTGGAAGCTGGTTGCCACCGGTATCACCCTGCAGATCGCCTTCGCGGCGCTGGTGATCCTGGTGCCGGGCGGGCGCGACGTGTTCGATGCGCTGGGCAAGGGCTTCGTCAAGGTCCTGAGCTTCGTCAACGAGGGTTCGGGCTTCATCTTCGGCTCGTTGATGGACACCAAGAACTACGGTTTCATTTTCGCCTTCCAGGTGCTGCCGACCATCATCTTCTTCTCGGCGCTGATGGGGGTCATGTACCACCTCAACGTCATGCAGGCGATCGTGCGCGTGATGGCCTGGTCGATCACCAAGGTGATGCGCGTGTCCGGCGCGGAAACCACCAGCGTCTGCGCCAGCGTCTTCATCGGCCAGACCGAGGCGCCGCTGACCGTGCGCCCGTACATCGCCAGGATGACCCAGTCCGAGCTGCTGACCATGATGATCGGCGGCATGGCCCACATCGCCGGCGGCGTGCTGGCGGCCTACGTGGGCATGCTCGGCGGTGGCGACCCGGTGCAGCAGGCCTTCTACGCCAAGCACCTGCTGGCGGCGAGCATCATGGCCGCACCGGCCACCCTGGTCGTGGCCAAGCTGCTGATTCCGGAAACCGGCACCCCGCTGACCCGCGGCACGGTGAAGATGGAAGTCGAGAAGACCTCCAGCAACATCATCGACGCGGCCGCTGCCGGTGCCGGTGACGGCCTGAAGCTGGCGCTGAACATCGGCGCGATGCTGCTGGCCTTCATCGCCCTGATCGCGCTGCTGAATGCCCCGCTGACCTGGATCGGCGATGTGACCGGCCTGGCCGCTGCCATCGGCAAGCCGACCAACCTGTCGACCATCTTCGGTTACGTGCTGGCCCCGATTGCCTGGGTGATCGGTACCCCGTGGGCTGATGCCACCACCGTCGGTTCGCTGATCGGCCAGAAGGTCGTGATCAACGAGTTCGTGGCCTACACCGAGCTGTCGCAGATCGTGAACGGCCAGGTGGCGGGCGTGAGCCTGTCCGACGAAGGTCGCCTGATCGCCACCTACGCGCTGTGCGGCTTTGCCAACTTCAGCTCGATCGCGATCCAGATTGGCGGCATCGGCGGCCTGGCGCCGGAACGTCGCCACGATCTGGCCAAGTTCGGCCTGCGCGCGGTGTTGGGCGGTACCATTGCCACCTTCATGACGGCGACCATCGCCGGCGTGCTGACGCACTTCAGTTGAACCCCTGGTTGAGAAAAGATTTCCTATGAGCAGCAGTGTCGTTGTCGTCGGTTCCTTCAATGTCGATCACGTGTGGCGGTGCGAGTCGCTGCCGGCACCGGGTGCGACCATTGCCGGCCGCTACAGCACCGGCCCCGGTGGCAAGGGCTTCAACCAGGCGGTCGCGGCCTGCCGCGCCGGCGCCGACACGCACTTCGTGTGCGCGCTGGGCGATGACGCCGGTGGCGCCACCGCGCGCGAACTGGCCGCGCAGGATGGCTTCGGCCTGATTGCCGAAGCCAGCAGCGAGCCGACCGGCACTGCGGGCATCTATGTGGACGCGCGCGGCCGTAACACCATCGTGATCGGCCCGGGCGCCAACGCCGCGCTCAGCACCGACTTCCTGCAACAGCAGCAGGCATTGCTGACCGGCGCCAAGGTGGTGCTGGTACAGCTGGAATCGCCGGTGCAGACCATCGAAGCGGCACTGGCCACGGCCCGCGAAGCCGGTGTCACCACCGTGCTCAACACCGCACCGGCCGACGCGCCCTCGACCATCGGCCTGCTCAAGCTGGCCGATGTGATCACCCCGAACGAGACCGAGTTCGCCGCCCTGCTCGGCCGCCATGTCGGTGAGCGCGTGGATGCCAACGATGTCGCCGCGCTGGATGGCGCCAGCCTGCATGCGCTGTGCCGCAAGCTGGTCGGCAACGGTACCGTGGTGGTGACCCTGGGTTCGGTGGGCGTGTTCGTCTCGCATGCCGACGAGAACCTGCGCGGCGATACCCAGCCGTACTACCGCGTCGGCGCCGAGCAGGTGCAGGCCATCGACACCACCGGTGCCGGTGATGCCTTCAACGGTGCGCTGGCCGCGTCGCTGGCGCAGGTGGCCGACGCCCCGTTCGCCCGCCACGTGCGCTTTGCCAACCAGTTCGCCGGTCGCTCGACCGAGAAGGAAGGCGCTGCAGCGGCGATGCCGCGCTTCACCCCGGCCGACGCCGAAGCCAAGTAATTCCACGCCACGCGTGGATGACGAGGTCCGGGTGCACAGGCACCTGGGCCCTTCTTTTGCCCATTACCCGGTCCCTGCGACTGCCTGTCGCATTGTCCACATCCTGCCCCTCGCCCACCATCCGCGCAGCTTCCTTGCACGGGCAGGACATGGACGGATTCCCCTGGTTGCTGGTCGCGGCCGCAGGCAGTGCCGCCGCGGCGCTGCTGCATATCGGCTGCATCGCCTTCGGCGCCGCGTGGTACAGATACTTCGGTGCCGGCCAGCGCGTGGTCCGGCTCGCGCATGCGGGGCACTGGTGGCCACCGCTGATGACCGCCGGCATCACTGCCGTGCTGGTGGCCTGGACCCTGTACGCACTGGCCGCCGCGGGCTGGCATTCGCCACTGCCGGCCAGTCGCCTGGTCCTGCCCGCCATCGCTGCCTTGCTGCTGCTGCGCGCCGCAATGGGCTTCGGCCTGGCGCTGTTCCGGCCGGGGTACAACGGCCGGCGCTTCTGGGTGGTCAGTTCGCTGGTCTGCCTGGGCCTGGGGCTGGCCTTCGCCCTGGGTACCCGCCAGGCCTGGCAAAGCCTGGGTTAGCCGCCCACCATCGCCCGCCCCTGGGGGCGACGGAAGCAACCGTCAAGCATCTGCTGATGCCGGTACGGCATGAGGTCGGTGCCGATCGGCCTGAACCCGGGGCCGGCCGACACCGCCCAGGCCGCGCCCGCGCTCTACAATGGGCGCATGCAGATCGGCCCGTACACCATTGCCCCCAACGTCGTGCTGGCGCCCATGGCCGGCGTCACCGACAAGCCCTTCCGCCTGCTGTGCAAACGGCTGGGCGCGGGACTGGCCGCCTCGGAAATGACCATCAGCGACCCGCGCTTCTGGAACACGCGCAAGTCGATCCATCGCATGGACCATGACGGCGAACCGGCACCGATCAGCGTACAGATCGCCGGCACCGAGCCGCAGCAGCTGGCCGAAGCCGCTCGCTACAACGTCGACCACGGCGCGCAGATCATCGACATCAACATGGGCTGCCCGGCCAAGAAGGTGTGCAACGCCTGGGCCGGCTCGGCGCTGATGCGCGACGAGCAGCTGGTGGCGCGCATCCTCGAAGCCGTGGTCAACGCGGTGGACGTGCCGGTCACGCTGAAGATCCGTACTGGCTGGGATTGCGACCACCGCAATGGCCCGGTCATTGCCCGCATTGCCGAAAACAGCGGCATCGCCGCGCTGGCCGTGCACGGCCGCACCCGCGACCAGCATTACACCGGCCAGGCCGAATACAGCACCATTGCCGAGATCAAGGCCGCGCTGCGCATTCCGGTGATCGCCAATGGCGATATCGATTCGCCGCAGAAGGCCGCCTACGTGCTGCAGCAGACCGGCGTGGATGCGGTGATGATCGGCCGCTCGGCGCAGGGCCGGCCGTGGATCTTCCGCGAAGTGGCGCATTACCTGGCCACCGGCGAGGAACTTCCGCCGCCATCGCTGGCGGAAGTGCGCGACATCCTGCTCGGCCACCTGCATGCGCTGCACGCGTTCTACGGCGAACCGCAGGGCGTGCGCATAGCGCGCAAGCACCTGGGGTGGTATGCCAGGGACCGGCCGGAGAATGCCGCTTTCCGTGCGGTGGTCAACCGTGCCGAAGACCCCCAGAGCCAGATCGCGCTGACCACCGAGTACTTCGACCGCCTGATCGCCGGGGAACCGGCGCTGCCTTCGGCCGCCTGACCGCACTGCCGCGTCACAACGTCGAGCCTGCTCGACCGACTTGAACTCCCAGAGCCCGCCTCCATGACCCCGCCGATCTCCTCTCCGACCTACCTGCACGGGTTTTCCGGCACCGAACAGCAGCGCCTGATGACCCAGGCGCGCCTGCTGGAATCGAGCATCTTCGGCCAGATCGACTACAGCGGTGCACGGCGCCTGCTGGAAGTCGGCAGCGGCGTCGGTGCGCAGACCGAGATCCTGCTGCGCCGCTTCCCCGAGCTGCACGTGACCGGCGTGGACCTGAGCGAGACCCAGCTGGCCACCGCGCGCGAGAACCTGGCGCGCACGCCGTGGTGCAGCGACCGCTACACCCTGCAGCAGGCCGATGCCGGCGAACTGCCGTTCGAGGCCCGCAGCTTCGATGCGGCCTTCCTGTGCTGGGTGCTGGAACACGTCCCCTCCCCTGCCCGCGTGCTGAGCGAAGTGCGCCGCGTGCTGGCACCGGGTTCGCCGGTCTACATCACCGAAGTGATGAATGCCTCGTTCCTGCTCGACCCGTACTCGCCGCACATCTGGCGCTACTGGATGGCCTTCAACGACTTCCAGTACGACCACGGCGGCGATCCGTTCGTCGGCGCCAAGCTGGGCAACCTGTTGCTGGCCGGCGGCTTCCGCGATGTGCATACCGAGATCAAGACCATCCACCTGGACAACCGCGAACCAGCGCGTCGCAAGACCATGATCGCGTTCTGGGAGCAGCTGCTGCTGTCGGCGGCCGACCAGCTGCTGCAGGCCGGCTCGGTGGACGAGGAAACCGTGGAAGGCATGCGCCGTGAGTTCCGCCTGGTGCAGAACGACCCGAATGCGGTGTTCTTCTACTCGTTCGTGCAGGGCCGCGCCACGGTGTATTGAGCCGACGCGGCACTAATGCTCCCGCATCCACGCATGGCGTGGATCTACTCAACGGCGCCGGCTGCGGGTGCTGATCGACGCAGTAGAGCCACGCCATGCGTGGCTGCCAACGCCGATGTCCCTTCATCCACGCATGGCGTGGATCTACTCAACGGCACCGGCTGCGGGCGCTGATCGACGTAGTAGAGCCACGCCATGCGTGGCTGCCACCGCCGATGTCCCTTCATCCACGCATAGCGTGGATCTACTCAACGGCACCGGCTGCGGGCGCTGATCGACGCAGTAGAGCTACGCCATGCGTGGCTGCCACCGCCGATGTCCCTTCATCCACGCATGGCGTGGATCTACTCAACGGCACCGGCTGCGGGCGCTGATCGACGCAGTAGAGCCACGCCATGCGTGGCTGCCACCGCCGATGTCCCTTCATCCACGCATGGCGTGGATCTACTCGGCGGCACCGGCTACGGGCGCATGCCAGATCCGCTGCCACATCGCGGCCAGCCGGCGACCTGCGTCGGCGCGCGCGGCCGGGCTGCGGTAATCCACTCGCACCTGCTCGGGTGTTATCGGCCGCCACTGCCCGTCGGCCTGCTCAGCCACCACGAAGTTGAAGGTGTAGTCCGGCTCCAGCCCCATGCGCAGGTCACTCAGCACCAGCCGGCCGTCCACCACCTGCGCACGCATGAAACCTCGGTTGAACCACTGCAGCCGCTGCACGGCGGGAATTGCAGACGCTTCGCGCAGTGCCTGCACGTTGGACGGACGGCCCTCGAACTGCATCGGCCCATGGTCGGCCAGCAGCGAGCGGTCAGCCACCACGTAGCCGCTGGGTGTCATCGCCACCACCCGCCACAGCAGGGTGTTGAACGGCATCGGCACCGAGAAGCGCGGCGCATCGCCCAGGCCCATCGCGGCCAGGCTCTGCTGCGCGGCCCGATCGACCTGCGCCTTGGCGATCAGCCCCCAGCCCAGGTAGCCACTGCTGAGCAGCAACGCCGCGCCCAGCACCTTGCCCGCCCAGGGCCGCGCACGACCGAACCAGGCCAGCACGCAGCCCAGCAGCAGCCACACCGTGTAGCCGGGGTCAATGATGAAGACGCTCGAGCCCATGGTTGGGTGTGGCCGCAGCGGCCACCACAACTGGGTACCGTAGACGGTGAACGCATCCAGCACGGGATGGGTAACCAGCGCCAGCTGGATCGCCCAGAACCAGCGCAGCGGTGACTGCGCGACGCGGCCGTTGCCGAAGCGCTTGAACAACCACCAGATCAGTGCGGCCACCCAGGGCAGCACCAGCAGCGAATGGCTGAAGCTGCGGTGTTCAGTCATGTTCGCCACCGGGTCGGCCGCAGTGAAGCCAAGCCACAGGGCGTCGAGGTCCGGCAAGGTGCCGAGCGCGGCACCGGCCAGCAGGGCCGCGCGGCGATGGCCGGGCGGAGCGATGGCAGCAGCGACGGCGCCACCGAGCACGATCTGGGTCAATGAATCCATGGGCCGATGCTAGCGGCTTGCGCGCGGTGTATGTAGAGCCGAGCCCATGCTCGGCTGCTCTTCGTTCGGCGCCACGTCAGCCGAGCATGGGCTCGGCTCTACAGTAGGACAGACGCGCGTTATGCCGCTTGCGACAACCGCGCGCCGGGTAGTTCCAGCAGGGTCTGGCCGCTGTGGTCGAGCAGGCGCAGCGCGCCGTCGTGGTCTTCGACCAGCGCGGTCAGGCTTTCCACCCAGTCACCATCGTTGGCATAGACCAGGCCATCGCGTTCGACCAGCGCGGCGCGGTGGATATGCCCGCAGACGATGCCGTCCAGGCCGCGTCGGCGCACGTCGTCCAGCCCGGCCTGCACGAAACGCTCGATGTAGCGTTCAGCGGCGCCGCTGCGCTTCTTCAGGAACTCCGACAGCGACCAGTAGCGCATGCCCAGCCGCCGCCGCACTGCATTCAAGGCCTGGTTGCCGGTGAGGATGCGGTAATACAGCCAGTCACCGAATTTTTCCTGCAGGCCGCCGAAGTGGGTCACGCCGTCATACTCGTCGCCGTGCGCGACCAGCAGCCGGCGGCCATCGGCGGTCACGTGGATGGCGCGGCGGCGCACCTGCATCGCCGGCAGCATCAGACCGCAGACCTGGCGCAGCGAAGCATCGTGGTTGCCCGGAATGTAGATGATCTCGGTGCCGGCACGGCGCAGCGCGTGCAGCGCCTGGATGACCTCGCTGTGCGACTGCCGCCAGGTGGCACGGCGGTGCGCCATCCACCACAGGTCGATGATGTCGCCGACCAGGTACAGCCGTTCACAGCGCAGCTGCGAGAGGAATCGCGCCAGCTCGGTGGCATGGCAATGGCGCGAGCCCAGGTGCACGTCGGAGACGAACACTGCGCGCCGATGCGGCGACAGGTTCGCCAGCGTGCTCATGCCGGCGTCCCCGTGTCGCGCAGGTAGCGTTTGCGCTTGTTTGGCCGGATCGCGCACAGGTCCACTTCGATCAGGCCGTCGATCGAATCGCTGAAGTCCGGGTCGACGCCGAACGCAAGGAAACGTGCGCCGCCGGGTTCGCACAGATCGGTGTACTGGCGGTACAGCGTCGGCACGCCGGTGCCGAGCGCGGCCAGGTTGGCCTTCAGCACGTCGAACGCAGCGCCTGCATCCAGCTCGCCGAAACTCGGCGGCGCAGCGAAGTACTGGAAGGGGCGGTTCGATTCGACCAGGCCCGCGCTACCGCTGTAATAGCGCTGGTAGTACGCCACCAGCTGCTCGCGCGCATCACGCGGCAGCGCCGCACTGATCGATACCGCGCCGAACAGGTAGCGGATCCCCGGCCGGCACTGCAGATAGGCACCAATGCCCTGCCACAGGTAGTCCAGGCTGCGGCTGCCCCAGTAATCGGGCACCACGAAGCTGCGGCCCAGTTCCAGGCCCTCGGCGATGTGGGTGATGGCATCGTCGGAATAGCGGAACAGCGACGCGCTGTAGAGCCCGGACAGGCCGTGCCGGGCCAACGCGTGGGCACCACGCATGATCCGGTACGCGCCAGCGATGCGCTGCGCGGCGGCGTCCCAGATCACGATGTGCTCGTACTGCGGGTCGTAGTTGTCGACGTCACGGCTGCGGCCGGTGCCCTCACCCACCTGGCGGAAGGTCAGTTCGCGCAGGCGGCCCAGTTCCAGCAGCAGTGGCGAATCGGCAGTGCAGGTGGCCAGCAGGATCTGCTTGCCGTCGGCGGTCTGGCCCAGCCGGGTGGCGGCAGCGATGCCAGCGGCGACCTGCGAAGGTGGCACCGGGGCGGCCAGCGGCTCAGGGCCCGCGCAGGCAGCGGCATTGCCGGCCGCGCCATTGCGGCCCAGCGCATAGAGTGCGCGGCGTACCGCCAGCAGTTGGGCACCCGGGTCACCGCCATCGCCCAGCCGCATCGGCTCGCCGATGCTCAGCCGCAGCGGGCGGCCACGACGGGTGAACATCTCGCGCGCCAGCAGCGCGGTACCGGCCGGCTTGAACAGCGTCGAGGCGCCATAGAACAGTGCCGAGTTGCGCGCTTCCACCCGCACCGGCAGCACCGGTGCACCGGCGGCGCGGGCAAAACGGACAAATCCCCGCTGCCAGCGGCCATCGCGGATGCCGCGCAGCGAGAGGCGCGATACCTCGCCAGCCGGGAACACGATCACGCACTGCTCGGCGGCCAACGCCTGCTCCACCGCATGCAGACTGCCGCGCTGCGCCTTGCCGCCCAGGATGCGCACCGGCAACAGCAGATCCTGCAGCGGAGCGATCGCCCCCAGCAGGTCGTTGGCCACGATCCGCACATCGCGGCGGATACGGCCGACTGCGTCCAGCAAGGCCAATGCGTCCAGCGCCCCGGAAGGGTGGTTGGCGACAATCAGCAGGCGGCCGGTGGCCGGAATCTTCGCCAGCGCAGCCGGATCCACCTGGTACTGGCCGCCGATGAACTCCAGGCCGGCGGCGACGAAGCCGAATCCGCGCAACCCTGCACTGCGCTTCAGGAAGGCCTCGATCTGGTCCAACCGCGACCAGCGACCGACGCTGCGCAGCAGCGGCCGTGCCAGCTGGCCACGACGGCCATGGAACCAATCGGGGAAGCGTTGCTGGAGACTCTGTTCGAGTTCCTGCATGGCGGATCCACTCATGCCCGGCGGCCGGATTGGCCGACAGCCTGCGCCCGGCAGGCGGCAGCCAGATGGCGGTTTCGGGGCAGAACGATGACGGCCGGCCCGCCTTGACGGCCGGTTCGCGGCCTGCGCGGTCGGGGGTTGGGCAGGCCCGTCTGTTGTCACGCTGGTGGAACACTGGGCCTCGAGGCCGGCCCCCAATCCCGTCATGACGGCCCCTGCCGGGCCTACGCGGGCTTAACCACCGGCAACCGGTACGGGTTCACAATGCACAGGCGGCGTACCCCGTGTATCATGCGCGCCCATCTTTCCATCCGAATCAAGGGATATTACGCCTGATGTCCAGCTATCTCTTCACCTCCGAGTCGGTCTCCGAAGGCCATCCGGACAAGGTTGCCGACCAGATCTCCGATGCGGTGCTGGACGCGATCCTGACCCAGGACCAGCGCGCCCGCGTGGCCTGCGAGACCATGGTCAAGACCGGCGTTGCCATCGTGGCCGGTGAAATCACCACCAGCGCCTGGATCGACCTGGAAGCGCTGACCCGCAAGGTCATCACGGACATCGGCTACGACAGCTCCGACGTCGGCTTCGACGGCGCCACCTGCGGCGTGCTGAACCTGATCGGCAAGCAGTCGCCGCACATCGCCCAGGGCGTGGACCGCAAGAAGCCGGAAGAAATGGGCGCTGGCGACCAGGGCCTGATGTTCGGCTATGCCACCAACGAGACCGACAGCTACATGCCGGCCGCGATCCACCTGTCGCACCGCCTGGTCGAGCAGCAGGCCAAGATCCGCAAGAAGAAGAACTCGCCGCTGTCGTGGCTGCGCCCGGACGCCAAGAGCCAGGTCACCCTGCGCTATGAAAACGGCGTGGTCTCGGCCATCGACGCCGTGGTCCTGTCGACCCAGCACGCCCCGGGCATCAAGCAGAAGGACCTCATCGAGGCCGTCCGCGAAGAGATCATCAAGCCGGTGCTGCCGGCCAAGTGGCTGCACAAGGGCACCAAGTTCCACATCAACCCGACCGGCAAGTTCGAGATCGGCGGCCCGGTGGGCGACTGCGGCCTGACCGGCCGCAAGATCATCGTCGACACCTACGGCGGCTGGGCCCGTCACGGTGGTGGTGCTTTCTCCGGCAAGGACCCGTCCAAGGTCGACCGCTCGGCCGCCTACGCGGCCCGCTACGTCGCCAAGAACGTGGTTGCCGCCGGCCTGGCCGACCGTTGCGAAGTGCAGGTCTCCTACGCCATCGGCGTGGCTGAGCCGACCTCGATCTCGGTCACCACCTTCGGCACCGGCAAGATCAGCGACGACAAGATCGAGAAGCTGATCCGCAAGCACTTCGACCTGCGCCCGTACGGCATCATCAAGATGCTGGACCTGATCCACCCGATGTACCAGCAGACTGCGGCCTACGGCCACTTCGGCCGCAAGCCGAAGGAGTTCAGCTACCTCAACGGCGAAGGCGAGACCGTCAACGCCACGGCCTTCTCCTGGGAGAAGACCGACCGCGCCGCCGCCCTGCGCGCCGATGCGAAGCTGAAGTAAGCAACACGAAGGGCCGCTCACGCGGCCCTTCTGCTTCTGGTAGAGCCGGCCGCTGGCCGGCTTTTTCATGGCCTCCGGAAACAACCGCGTGGTTGCCGGCCAGCGGCCGGCTTTTTCATGGCCTCCGGAAACAACCGCGTGGTTGCCGGCCAGCGGCCGGCACGACCGGTTGCCGATACAATCGCCGCATGTCGACCGAACTGAAAACCCACCAGCTGTCCATGACCGTGCTGATGTCGCCGGAAATGGCCAATTTCTCCGGCAAGGTCCATGGTGGCGCCATCCTGCGCCTGCTTGACCAGGTGGCCTACGCCTGCGCCAGCCGCTATGCCGGCAGCTACGTGGTCACCCTGTCGGTGGACCAGGTGATGTTCCGCCAGCCCATCGCGGTGGGCGAGCTGGTCACCTTCCTGGCCTCGGTGAACTACACCGGCACCTCATCGATGGAGATCGGCATCAAGGTGGTGGCCGAGGACATCCTCAAGCGCAGCGTGCGCCACGCCAACAGCTGCTTCTTCACGATGGTCGCAGTGGATGAAGAAGGCCGGCCGACACCTGTCCCGCCCTTGCAGCCGGCAACGTCCGACGAAAAGCGCCGCCAGGCCGCAGCACAGATCCGCCGCCAGTTGCGCCAGGAAATGGAGCAGCGCCACCTGGAACTGCTGGCGTCGAACCCGCCGTCGCCGGAGGAATGAGGTAGTGCCGGCCGCTGGCCGGCAACCTCGCGCGTGCTGCCAAACATCATGAGGTTGCCAGCCAGCGGCTGGCACTACCCTTTCGAATTCGCCGGGCCACGCCGGGCGGATGCGGAAGGTCAGCCGGTGTTCTGCACACCCTGCGAAACGCCGTTCACGCACGCCACCAGCGCGCGCAGCAGATCGTCATCCTCGCGCCCGCTGGCCCGCCAGCGCTGCAGCAGATCCACCTGCAGCACGCTGATCGGATCGACGTAGGGATTGCGCAGGCGGATCGACAGCGCCAGCCGCGCGTCGTGGTCCAGCAGCGTCTTCTGGTCCATCAACGCCAGCAGCCAGCGCCGGGTGAGTTCCAGTTCGCGCTGCACCTGCGGGAAGAAGCGCCCATGCAGGTCGCCCGACAACAGCGAGAACTGCTCGGCGATGGTGATATCGCCCTTGGACAGCACCATCGCGATGTCGTCCAGGAAGGTACGGAAGAACGGCCAGTCCCGCGCCATATCGCGCAGGGTCTGTTCGTGGCCGGCATCGACCGCGGCCTGCAGGCCACTGCCCACGCCGTACCAGCCGGGAATCACCGCACGCGCCTGGCTCCAGGCGAACACCCAGGGAATCGCACGCAGGTTGCCCAGCGCTGCGTCCTGGCCGAGCCGGCGCGACGGCCGCGAGCCCAGCGTCATCCGCTCGATCACGTCGATCGGCGTGGCGGTACGGAAGTAATCCATGAAACCGGGCTGGCCAACGAACCCGCGATACACCTCGCTGCTGGCCGCAGCCACCGCATCCATCACCGGCCGCCAGTCATCCTCGCGCGGCTCGGCGGCGCGCGGGCGCAGGCTGGTGCGCAGCACTGCACCGGTGGCCTGCTCCAGCGAGCGCAGGGCCAGCGCACGGATGCCGTACTTGCGATGGATCACCTCGCCCTGCTCGGTCACCCGCAGGCGGCCATCGATGCTGCCACGCGGCGACGCATCCACCGCATGGGTGGTCTTGCCACCACCACGGCTGATCGAGCCGCCCCGGCCATGGAAGAAGGTCAGTCGGATGCCCGCCTCGGCCGCCACCTCCAGCAGTTCCACCTGCGCGCGCTGCAGGCCCCAGCGCGAAGCAGCAATGCCACCATCCTTGCTGCTGTCCGAATAGCCCAGCATCACCATCTGAACATCATCGCGTGCACGCAGGTGCGCGCGGTACACCGGATCCTCCAGCAGGTCGCGCAGCGTGGCGGTGCCGCGCTTGAGGTCGTCCACAGTTTCAAACAGCGGCGCGATATCGAGCGGCACGCCGCCATCGGCATCGACCAGGCCACCACGCCGCGCCAGCGCCAGCACCGCCAGCACGTCGCTGCGGTCGTGCGCCATCGAAATGATGTAACTGCCCAGTGCATCGCCGCCATGCCGCGCACGGGCATCGGCCAATGCAGCGAACACGGCGTCGAGCCGCCGGTTACCGTCGTCGTCGCCTTCCGGCAACGGCACCTCACCGCTGGCATGCGGTGCCAGCAGGCGCGCGCGGCCCAATGCATCCAGGCCGTCCCACGCTGCGTCGCCGCCCAGCACCGCCGCCAGCGCGCGCGCATGCACGCTCGATTCCTGACGCACGTCCAACCGCGCCAGATGGAAGCCGAACGTCTTCACCCGCCACAACAGCCGCTGCACGGCGAAGCCACCGGCATGCTCGCCGCGGTTCGCGCGCAGGCTGTCGAGGATCAGCTGCAGGTCGTCGATCAGTTCATCCGGGCCGGCGTAAGCGCCCTCGCCGTCTTCCAGCGTGGCCTGCAGGCGCGCGCGCATGCGATCGTTGAGCAGGCGGTAGGGCATGTCGGCATGGCGCGGGCGCGACTGTACCTGCGGCAGCAGCTGCTGGTAGTGCGCCACGCGCGCCTGCAGCGCATCGCTCACGCCCACCCGCTCGGTGGACTGGCTGAGCAGGCTGGCCAGCTGCAGCAGTTCCTTCTGGTAGCGCGCCAGTACCGCCTGCCGCTGCGCATCCAGCGTACTGCGGATGGTGTGGGCATCCACGTTCGGGTTGCCGTCCATGTCCCCGCCCACCCACGTACCGAAGCGCAGCAGCCGCGGCAGTGGCAGCTCTTCACCATAGGTATCGCGCAGCGCCTGCTGCAGCGATTCGTACAGCACCGGAATCACGCGGTACAGCACCTGCACCAGATAGAAGCCGACGTGCTCGCGCTCGTCATCGACAGTGGGCCGCACCGGCGAGGAATCAGTGGTCTGCCACGACGCGGTCAGCGCCATGCGGAAGCGCGCAGCATCGGCGGCCGCTTCCCCCGGCGTGCGCTGACCGTCGAGGTTGTCGACCAGGCTGGCCACCATCAGCTGCTCTTTCTCCAGCAGCGCACGGCGCACCGCTTCGGTCGGGTGCGCGGTAAACACCGGTTCGATGTCGATGCGCGGCAGCCACTGCGCCAGCTCGTCCAGGCCCACGCCCTGCGCCTTCAGGTGCTGCAGCGCATCCTGCAGGCCGTCGGGCTGCGCCCCTGCGGTACCGGCACGCTGGTAGTCACGGCGGCGGCGGATGCGATGCACGCGCTCGGCAATGTTGACCACCTGGAAGTAGGTGCTGAACGCCCGCACCATGGTCTCGGCCTGCTGCGGCGTGCGCCCGGCCAGCCCTTCGGCCAGCTCCGACAGCGGTGCCTGGTTCTCGCGGCGGGCGATGGCGCGGGTGCGCACGTCCTCGACCTCGTCGAGGAAAGCCGCTGATACCTGCTCGACCAGCAGATCACCGACCAGTGCGCCGAGCCGGCGCACGTCATCGCGAAGCGGAAGATCGGGGGAAGCAAACTCGATGCTGCTGCGGTACTCGTTCATCGGCGACGCACAGGCCTCGGTCAACGGATCCAGACCCCAAGCCTAAACCAGAACGGGCAGCGTGCTGCGACGCAAAAATGGTTTCATCTGCACGCATCCCTGGCGGACGCAGCCGAGCATGGGCTCGGCTCTACAAGCGTCGTGGCGCGTGACACCGTGTAGCGCCCGAGCCCATGCTCGGGCGGCGGCGCAGCCGCACAGGCGGCCCCTGTTGCAGGGGCCGCCCTCATGCAGGTATCAGCGCTTCTTCTTCACCTTGCCCTGCTCGGCCGGGCCGATGGTCTGCTCCAGCCAGCGCTCGCTCTCGGCCAGCATGGTCATGATCGATTCGCGTGCGCGGTAGGCATGCGATTCGTTCGGCAGCATCACCAGCCGCGCGGTGCCACCCAGGCCCTTCACCGCGGCGAACATGCGCTCGCTCTGGATCGGGAACGTGCCGGAGTTGTTGTCGTCCACGCCGTGGATGAACAGGATCGGATCCTTGATCCTGTCGGCATAATTGAACGGCGCCATCTTCTGGTAGACGTCCTGCGCCTGCCAGTAGTTGCGTTCCTCGGCCTGGAAACCGAACGGGGTGAGCGTGCGGTTGTAGGCACCGCTGCGCGCGATGCCGGCCTTGAACAGGCGGGTGTGCGCCAGCAGGTTGGCGGTCATGAACGCACCGTAGGAATGGCCGCCGATGGCGATGTGCTCGCGATCGGTCACACCACGCCGCACCACTTCATCCACCGCCGCCTGCGCATTGGCCACCAGCTGTTCGATGTAGGTGTCGTTGGGTTCCTTGTCGCCCTCGCCAATGATCGGCATCGACGGGCTGGCCAGCACCACATAGCCCTTGGCCAGGAACGCCTGCGGGCCCCAGTAGCTGACCGCATTGAAGCGATACGGCGAATCGGTCACCTGGCTGGCCGCGGCCGCGCTCTTGAACTCGCCCGGGTAGGCCCACATCAGCAGCGGGCGCGGGCCGTCGCGCTTGGGGTCGTAGCCCGGCGGCAGCAGCAGTGTCGCGGTCAGGTCGACCCCATCCTTGCGCTTGTAGCGGATCTGCTCCTTCTGCACGCCCTTCAGCTGCGGCAGCGGATGGGCGAAACGGGTCAGAGCGCGCGGTGCGGCACCGGCATCGGCCAGCGACTGCACGTAGAAGTTGGCCGGTTCGTCCGGGCTCTCGCGGCTCAGCAGCAGCGAACTGCCCTGGTTGTCCAGCAATGCCACCGGCAGCGAATAGCTCGGCGCCTGCGAATGGAACAGACGCGTCGCCTTGCCCGTGGCGATGTCGAAGCGGTCCACGAACGGGCGGTCGCCCTCCGGCGAAGCACCGGCGCCGGCCAGGTACAGGCTGCTGCCATCCGGGCTGGTCTGCAGCAGCGAGCGACCACGTTCATCGCTGGCCAGCAGCGGCCGCCCCGGATCGGCATAACGGTCCTGCGCGTCACGATCCCACAGCAGGCGCGGCTCGGCACCGGCGTTGTCCGGGGCGATCAGCCAAGTCTTGGTGCTGCGGGTCTTCCACCACGACTCGGTCAGCAGGGCCAGGTCGCCACGGCCCCAGTTGATGCCGCTCAGGCGGCTGCCAAGCTGGGCCAGGGTCACCGGCGGCTTGTCGAACGGCGCGGCCTGCATCAGCACCGCATCGCGCACCTTGGCTTCCCGGTTCGGATCACCACCGTCCTGCGCTTCGGCCCAGACCAGGGTGGCATCGGCATCACCGCGCCAGCTGATGTCGCGCACGCCGGTCACTTCGGCATCGTTGCCGGTCGGCAGGCCTTCCACCAGCGGGCGCACCGCCACGGTATGCACCAGCTTGCCGGTGGCACGGTCGATCACTTCAATGCGGCGCGGAAAACTGCTTACCGGCACCACGTAGGAGTACGGACGCTGCACCGGCTGGCGCAGCACGAAGCGGCCGTCAGGCGACACCGAGAAGCCCATGAAGATGCCGGCCGCACCGATCGCGCGGGTACTGCCATCCAGGCCGACTTCCATCGGCTGGGTGGTGGCGTAGTAATCGAACTGGCGAGCGTCGGCTTCGTTCTTCAGCAGGTCCTGGTAGGTGCGGATCGACACCACGCCGCCGCCCTGGCTGGTCTGCTGCACGGCAGGGCCGGTCGGGACGCCGTCGGCGGCCGGGGCTGGCCCCAGGTTGGCCGGGCGGGTGAACACCACCAGCCCGCGGCTGTCCGGCAGCCACTGGTAGCCGCTGCCGATCACCGTGTTCAGGCCTGCAACCAGGCGACGGGCACTGCCACCGGCCACATCCACCAGCCACAGTTCATTGGCGCCGCTGGCGGCGTCGACCTGGTTGAACGCCAGCCACTTCTGGTCCGGCGACCACATCACACTGGCGATCGACAGCGTGGCCGGCAGGCCACTGATCTGCCGGTCCTTGCCATCGGCCACGTTCATCAGCCACAGCTTCTCGCCGAAGCTGAAGCGGCTGTCGGAGAACGTGCGCGGGTTGATGCGCAGGCCGGCCAGCTTCAGTTCCGGCTGCGCCACCACCTGGATCGACGGCAGCGACGGCATCTGCATCATCGCAGCCACGTCGCGGCGCGGCGACAGGAACAGCGACGGCGCGCGCGGGGCATCGACCACTGCCTGCAGTGCGGCCGATGGCAGTTCGTAGCCGTTGACACCCTGCGCCTGCGCGGCAACGGGCTGCGAAGCTGCCGCCCAGGCCAGCGGGGCCACCGCCAGCAGCCCCATCGACAGGACCAGGCCGGTCCAGCGCCGTGTGCGGCGCGCGTGCATGCTCATCGTTCCACCTGTGTGATGCGTGAAAACACCGACCTTAACAGGCCGTGCACGTGGCCCCATCTGCCGATGGTTGGGTCATGCCGATGTCACGCTGGGGCCGCGATATAATGGGGGTCCTCCCCTGCCGAGGGGCGCTGCGACCGGATCCCACGAGGCCCGGCCAGGCTCGGTAAGGTGGCTTTGTAACAACGGCGCCCGGCTAGATGCGAGCATCCGCTCGCCCACAACCGGAGCACACGAATGAACGCTGTTGCCAAGACCTTCTCCACCGAAGGTGATTACAAGATCCGCGATATCACGCTGGCCGACTGGGGCCGCAAGGAACTGGACATCGCCGAGCACGAAATGCCGGGCCTGATGTCGATCCGCCGCAAGTACCAGGCCGAGCTGCCGCTGAAGGGCGTGCGCGTGACCGGCTCGCTGCACATGACCATCCAGACCGCGGTGCTGATCGAGACCCTGAAGGACATCGGCGCCGATGTGCGCTGGGCCTCGTGCAACATCTTCTCGACCCAGGACCACGCGGCTGCCGCCATCGCCGCCACCGGCACCCCGGTGTTCGCCTGGAAGGGCGAGACCCTGGAAGAGTACTGGGACTGCACCCTGGATGCGCTGACCTTCACCCTGGCCGACGGCACCCTGACCGGCCCGGAACTGGTGGTCGACGACGGCGGTGACGTGACCCTGCTGATCCACAAGGGCTACGAGCTGGAAAACGGCAGCGACTGGGTCAACACCCCCTCTGCCTCGCACGAAGAACAGGTCATCAAGAACCTGCTCAAGCGCGTGGCCAAGGAGCGCCCGGGTTACTGGGGCCGCGTGGTGAAGGACTGGAAGGGCGTCTCCGAAGAGACCACCACCGGTGTGCACCGCCTGTACCAGCTGGCCCAGGCTGGCACCCTGCTGATCCCGGCGATCAACGTCAACGACTCGGTCACCAAGAGCAAGTTCGACAACCTGTACGGCTGCCGCGAGTCGCTGGCCGACGGCCTGAAGCGCGCGATGGACGTGATGCTGGCCGGCAAGGTGGCCGTGGTCTGCGGCTACGGCGACGTCGGCAAGGGCTGCGCGGCCTCGCTGCGTGCCTACGGCGCGCGCGTGATCGTCACCGAGATCGACCCGATCTGCGCGCTGCAGGCGGCGATGGAAGGCTATGAAGTCAACACCATCGAGTCGACCCTGGGCCGTGCCGACCTGTATGTCACCACCACCGGCAACCGCGACATCATCCGCATCGAGCACCTGAGCGCGATGAAGGACCAGGCCATCGTCTGCAACATCGGCCACTTCGACAACGAGATCCAGGTCGACGCACTGGTGTCCTACCCGGGCATCAAGCATGTCAACATCAAGCCGCAGGTGGACAAGTACATCTTCCCGAACGGCAACGCGATCTTCCTGCTGGCCGAAGGCCGCCTGGTGAACCTGGGCTGCGCCACCGGCCACCCGAGCTTCGTGATGTCCAACAGCTTCGCCAACCAGACCCTGGCACAGATCGACCTGTGGGCGAACAAGGACAGCTACGAGAAGAAGGTCTACCTGCTGCCGAAGAAGCTGGACGAAGAAGTGGCCCGCCTGCACCTGGAAAAGATCGGCGTGAAGCTGACCACCCTGAGCCAGGAACAGGCCGACTACATCGGCGTGCCGGTGGAAGGCCCGTTCAAGCCGGACCACTACCGCTACTGATGCCTGCGGGGTACCGGCCAGCGGCCGGCACTACCGGCGTACGCGGGGTCGGATCCCTTTCCGCATGAAAGGGCTCTGACCCCGGCAACGGATGCAGACAGGACGGGCGCCTCCGGGCGCCCGTTCTGCGTTGCGGCACCCGGCAACCGATCCGCGCACCCTGTCACGGAGCACTAAGAAGCCGCTTGCTAGGCTTTACGCCCGCGTGGGCTGCCAACCGCAGGCCATGCGCCGGGACGCAGACACCAAAGGACAGGACATGCCGCGCAACCGTGAACGACTGAACCGGGCCATGAAGCCCCTGATGCCCCTGTGCTGGGTGGCCCTGCTGGCCGCCTGCACCCCACCTGCCGGCGAAGCCGGCGCTACGGCTCCGGCTGCGGCCAGCGGACAGGCCAGCCCCGCAGGCAACGCCGCCGACGCGCCCGCCACGGTCGCCGACACGAGCGCTGGCTGCGCCGATGCAGCGTCGCCGGCACAGACCCTGGTCTGCAAGGACCCGACCCTGACCGGCCTGGATGCGGACGTGGGCAAGGCGGTCACTGCCGCACAGGCCACGCTCGATGCAGCAGGGCAGAGCAAGCTGCACGCCGAACAGCAGCGCTGGCAGGAGCACACCCGCGACCTGTGCACTGATGCACAGTGCCTGCAGCAGGTGTACGCCGATCGCCTCAAGGTGCTGTCCGCCACGCGTGACGGCCTGGTCGACCAGGATGCATGCGAAGCCCCTGACGGCCAGCAGCAATGCGTGGACCTGCTGGTGCTGCGCGATCCCAACAGCCAGCTGGCGAACTTCAACACGCTGCTGGGTGAGAACGGCCAGGAAGGCCGCCTGCTGGGCTGCACGGCCGCCACGAACATGGGCGGCGGCCCCAACGCCCTGCTCGCAGCCAACTGCACCCAGGAAACCTCCGCTGGCAGGCGCAACGTGCAGCTGTGCAGCAACCAGATGGTCGGCCAGTTCGCCCTCGAACCGGCGCCGGCTGCTTACGGCACCCAGGCCATCCGCCAGCTGCTCGGCTTCACCCAGCAGCACTGCGCCGGCTGACAATCGCCGGGCACGCCCGGCGCTTTACCCTCATTGAAGGACGATGACCATGGCAACGGATTCCACCCTTACGCGCGAACAGCTGTCCACGCTGTTCCTCAACACCGAGCTGGGCGGCAACACCCGCCACCTGGACCACTTCTCATACGCACAGAAAGGCGCAAGCACCTATTCGTTCGGGCTGGTGCAGTTCGATGTCGGCGGCAATCCGCAGGCCAGGCGCTTCCTGCGCGACAACGGCTTCACCGATGGTGACATCGCACTGTTGTCCCAGCAGGGCGGATTGAGCACCCAGCAGCTGGCGGCGCTCGACGCCAAGTTGCAGGCCATTCCGCAGGCCAGGATGGACGAGCTCACCAACGCCAAGCTGGACAGCGCCATCGAGCGTGTCGATCAGGCCATCGCCAAGGTACGTGCAACCAATCCGGCCGCGGCCGATGCCATCGCCGCCAACCCGGAGTTGCAGCTGGCCATGGCGGACTATGACAACCAGTTCGGCAGCATGGGCCCGCAGTTCATCAGCTATCTGGCCGGCAATGCGGAAACGCTGCAGGGCGGCACCGTCCAGGCCGGCAATCCGCCGACGCGCGGCGACGTGCAGAACTTCGTCGATGCCACCAAGTACGGCATCCAGTCGCAGGCCGCCGTAGCCAGCCGCGATGAGCGCTTCGACCGGGCCATGGTCCAGATCGGCATTACCCCCACCCATGCTCCCCCGCACGGGTCACCGGGTACGCCTGCGGGCAACGGCGTGCTGGTCAGCGGCAGCAAGGGCGATGAGGTACAGGCCATGCAGCAGAAGCTGTCCGACCTGGGCTACCTGGGCAAGGACGGCAAGCCGCTGGTGGCCGATGGCGATTTCGGCCCCGGCACCGTGGAAGCGGTCAAGCAGTTCCAGCGTGACCACCAGCTCACCGTTGACGGCAAGGCCGGCGGCGCAACCCTGGGGGCGCTGGAGGCGGCCACCCAGCAGCATGCACAGGCGGCCGAGCAGGAGCGCACGGCGGCCGAGCCGACCATGGCCACCCCGGGCCACGCCGACCACCCCCGCTACCAGCAGGTCGTGGAAAAGCTGGAGGCACTGGAAGAACAGCGTCGCCAGGGCGGCCTGTCGCCGCTGTTCAATGACCGCAGCCAGCTCGAGAACGCCGCAGGCCAGGTGGCTTACGAGTCAAAGTTGGCCGGCATGAGCCAGGTCGATACCGTGCTGGCGCGGCCGGACAACCAGGGCGTGTTCGCGGTGCAGGGCCAGCTCGGCGATCCCGCCATGCACCGCACCTACGTCGATCTGTCGCAGGCGGTGAACCAGAACCTGCAGGACAGCACGCGGCAGAGCCAGGCGCTGGACAACGAGCTGTCACAGCGGCAGACCCAGGAACAGATACAGACGCAGCAATCGATGTCGCGCTGATCCCGCGTCGCGGGGCTGGATCCCTTTCCACGGGAAAGGGCTCCGGCCCCATGGCCTGGATCTACATGCGCTGCCGGTCGTCGTGCAGCGCACGCTGGCACCGTGCGGCGAAGTCGCGCCGCCAGGCCTCCAGATCGAAGCCTTCGCGCTGCTGGAAGGAAACCGTCTCGCTGCTCAACAGGTAGCAGTGGTTCTGGCTCACGCGCAGTGCCGCCAGCGTATCTCCCGCATCCCAGCACTGATCGATGCACGCCTGCATCAGCGCATAGTCCGGGTTGGTCTTGGCGCCGCCGAAGGCGAACCCCATCTGCTGCGCCATTGCCAGCACAGGATCGCCGGCGGCATCGGTGGCCCGCAGCATGCGCAGCACGCCGGGCTCGGGAATGCCGAAAGCCCAGTTGGCCAGGATCGCCGCACGTGCTGCCGCCACGGCCACCGCGTGCTGGTCCAGGCGCATCTGCTGCCCTGCCAGCATGGCCCACGCGCGCGGCAGTTCCGGAAAGCGCCTGCAGGCATCCTCCAGCAACGCGATTGCCTGGGCCGGTTCGGCGGCCTGTACATGCCGCTGCGCACACTCGATCAAGGGCAACGGCGATCCCGCATCCGGTACCGCGTGCTCACGCGGCTCGCAGCCGTCATCGTCGTCCTGTTCCGCGCCACCGGCATCCAGCCACTGCGCGAAGACATCCAACGAGGAATGGCGGAAGACCATCCGCCCCTCGTCATGGAACATTTCGCAGACCACGGGCGGCTCAGCTTCCCGACCCAGCGGCCAGTACAGACCGAACTGATCACCGTTGCCCAGTGCACCTTCGGCGATCGGCCAGAAGCCCTGCGGTGGGTACGGGCCCGCGCACGGTTCGCTATCCAGAGTCAGGCCATGAAGCAGGGCCGGTGCGCGCATGATGAGAGTCCAGACGGTGTACAGCGCCCATTATCGCAGGGGCCCACCAGTAGCCCCGGTCAAGGCAGGTTATTCCCTGCGCGCTACGATGCGCGCATGACCCCCGCCATCAATCTGCTCAAGCGCGAGAACATCGCCCACAGCGTGCGCAGCTACGTGCACGATGCCCATGCCGCCTCCTATGGTGACGAAGCCGTGGAAAAGCTCGGCCTAGACCCGGCACAGGTGTTCAAGACCCTGCTGGCCAGTACCGACACCCACGAACTGCTGGTGGCCATCGTGCCGGTCGCCGGCCAGCTGGACCTGAAGGCGCTGGCCGAAGCTGCCCGCTGCAGGAAATGCGAGATGGCCGCCGCTGACGCCGCACAGCGTGCGACCGGCTATCTGGTCGGTGGCATCAGCCCGCTGGGCCAGAAAAAGCGCCTTCGCACCTTTCTTGATTCCAGTGCGGAATCCCTGCACACGCTGCATGTCAGCGCCGGCCGTCGTGGCCTGGAAGTGGAACTGGCACCGGGCGATCTGCTGCAGCTCACCGGCGGACACTTCGCCGCCATCGGCAAGGCGCGCTGATGCGCTGGCCCTGGTCTGCGGCGCCAGCCCCCATGCTCAACAATGCCCACGCCCAGGCGCTGCTGCAGGACCTGCTGTCAGGCGACGGCGGGCGCATCACCGACGCCGCGCGTACGCTCGCCCGGCTGTTCGATGCGGCGCCGCTGGACGCGCTGGCACCGCACGTGACGTTGATCGAGCAGCGCAGCGCAGGCATAGCGCTGGGCGGCATGCTGGTCAGCAACCAGGCGCACCTGAAGGCGGCGCTGCAGCGGCTGCGTTTCTGGCGCGCGGGCACCGGCTGCCTGTGTGCGCTCAACCCCGGCTACCCGTTCTTCGACCCCCGTCGGCTGATCGAACACGGGCAGATGCAGCTGCTGTCGCTCGACGCAGCGGAGGATGGCTGGGGCAACTGCCATAGCGTCGCCTGCACCCGCTGCGGCCAACACTGGCAGGCGATCGACCGCGAGTATCACTACCCCTGGTGGGAGTGGAAAACCGTCGAACGATGAAGCAGCCACGCATGGCGTGGCTCTACTGGCCTGTCCTTCCCCTACGGCCGCCAATTGGCGTTGTTCTCCCAGAATTCCACCGCACGCCGGTACGCCTCGCGGTCCAGCGGCACGCCGGAGCCGCCCTCTTCCACGCCCAGCGCATTGCGCATCATCGTGATCGGGGCCATCGGCACCTCGTCCGGCTCAGCGGTGTAGATGCAGCCGACGATGCCCCAATCAGCCTCGATCGGCGAGCCTTCCTTCGCAAGCTGCTCCGCGCTGTACAGGATGACGACCAGATAGTTGGCGCGCGGCGATTCCACGCCTTCGAACCAGCGCACCAGTACCGGCAGTTCCTCCCGGTTGCGCGCCTCGTAACCACTGCGCAGCAGATGGCGGTTGGCCTCGGTGATCGGCACCGTCAGGCACCGGGTGCTGGTCCAGTTCTCATAGACGAACAGTTTGCAGAAGGGGGCATAACCTTGCAGGACCTTCATCGGTTCATGGGCATTGAGGTACCCCTCGAACTGTTCGGCAGTGCAGTCCTGGATGGTGTTGCCGCGCGGCATGCGCGGGAACAGGCGGGGACGGGCGAAATCGGTAAGAACGATGGACATGGTGCGGCGCGATCTAGGAATCCGCCGCACAGGGTAACCGCTGGCAGCACCTGCACGGCCTTACGCTCGCGGCGCCTGCACACAGAATCACTGAACATCCATCTTGATGAAGCGATATACTGACCCGCACCTGCCGCCGCCGACCACGCCATGACTGCCATCAGCTTCGAGTTCTATCCGCCCAAGACCGACGAACAGCGCAGCCAGCTGGATCGTGCCGCGGCCAGGCTGAAGGACTACAGCCCCGAGTACGTGTCCTGTACCTTCGGCGCTGGTGGCTCGACCCTGAGCTATACCTCCGAGACCGTGCGCCATCTCAACCAGCACCATGGCTTCGAGGCGGCGCCGCATCTGTCCTGCGTCGGCGGCACCCGCCAGGAGATCCGCGAACTGCTCAAGCTGTACCGCGCCATCGGTTGCCGTCGCCTGGTCGCGCTGCGCGGCGACCTGCCCTCCGGCATGGGGTTTCCCGGCGACATGCGCTACGCCGCCGAGCTGATCGAGTTCATCCGCGCCGAACATGGCGATGCGTTCCGCATCGAAGTGGGCGCCTACCCTGAGACCCATCCGCAGGCCTCCGATGCACTGGCCGACCTCAAGCACTTCAAGGCCAAGATCGATGCCGGCGCCGACGCGGCGATCACCCAGTATTTCTACAACCCGGATGCGTACTTCCACTTCGTCGATGCCGTGCGCCGGCTCGGCGTGCAGGTACCCATCACGCCAGGCATCATGCCGATCGCCAACTTCAGCCAGCTGCGCCGTTTCTCCGAGCAGTGCGGTGCGGAAATCCCGCGCTGGATCAGCCGCAAGATGCAGGCCTATGGCGATGACGCCGAATCGGTGCGGGCGTTCGGTACCGAAGTGGTGGCCAGGCTGTGCCAGCGCCTGCTCGAGGGCGGCGCGCCGGGCCTGCACTTCTACACCCTGAACCTGGCCAGGCCGACCACGTCGGTGCTGAAGCTGCTGCACGGCTGAAAGCACGCCATGCCACCACGATCGGCGCTACCCTGCGTCGATGAACCGGCTTTCCTTCCTGCTGTTGCTGCTGTCATTGTGCTCGGCGTCGAGCGTGGTCCATGCGCAGTCCCCACGCTTGAACCGCTGCACTGATGCGCGGGGGCAGAGCGTGTACACCGACCGCCCCTGCGACAGTGTCGGCGCCCGATCGCGATTGCCACCGCCCGCGCCCATCGGCAGCACCCTTTCGCGCGACACCCTGGGGGCGCGCTGCCCACGTCGCCTGAGCGAGCTGGTGGACGCACTGCGCGTCGGCATCCTCAGCAACGATGTGAACCGGTTGTCGTCGCTGTACCTGTGGGGCGCAGTCTCCGATGCCGGTGCGCAGCGCATCCTCGGTCAACTGGAATCGCTGGCGCGGCGGCCGCTGGTAGACGTGGTACCGGTGTATCCCTCGCAGGCGCTGCCGCAATCGCAGGATGAGGATCAGGGCCCTGCGGCGCAGGGATCCGACCCGGAGCCGCCGGCCGTGCGGCATCCGGTCGGCCTGCGCCTGGAGCAGACGCTGCCCGGCAGCGTGTCGCGCGCTTCGACGGTGCTGGGGTTGCGGCGGCAATACGGGTGTTTCTGGATCACGTTGTGACCGGACGGGTCGGATCCCTTTCCAGCGGAAAGGGCTCCGACCCCGGATTGCCGCGATGGGGTCAGAGGCCTGCTGTGCAGGGATCGGACCCCGCATGCCGGCTCACGCCGGCCACAGCCCACCAATCGCAGCGATACCCTGCCCACCATGGCGACGGGCTTCGGCGATATGGCCGGCGGCCATCCCACCCAACGCGTAGATCGGCAGCGACACCTGCGCGCGCAGCGCGGCGAAGGCTTCCCAGCCCAGCGGCACCGCATCGGGATGGCTGGCCGTGGCCTGCACCGGGCCGAGCACCGCGAAGTCGCAGCCCAGCCGCTGCGCCGCCTGCAGCTGCTCCAGGTCGTGGCAGGACGCGGCGACAAGCTGCCCTTCCGGCAAGGGCCGTTCCTGCAGGTCCTGCAGCTGCTCGCTGCCCAGGTGCACCCCCACGCCCAGTGCACGTGCCAGCGCCACGTCGCGATTGAGCAGCCACTGCACGCCGCGACGATGCGCGCGCACGGCCTGTTCGATCATCGCTTGCCGTTGCGGGTGTTCCGGTGGCAGGCGCAGCTGGATGCGCTGCTGGCCCGCCGCGACCGCGCGCTGCAGGCAGTCATGCCAGTGCTGCACGCCGCTGGCATCGTCAGCCGGCGCCGGCGTGATCAGGTAGCGGTCCGGTTGGCGCAGTGCGGCCACCACCGGCAGGTCGGCCGGCGGCATCGAATAGCGGCCCAGCTTGTCCTGCGCCACCCAGGTGATCGCCTGGCCTTCGCGGCCACGCGGGGTGCCTTTCCAGCTGCGCACATGGCGCACCTCCAGGGTCAGGTGCTTGTCCGGATAGCGCTGCGGCACATCCATCAGCCAGGGCCCGACATCGGCCTCGATGCCCAGCTCTTCGCGCAGTTCACGCGCCAGCGCCTGTTCGGAGGTCTCGCCGGATTCGCGCTTGCCGCCGGGGAACTCCCACAGGCCGGCCATGTCGCGGTTCTCGGTACGGCGGTTGAGCAGCACGCGGCCACGGGCGTCGGTGATGACGGCGGCCACGACGTGGATCGATCGGGTGGGGGAAGGCATGGAGGAAGCATGCCCAGAACAGGCCGGCCGGCGCAATCACGGATCCGGTGCAGCTCCCCCGCCACAAACGAAAAGCCCCGCTTTCGCGGGGCTCTTCTGGATCAGCTCAGCTGGCCGTGGCAGTGCTTGTACTTCTTGCCGCTGCCGCACGGGCACGGATCATTGCGGCCGATCTTCGGCTCGTCGCGCTGCATCTGCGCGACGCCCTGCTGCGCAGCCTGCACCTGCGCGGCTTCCTCGTCGGCACTGTAGCCGCCCGCATCCTGGTGCTGGAACTGCGACTGGCTCAGGCGAGCCTGCGCCTGCTGGCGCTCGGCGGCCTCCAGGGCCTGCACTTCCTCGTCGCTGCGGATACGCACGCGGGCCAGCAGGGTCACCACTTCGCGCTTGACGTTCTCCAGCATGTCCGAGAACAGCTCGAAGGCTTCCTTCTTGTATTCCTGCTTGGGCTGCTTCTGCGCGTAACCACGCAGGTAGATGCCCTGGCGCAGGTAATCCATGCGCGCCAGGTGCTCCTTCCAGCTTTGGTCCAGCACGGTCAGCATCACGTGCTTCTCCAGCGCGCGCATGGTCTCTTCGCCCAGGCTGGCTTCCTTCTCGGCGAAGTGCTGGCTGACGCGCTCCTGGACCTTGCTGGCGATGGCCTCAGCGTCCAGTTCCTCATGCTGCTTGACCAGATCGGTCAGCGACATCTGCAGGCCGAAGTCCGACTCCAGCGTCGCTTCCAGGCCACGCAGGTCCCACTGCTCGTCGATCGAGTTCGGCGGCACGAAGCGCGCAACGATGTCGAAGATCACGTCGTCACGGATGCCGTCGACGTTCGCCTTCACCGATTCGGCGTCCAGCAGCTCGTCGCGCTGGGCGTAGATCACCTTGCGCTGATCGTTGTTGACGTCGTCGAAGTCCAGCAGGTTCTTGCGGATGTCGAAGTTGTGGGCTTCGACCTTGCGCTGCGCCTTTTCGATCTGGCGGCTGACCAGGCGGTCCTCGATGACGTCGTCTTCCTTCATGCCCATCATGCGCATGGCCTTCTGCACCCAGTCGGAGGCGAAGATGCGCATCAGGTTGTCTTCCAGCGACAGGTAGAAGCGGGACGAACCCGGGTCACCCTGGCGGCCCGAACGGCCACGCAGCTGGTTGTCGATACGACGCGATTCGTGGCGCTCGGTGCCGACGATATGCAGGCCGCCGGCCGCCTTTACTGCCTCGTGGCGCTTCTGCCATTCGGCCTTGACCGCCGCCTTCTGCTCGTCGGTCGCGTCCTCGCCCAGAGCGTGGATCTCGGCTTCCAGCGAGCCGCCCAGCACGATGTCGGTACCACGGCCGGCCATGTTGGTGGCGATGGTCACCGCGCCCGGACGGCCGGCGTTGGCGACGATGGTGGCTTCGCGGTCATGCTGCTTGGCGTTGAGCACTTCGTGCTTCACGCCGGCCTTGCTCAGGTGCTCGGACAGCATTTCCGAGGTTTCGATCGAGGTGGTACCCACCAGCACCGGCTGGCCGCGCTTGGCGCACTCTTCGATGTCGGCCAGCACCGCATTGAACTTGCCCTTGCGGTTGAGGAACACCTGGTCCGGGCTGTCCTTGCGGATGGTCGGGCGGTTGGTCGGGATCACCACCACTTCCAGGCCATAGATGCTCTGGAACTCGAACGCTTCGGTATCGGCCGTACCGGTCATGCCGGACAGCTTCTTGTACATGCGGAACAGGTTCTGGAAGGTGATGCTCGCCAGCGTCTGGTTCTCGCGCTGCACCGGCACGCCTTCCTTCGCTTCCACCGCCTGGTGCAGGCCATCGGACCAGCGGCGGCCGGCCAGGGTACGGCCGGTGAACTCGTCGACGATGACCACTTCGCCATCGCGCACGATGTAGTCCACGTCGCGCTGGTAGATCGCGTGCGCGCGCAGGGCGGCGTTGAGGTGGTGCACCACGGTCAGGTTCTGCGCCGCGTACAGGCCTTCGGTTTCGCCATCGAGGATGCCGGCCTCGACCAGCAGCTGCTCGGCGTGCTCCATGCCCGCTTCGGACAGGTGCACCTGCTTGCCCTTCTCGTCGACCCAGAAATCGCCTTCGCCGTCTTCCGCCTCCTGCTTGACCAGGTGCGGCACGACACGGTTGACGCGGATGTACAGCTCCGGGGAATCATCGGCCGGACCGGAGATGATCAGCGGGGTGCGCGCTTCGTCGATCAGGATGGAGTCGACTTCGTCGACGATGGCGTAGTGCAGGCCGCGCTGGTAGCGGTCGGCCTTGGACAGCGCCATGTTGTCGCGCAGGTAGTCGAAGCCGAATTCGTTGTTGGTGCCGTAGGTGATGTCCGCAGCGTATGCTTCGCGCTTGTCGCTGTGCGGCATGCCCGGGTACACCACGCCCACGCTCAGGCCCAGCCAGTTGTACAGCTTGCCCATCTGCGCGGCGTCGCGGCGGGCCAGGTAGTCGTTCACGGTGACCACGTGAACGCCCTTGCCTTCCAGCGCGTTGAGGTACACCGGCAGGGTCGCCACCAGGGTCTTGCCTTCACCGGTGCGCATTTCTGCGATCTTGCCCAGGTGAAGCACCATGCCGCCGATCAACTGCACGTCGTAGTGGCGCATGCCCAGCACGCGGCGACCGGCTTCGCGGCAGACCGCGAACGCTTCCGGCAGCACCTTGTCCAGGGCTTCACCGCCAGCGATGCGCTGCTTGAACTCCGGCGTCTTGGCCTGAAGCTGCTCGTCGGACAGCTTCTCGATCTCCGGCTCCAGCGCATTGATCTTGGCGACGATGCGGTTGAGCTGGCGCAGCTGTCGTTCGTTACGACTGCCAAATACGCGGGTAAGCAGGCTGTTGATCATTGAAGGAACCGGGTTGGATGGACACGACGCCCGGCCTCCCCCTGGGGATCCGTCCGCCGCAAACGAAACAGGGCGCCTGGCGCCCTGTCGATGGCAACACCCATTGTAGCTTGGGACGGGCGCGAGGGGTTTCAACCCCGAGGGGTAGTGCCGGCCGCTGGCCGGGTACGCGTCAGCGCATACGCGCTGGCGCTCCCACGCTTCGCTGCGCGAACCGCGGGCCCCGCTCACCTCGCCTCCACACCCCCGCGCCTACGGCGCTGCCCCCGTACTCCGGGGGCGGTAGTGCCGACGGCAGCCGGCCCCCCAATGTGGCGTCAGCCGCGGCTGACGCGGCCGACCGGCGTGTTGCCGCCGTCGCCGAGGAACTTGCGCGGGTTGACCACGTTGCCGTTCTCCCACACCTCGAAGTGCACGTGGGCACCGGTCGAACGGCCGGTGGAACCGGCCTTGGCCACTTCCTGGCCGGCACGGACCAGGTCGCCGGCCTTCACCACCAGGCGCGAATTGTGCGCGTAGCGGGTGACATAGCCATTGCCATGGTCGACATCGACGACATTGCCGTAGCCGCCCTTCACGCCGGCGAAGCTGACCACGCCCTCGGCCACGGCCATCACCGGGTCACCGACCTTTGCGTGGAAGTCCATGCCCTTGTGGGTGGCGGCGCCGCGGCCGAACGGGTCGGCACGGGTGCCGAAGCCGGACGTCACATAGCTGTTGCGGATCGGCATGCGCGACGGCACCGCGTTCTGCTGCAGCTGGTGGTCGAACATCAGCGATTCCATCACCGACAACTGGCGGCCTGAAGCAGCGAAGCGCTGCTCCAGCACCTGTAAGTCGGCGTTGACGTCCTTGACCGGGATGTCGCTGGTCGGGCCGCCTGCGTCACCGTCACCGAGGCCGGGGGTCTCGTTGAAGTCGAACTCGCCGTCCTCCAGCTTGCCCATCTGGGTCAGCCGTTCGCCGAGGGCGTTGAGGCGGGTCGCCTGGGCCTGCAGCTCGCCGAGGCGGGCCGCCAGCGCATTGACCTGGGTCTGCGCATCGCGCTTGACCTTGGCCAGTTCCGCATCCTGGCGCTCGACCTTGGCCTGCAGCCGGGAATCATTCAGCGCGCTGGCGCCAATGCCGCCCGCAAGGCCGATAATGCAGCCTACCCCGAGCACGCTGCCCAGCAGGGCACGGGGGCGGTCCTCGAAATAGAACCGCAAACGCGCGATCGGCGACGACTTGGCCTGTCCTTCACGCGTTTTGATTACGATCTTCTTGAATGCCATCAGTGAGTTTTCATGTCTGAGCCGAAATCCAGCGTTCGCCCCGCGTCGGCACCGAAACCGGCGCTGGATGCGGTAATGGCGGACAAAAGCGGGAACCCGCTGCGGCGTGCCTTGTGGCTCGACGCGCTGGACCGTCAGTTGCGCCCCCAGTTGCCGCCACCTCTGCGCAGCCGTTGCCGGCTGGCCAATGTGGACGGGGAACACCTCGTTTTTCTCGTCGAGTCCCCGGTCTGGCATGCCAAGTTGCGGCTTGCCGAAGCCCAGCTGCTCGACGCGGCCCGTTCCATCGGGCTGAAGGCCACCAGGGTGACCATCAAGACTGCGTCTCCCACTCCCACGCGCTCCCCAGCGCTCGACAACCGGAATGGACCCCACGCAGTTTCAGCCGCCACGCACAAAGGGCTACGCGACGCCTTGGCTTGCCTGCAGGACGTTCCTTCGAAGCCGAAGAAACGGTCCTGATGGCAACGGAGCATCCGGCTCCGCTCCCCGTCGCGCGTGTCACCACGGCGTGAAACATTTCGGGGGCCGGGTCGCATCCTAGCGGCCATCCGGGGGCCTGTCGTTAGATTGTTGTTAAAACTGCGTTAAATTCAGGCTTCTGATCCAACAGGTTCACAAAACCGTGACCTTGAACCAGCCTTGACGTCTTTCAAGCACGCTGAATGCGTCGGCGACGGCGGAAACAAGAACGCCGCCCAGGAAGGCGGCGTTTTTATCTTTAAATTCAACAATCTATGGAATCAGGCGTACGCCGGGGTGGCGTATTCCACCGGATCCGGGGTGGCCGGCGAGTCGAAGCTGACCCATTCCCAGGCGCTGGCGTCGGCCATCAAGGCCCGCACCAGCTTGTTGTTGAGCGCGTGGCCGGACTTGAAGCCTTCGTAGGCACCCAGCACCTGGCCACCGGCCAGATAGAGGTCGCCGATGGCGTCCAGGATCTTGTGGCGCACGAATTCGTCGGCGTAGCGCAAGCCGTCTTCGTTGAGCACGCGGAACTCGTCCAGCACGATGGCGTTGTCCATCGAACCGCCCAGGCCCAGGTTGCGCTCGCGCATGTACTCCAGGTCGCGCATGAAACCAAAGGTGCGCGCGCGGGAGATTTCCTTGGTGTAGGCCAGCGTCGAGAACTCGATTTCCTGGCGCGACTGCTTGGCCGGAATCATCGGGTGGTCGAACTGGATGGTGAAGCCCAGCTTGTAACCCTCGTACGGGGTGAAGCGGGCCACCTTGTCGCCCTCGGTCACTTCCACGGTCTTCAGCACGCGGATGAAGCGCTTGGGCGCATCCTGTTCCACGATGCCTGCCGACTGCAGCAGGAACACGAACGGGCCGGCCGAACCGTCCATGATCGGCAGCTCGGCCGAGGACAGCTCGACGATGATGTTGTCCACACCCAGGCCGGCCAGCGCCGACATCAGGTGTTCGACGGTCTGGATCTTGGCGTCGTTGCAGGTCAGGCCGGTGCACAGGGTCACTTCGGTGACCAGTTCGGCCTTGGCCGGCACTTCCACCACCGGGTCCAGGTCCACGCGGCGGAACACGATGCCATGGTTGACCGGTGCCGGGCGCAGGGTCATGTAGACCTTGTCACCACTATGCAGGCCAACGCCGGTGGCGCGGATCGTGTTCTTGAGGGTGCGTTGCTGGATCATGGGGATGGACCGGAAGTGACACATTAGATTAACACGCGCACTCCCCTACCCTGGCTGAAACGCCAGTGACAGCCACCGGCAGGACACACCGGCACGCCGCTGGGAAAGCGCGTGAAGCAGGGCGGCCGGGCCCATCCTGGCCCGGCGCCCGCGTTTTCAGGACATGGTGGCGCAACCCGGGGAGGACAACCCCGGGCCGGCCCGCTTAGTCCGCCTGGCGGCGCAGGAACGCCGGGATGTCCAGGTAATCGTTCGGCAGTTCTGCCGCGGCCGGGGCCGAAGAGGACGGCGCCGACGGGGCCGAAGCCGCTGCGGTATCGCTGCTGGCGCGACGCAGGCCCAGGCCCATGCCGCCGACGGCCTTGGACACGGCGTCGCCGCCGTTGTCGAAGTCGCCGAACTCCGGCTGGCCGGTGGTGGCGTTGCGGACCAGCTTGATCGGTGCACGCTCGCCCGGACGCTGGGTCTTGCTGGCCGAGACGCGGTTCAGGCCAGTGGCCACCACGGTCACGCGCACTTCGTCCTGCATGTCCGGGTCCAGCACGGTACCGACCACGACGGTGGCGTCTTCCGAAGCGAAGCCGTCGATGGTACGGCCGATCTCGTCGAACTCGGCCATGGTGAAGTCCGCGCCGGCGGTGATGTTGACCAGGATGCCGTTGGCACCGGCCAGGTTCACATCGTCCAGCAGCGGGTTCTGGATCGCCGATTCGGCAGCGGCCTGGGCGCGGTCATCGCCCCGTGCGGTGCCGGTACCCATCATCGCCAGGCCCATTTCGGACATGACGGTGCGCACGTCGGCGAAGTCGACGTTGATCAGGCCCGGACGCACGATCAGGTCGGCGATGCCCTGCACGGCGCCCTGCAGCACGTCGTTGGCGGCGCGGAAGGCCTGGATCATGGTCGCGTTGCGACCCAGCACGGTGATCAGCTTCTCGTTCGGGATCGTGATCAGCGAGTCGCAGTGCTGGCTCAGTTCCTCGATGCCCTTCAGCGCCACCTGCATGCGGCGACGGCCTTCGAACGGGAACGGCTTGGTGACCACGGCCACGGTCAGGATGCCCATTTCCTTGGCCAGCTGCGCCACCACCGGCGCAGCGCCGGTGCCGGTGCCGCCGCCCATGCCGGCGGTGATGAACACCATGTCCGCGCCCTGCAGCGCGTCCATGATGCGCTCGCGGTCTTCCAGCGCGGCCTGGCGGCCGACTTCCGGGTTCGCGCCTGCGCCCAGGCCCTTGGTCACGTTGGTACCCAGCTGCAGCTGCAACTTGGCACCACAATTCTTGATGGCCTGCGAGTCGGTGTTGGCGGTGATGAACTCCACGCCGTCCACCGCCGAGTTGACCATGTGCGCCACGGCATTGCCGCCGCCGCCGCCCACGCCAACCACCTTGATCACCGCATTGGGTGCCATCTTTTCGATCAGTTCAAAATGCGCCATGTCCGTGTCCTCGTTGTATCCGCTTGTCGGTGGCATGGACGGTCGGGCCTCCTGCCTTCGCGTGTCATGTTGCCGTTGCGGCTGTGTGGGTTGTGTAGTGCGTTGTTGCGTTGTGATGCGGGTACTGCGGGTGTTGCGCCGGGCCGGGCCCGGAGTTACGGGTTCCGCGTCAGAACTCGCCGCGGAACCAGGTCTTGAGCTTCTTGAACATGCTTCCAGCGCGCCCGGTCGGCAGCGACGGCCGCCGCGGGTGCTCGATCTGGCTGCCCATCAGCAGCAGGCCCACGCCGGTGGCGTGCACCGGGTTGCCGACCACTTCGCCCAGGCCGGTGACGTGCTGCGGGATGCCCACGCGCACCGGCATCTGCAGCATTTCCTCGGCCAGTTCGACCACGCCCTCCATCTTCGAAGCGCCACCGGTCAGCACCATGCCGGCGCGCACCAGTTCCTCGAAGCCGGAGCGGCGCAGTTCGGCCTGCACCATCTCGAAGATCTCCTCGTAGCGACCCTGCACGGCCTGCGCCAGCGAATGGCGCGGCATGCGGCGCGGCGGGCGGTCGCCGACCGACGGCACCTGGATGCTCTCCTCGGCCGTGGCCAGCTGGGCCAGGGCGCAGGCATAGCGCACCTTGATCTGCTCGGCTTCCGGGGTCGGCGTGCGCAGCATGTGCGCGATATCGTTGGTCACGTGGTCGCCGGCGATCGGCAGCGAGGCGGTGTGGCAAATTGCGCCCTGCACGAACACCGCGATGTCGGTGGTACCGGCGCCCATGTCGACCAGCACCACGCCCAGCTCGCGCTCGTCGGCGGTCAGCACCGCCACGCTGGAGGCCAGCGAGGACAGCACCAGGTCGTCCACCTGCAGGCCGCAGCGCTGCACGCACTTGCTGATGTTGGCCGCCGCCGACTGCGCGCACACCACCAGGTGCGCATGCACTTCCAGGCGCACGCCGGTCATGCCGACCGGGTTGCGGATGCCTTCCTGCGAATCGTCCAGCACGTACTCGCGCGGAATCGCGTGCAGGATCTTCTGATCGGCCGGGATCGCCACCGCCTTGGCTGCGTCGAGCACGCGATCCAGGTCGCCCCAGGTCACTTCACCGTCGCGGATCGGCACGATGCCCGGCGAGTTCTTGCACTGCACGTGGTTGCCGGAGATCGAGGCGTACACCGAACGGATCTCGCAGCCGGCCATCAGCTCGGCTTCTTCCACCGCACGCTGGATCGACTGCACGGTCGATTCGATGTCCACCACCACGCCACGTTTCAACCCGCGCGATTCGTGCGAGCCGATGCCGATCACTTCGATCGGGTTGCCCGGCGAATACTCGCCCACCAGCGCCACCACCTTGGAGGTGCCGATGTCCAGGCCAACGATCAGCGATTTGTCACCCTTGCGATTCATGTCCTTTCCTGCGTGCTTCTGGCCGGGGTCGCCGGCGTTTTCGCCGGCGTGGCCGGGGTACCCCAGCTCAGCGTGAAACCATTGGTGTAACGGAGATCTGCGCGCTCGATCGGCGCGTCCTGGCGGTTGAGCTGCGGCAGCACCTTGACGAAGCGCTGCATGCGAGAGCGCGCGTCGTCACGGCCGACCACCACTTCGGTGCCGTTGCTCAGCACCAGCGACCAGCTGCCGCGCGCATCCATCGTCACCCGGCGCACGTCGACGCCGGCCGGTGCGAACAAGGCACGCGAGTCGCTGTACAGCTTCATCACTTCCTGGGTCTGGCTGTCCGGGCCATCCAGCTCCGGCAGTTCCAGGTCTGACAGTTTCTTCGGCGTGGGGAACAGCTTGCCCTGCTCGGAGACCAGGCGGTTGTTGCCCCAGCGTGCGAACGGCTTGTGCTCGACCAGGGTCACTTCCAGCACATCCGGCCACTGTTTGCGTACCTGCGCGCTTTCCACCCACGGCAGCTTTTCCAGCGCGTCCTGCGCATCCTGCAGCTTGACCGCAAAGAAGCCGGCGCGCGCGTATGGCAGCAGCACCTGCTGCAGCTGTTCGGCAGGCACCCGCTTGAACTCACCATGCACGCGCAGCTTCGCCAGCGGCCAGCGCTCGGCGCCGACCCAGCCATTGACCACGGCCACCACCGGCAGTGCAACCACCGACAGCGCCAACAGCCAGACGAAGATGCGCAGCAGCGCGTTCATGCGTGCGCGGCCTCCAGGGTCTGTTCCAGCACGCGCCACACCAGTTCCTCGAAACCGATGCCGGCCTGGCGGGCCGCCTTGGGCACCAGCGAATGGCTGGTCATGCCCGGCGCGGTGTTCACTTCCAGCAGGAAGAAACGGCCGCTGGCCCGGTCACGCATCACGTCCACGCGGCCCCAGCCACGGCAGCCAGCGGCGCGGAATGCGGCCAGCGCGATGCGGCGGATCTCGTCTTCGTCGCCACCGTCCAGGCCCGGGCACAGGTACTGGGTGTCCTCGGCGATGTACTTGGCGTTGTAGTCATACCACTGGCCCTTGGGCACGATGCGGATCGACGGCAGGGCAACGTCGCCAAGGATGGCCACGGTCAGCTCATCGCCCACCACCATCTGTTCCATCAGCAACTGGCCGTCGTAGCGCGCGGCCAGGGCCACGGCCTCGTCCAGGCCGACCTCGTCGGTGACCCGGCTGATGCCCACGCTGGAGCCTTCGTTGGCCGGCTTCACCACCACCGGCAGGCCCAGCTCGGCGGCCAGCGCATGCACGTTCGACGCGTCGACCTTGCGGTACTGCGGGGTCGGCAGGCCCAGCGACAGCCACACCTGCTTGGTGCGGATCTTGTCCATGCTCAGCGCCGAACCCAGCACGTCCGAGCCGGTGTACGGCACGCCGAAGGCGTCCATCAGGCCCTGCACGATGCCGTCCTCACCGCCACCGTTGTGGCCATGCAGGATGTTGAACACGCGGTCGATGCCACCGGCGGCGAGCGCGCTGGCCAGCGCCGGAATGCCATCGACGGCGAACGCATCGACGCCGCGCGACTGCAGGGCTTCGAGCACGTTGCGGCCCGAGTCCAGCGACACCTCGCGTTCGCTGGAACTGCCGCCGAGCAGCACGGCGACGCTGCCGAACACGGCCGGGTCGGTCACGCGCAGCGGCGGGAAAGTCAGCGCGCTCACGCCTGGCCCTCCGCCTGGAAGCCTTCCACCGCGATATGGGTGGCCACGGCACCGATGTCGCCGGCACCCATCATCAGCAGCAGGTCACCGTCCTGCAGCACGTCCGGCAGCACGCTGGCCAGCTCGGCGGCCTTGCCCACCACCACCGGCTCGCTGCGGCCGCGCGCGCGGATGGCGCGGGCCAGCGCATGCGAGTCGGCACCGGCAATGGGTTCCTCACCGGCCGGATAGACCTCGCTCAGCACCAGCGCGTCGACGCTGGACAGCACCGCGGCGAACTTGTCGAACTGGTCACGGGTGCGGCTGTAGCGGTGCGGCTGGAAGGCCACCACCAGGCGCTTGTCAGCCCAGCCGCCGCGGGCGGCGGCGAATACCGCCTCCAGCTCGCTCGGGTGATGGCCGTAGTCGTCGATGATGCGCACCTTGGCACCGCTGGCGGTGGTCACTTCGCCGAGATCATTGAAGCGGCGACCGACACCTGCGAAGCCTTCCAGCGCGCGCGCGATGGCGTCCGGTGCCACGCCGAGCTGCCAGCCCACCGCGGCGGCGGCCAGCGCGTTGAGTACGTTGTGCCTGCCCGGCAGCGCCAGCACCACTTCCTGGCTGGTGCCCTGCGGCAGGCGCAGGGTGAAGCGCATGCGCGATCCTTCCTGCACCACGTTCTCGGCGCGCACGTCGGCCTGCGGGCTCATGCCGTAGCTCATCACGTGGCGCGGGGTCCTGGCGGCCAGCGCGGCCACTTCCGGATCGTCGATGCACAGCACCGCCAGGCCGTAGAACGGCAGGCGCTGCAGGAATTCGGCGAACGCCGCCTGCACGCGGGCAAAGTCGTTGCCGTAGTTTTCCAGGTGGTCGGCGTCAATGTTCGTGATGATCGACATCAGCGGGTTCAGGCGCAGGAAGCTGCCATCGCTTTCGTCGGCCTCGGCCACCAGCCACTGCCCACCGCCCAGCTTGGCGTTGGCACCGGCAGCCAGCAGCTGGCCACCGATCACGAACGTCGGGTCCAGGCCACCTTCGCTCAGCACCGCCGCAGTCAGGCTGGTGGTGGTGGTCTTGCCATGGGTACCGGCCACGGCGATGCCGCGGCGGAAGCGCATCAGCTCGGCCAGCATCGCCGCGCGCGGCATGATCGGAATGCGCTGGCTGCGCGCTTCCATCAGTTCCGGGTTGTCTTCGCGGATGGCACTGGAGACCACCACGCAGTCGGTGCCCAGCACGTTGGCTGCCGAGTGGCCGCGCATGATGCGCGCTCCCAGGCTGGCCAAGCGGCGGGTTGCCACGTTGTCGGCGTTGTCCGAGCCGGACACTTCGTAGCCCAGCGTCAGCATCACTTCGGCGATACCGCTCATGCCGGTGCCGCCGATGCCGACGAAATGCACGCGCGGGAACGCGCGCACCAGGTCGTTGGTGTCGTGCAGGCGACGGATCATGCGCGGCCTCGCGCAGGGCAGGCGCGGTGGCATGCCTTCTTCATACAGCTTCCTCGAGAATGATATCGGCGATGCGCTCGGCGGCATCGACCTTGGCCAGGGCACGCGCGGCTTGCGCCATCTGCATGCGGCGGGCGGGATTTTCGGACAGATCGCGCAGCAGTGCGGCAATGCCGTCGGCCAGCGTTCCGTCCTGCTTCAGCAACACCGCCGCGCCGCGCTCGACCAGGTACTCCGCATTGCGGGTCTGGTGATCGTCGACGGCAGCGGGGAATGGCACCAGCACGCTGCCGACGCCGGCCGCGCACAGCTCGGCTAGGGTCGACGCACCGGAGCGGCACACGACCAGATCGGCCCAGGCGAAGGCCTCGGCCATGTCGGCGATGAACGGGGTGATTTCCGCCTGCACGCCGGCCTTGGCATACGCCTCGACCGCCTCGGCATGCATCTTCTCGCCACTCTGGTGGCGCACCTGCACCGGCACGCCGGCACCCAGCGCGGCGATCGCCTGCGGCACGCCGGCATTGAGTGCGCGCGCACCCTGGCTGCCACCCACCACCAGCACGCGCAGCGGGCCGTTGCGGTCGGCGAAGCGCTGTTCCGGCGGAGCGATGGCGGCGATCTCCGCACGCACCGGGTTGCCGACGAATTCCTCGCGCTGGGCGAAAGTGCCCGGGAAACCGGTCAGCAGCCGGCGCGCATAACGCGACAGGATGCGGTTGGTCAGGCCGGGCGCACGGTTCTGCTCATGCACGATCAGCGGCAGGCCATGCAGGCGCGTGGCCATGCCACCCGGGCCGGAGGCGAAGCCACCGAAGGCCACCACCGCACGCGGCTGGCGTTTGCGGATGATCATGCCGGCCGCGCGCAGCGCACGCATCAGCCGCCATGGCGCCGCCAGCAGCGCCAGCTTGCCCTTGCCGCGCAGGCCGGTGATCGCCAGCGTGTCGATGGCGATGTCGTGCTGCGGCACCAGGCGGGTTTCCATCGCGCCTTCGGCGCCCATCCAGGTGACCGGCACGCCACGCTCGCGCAGCACGCGGGCCACGGCCAGGCCGGGGAAGATGTGACCGCCGGTACCACCGGCCAGGATCATCACCGGGCGCACCTTCTCGTTGGCTGCACTCATGACAGCCTCCCGAAGGTCGGTTCGATGCGCGACTGCAGGCGGCTGGTGCCGCGCGCGGCGTTCGCCGCAGCGGCAGCCGTCGGCTCGGCGCTCACCGGCACGCTGGCGGCCGCCGGCGTGGCGGCGGGTTCCATCGACTCGGCAGCGGTTTCTTCGGCGCCACCGATGCGCACGGCCTGGCGACGCTCGGCGCGCTTGAGCTCGTAGGACACGCGCAGCAGCAGGCCCATCGCCACGCAGGTCATCAGCACCGACGAGCCGCCGGAGGAGATCAGCGGCAGAGTCAGGCCCTTGGTCGGCAGGATGCCCAGGTTCACGCCGATCGAAACGAAGGTCTGCATGCTGATCCACAGGCCGATGCCGAAGGCGATGTAGCCGGAGAAGTGGCGCTTCATTTCCACGCAGCGCATGCCCAGCCAGAAGGTACGGCCGACCAGCAGCGCGTACAGGGCCACGATCACGCAGGTACCGAGGAAACCGAATTCCTCGGCGGTGACCGAGAAGATGAAGTCGGTATGCGCTTCCGGCAGGTAGTACAGCTTCTGCACCGAATTGCCCAGGCCGACGCCGGTCCACTCGCCACGGCCCACCGCCATCAGCGCGTTGGACAGCTGGTAGCCGTCGCCCTGCTGGTCGGCCCACGGGTCCAGGAACGAGGTGATGCGGCGCATGCGGTACGGCTCGATGATCGCCAGCGCGCTCATGCCGACCAGGCCGATGACCACCGGCATCGACATGCGCGGCATGTTCACCCCGCCCAGCACCAGCATGCCGGCGGTGATCGCCAGCAGCAGGGTCGAAGAACCGAAGTCCGGCTGCAGCAGCAGCAGCACCACCAGCGCACCGGCCACGCCCAGCGGCTTGAGCATCGCCGGCCAGGTCGCATTGACCTCGTCGCGGAAGCGCACCAGGTAGCTGGACAGCCAGACGATGTACAGCACCTTCACCGCCTCGACCGTCTGGAACTTGGAGATGCCCAGGTTGATCCAGCGGCGTGCGCCGTTGACCGTGCTGCCCAGGCCCGGCGCGAACACCGCCAGCAGCAGCACGAAGCAGCCCAGCAGCAGCATCTGGTTGTACTGCTCGATGGATTTCAGCTCGGTGCGGGCGGCGATGACCGCCAGCACGATACCCACCGCCAGGAAGATCAGGTGGCGGTTGAGGTAGTAGAACGGGCTGCTCATCAAGGCGATCGAGCTGGACGCCACCATCACCACGCCCACGCCGGTGAGCGCGATGATCGCGCCCAGCAGCCACTTGTCGTAGCTGCCTTCGATGGCTTCAAGGCGTGTTGCCTGGCGGGACAGGTCGTTCATCTCAGCGCACCTTCAACGTGGCCAGGCCGATCAGCACGAGCACGACGGAGATGATCCAGAAGCGCACGATCACGCGCGGCTCCGGCCAGCCCTTCAGTTCGAAATGGTGGTGGATTGGCGCCATGCGGAACACGCGCTTGCCGGTCAGCTTGAACGAGGCGACCTGGATCATCACCGACAGCGTTTCGATGACGAACACGCCGCCCATGATCACCAGCACCAGTTCCTGGCGGGTGATCACCGCGATCGTGCCCAGCACCGCACCCAGCGCCAGCGCGCCGATGTCGCCCATGAAGACCATGGCCGGATAGGTGTTGAACCACAGGAAGCCCAGGCCGGCACCGGCGATGGCCGCGCAGATGATGACCAGCTCGCCCGCGCCCGGGATCTGCGGGATCTGCAGGTAGTTGGCGAACACCACGTTGCCCGAGGCATAGGCGAACACGCCCAGCGCGCAGGCCACCAGCACGGTCGGCATGATTGCCAGACCGTCCAGGCCGTCGGTCAGGTTCACCGCGTTGGAGAAGCCGACGATCCAGAAGTAGGCGATGGCCACGAAGCCGATGCCGGCCAGCGGCAGCGCGACCGACTTGAACATCGGGATGTAGAAGGTCAGCGCTGCCGGCACGTCGGCCGTGTAGAACAGGAACAGGCCCGCGGCAAGGCCGAAGATCGACTGCAGCAGATACTTCCAGCGCGACTTCAGGCCGTTCGGGTCACGGCGGACGATCTTGATCCAGTCGTCATACCAGCCGATGGCGCCGAAGCACAGCATCACCGCCAGCACCAGCCACACGTAGCGGTTGCGCAGGTCCGCCCACATCAGCACCGACAGGGTGATGGTGAGCAGGATCAGCGAACCGCCCATGGTCGGCGTGCCGGCCTTGGAGAAATGGGTTTGCGGACCGTCCTGGCGGATCGGCTGGCCGCCCTTGAACTGGGCGAGCTTGCGGATCATCGCCGGGCCGAACCACAGCGACAGGAACAGGGCCGTCAGCGCGGCAAGGATGGCGCGGAACGTCTGGTAGTTGAACAGCCCGAACAGGCTCTCCAACTGCTGCAACCATCGAGCCAGTTCATACAACATGCGGGGATTCCTCTCCTTGCGCCAGCAGCGCTTTGACAATCGTGTCCATGGCGCTGCCACGGGAACCCTTGACCAGGCAGCGCACGCCGGCGTGCAGCTCGTCCTTCAGCGCCTGCGACAGCGCGTCATGGGTGGCGAAATGACGGCCGCCGTCGCCGAAGGCGGTGGCGGCGGCGGCACTGAGCGGGCCCAGCGCATACAGGCGCTTGAGGCCGGCGGCGCGTGCGCGGATGCCGGCCTGCGCATGCAGCGCTTCGGCATCCGGGCCCAGCTCGCGCATGTCACCCAGCACCAGCCAGCCCTCTTCCGGGGCAGTGGCCAGGGCATCGATGGCCGCAGCGAGCGAGCCGGGATTGGCGTTGTAGCTGTCGTCCACCAGCACCGCGCCGTTGCGCAGCTGATGGGCGATCTGGCGTCCCGGTACCGGCTGCGCCTCGGCCAGCCCGGCCGCAATCAGCGCCAGATCGACACCGGCCGCCAGCGCCAGGCTGGCGGCGGCCAGCGCATTGCTGACGTTGTGGCGACCCGGCAGGCCCAGCACCACGCGGGCTTCGCCGGTCGGTGCGACCAGGGTGAACTGGCTGCCCTGTGCACCGGCGCGGATGTCGCGCGCGGTCACGTCCGCCGAGTGTTCCAGGCCATAGCGCAGCACGCGGCAACGCGCCGGAGTGCCGACGAAGTGCTGTTCGAACCAGCGGCCGTAGGCATCGTCGGCGTTGATCACCGCCACGCCATCGGCCGGCAGCGCGGCATAGATCGCGCCCTTGGTCACCGCCACGCCGAGCAGGCTGCCCATCCGCTCCAGGTGGGCGGGGGCGATGTTGTTGACCAGCGCATAGCGCGGGCGGGCGATGTCGGTCAGGTAGGCGATATCGCCAGGCTTGCCAGCGCCCATCTCGTAGACGGCGTAGTCGGCATCTTCCGGCGCATCGATCACCGCCAGCGGCAGGCCGATCTCGTTGTTGCGGTTACCCGGGTTGGCGTAGACCACCTTGTGCGCGTGCTGGGCCACCTGCTGCAGGATCGACAGCAGCAGGCTCTTCACGCTGGTCTTGCCATTGCTGCCGGTGATCGCGAACACCTCGGTGCCACGGTCACGCTGCATGCCGGTAGCGATCTTCGCCAGTGCCAGCTCGCTGTCGGCCACCAGTACCTGCGGCAGCTCGATCGGCAGCAGCCGCTCGACCAGCAGCGCACTGGCACCGCGCGCCTGCGCGTCGGCAGCGAAGTCATGCCCGTCGAAACGCTCACCGCGCAGCGCCACATACAGGCTGCCCGGGCCCAGGTTGCGGGTGTCATTGCTGACTGCATCGATGGCCACGTCGTCGCCGTGGATCTCGCCACCGGCCCAGTGTGCGATCAGCGAAAGCAGGGTGCGCTTCATGCGGCGCCCTCCCCGGCCTGTGCCTGCAGAACACCGGCCTTGGCCGCCAGTGCAGCCGCAGCCACTTCGGTGTCGTCGAAGTCATGACGCACGCCATTCACTTCCTGGTACGGCTCATGGCCCTTGCCGGCAATCAGGATGATGTCGCCGGCACCGGCACGCTTCACCGCCAGGCCGATCGCACGCGCGCGGTTGCGCTGCACGGTCACGGCATCGGCGTGCTGGAAGCCGGCCAGGATGTCGGCCACGATCACGTCGCCATTCTCGCCACGCGGGTTGTCGTCGGTGACAATGACCTGGTTGGCCAGGCGCTCGGCAATCGCCGCCATCTGCGGACGCTTGCCGGTATCGCGCTCGCCACCGCAGCCGAACACGCAGAACAGCGTGCCCTGCAGATGGCCGTGCAGGCTGTCCAGCGCCTGCTCCAGCGCGTCCGGGGTATGTGCGTAGTCGACCACCACGGTCGGCAGGCCGTCTTCGCCGCCGAGGCGGTTCATGCGGCCACGGATCGGCTGCAGCGCCGACAGCACCTCGGCGATGCGCGGCAGCGGCTGGCCCTGCGCCTGCAGGGTGCCGGCCACGGCCAGCAGGTTGTCCACGTTGAAGCGGCCCAGCAGCGGCGACTGCACCGCGGCGCGCTGGCCGTCGATGACCAGCTCGAAGGCAATACCGCGCCCATCCAGCTGCAGCGCTTCAGCGCGCACGCTGGCGTCAGCGGCATCGCGCGAGCTCAGGCCGATCGGTTGCACGCCGGCAGGCAGGCCAGCGAACAGCTGGCGACCGAAGGCGTCGTCCAGGTTGACCACCGCCGCCTTCAGGCCCGGGCGATGGAACAGCCGCGCCTTGGCCGCGCCGTAGCTGGCCATGTCACCGTGGTAGTCCAGATGGTCGCGGGTGAGGTTGGTGAACACCGCCACGTCGTAGTGCACGGCATCCACGCGGCCCTGGTCCAGCGCGTGCGAGCTGACTTCCATCGCCACCGCGCGCGCACCGGCGTCGCGCAGCTGTGCCAGCAGCGCATGCATCTGCAGTACCAGCGGCGTGGTGAATCCGGTCGGCTCGACCGCACCATAAAGTCCGGCGCCCAACGTGCCGATACTGCCACTGGGCGTTCCGAGCAGGTGCCAGGCCTGGGCCAGCAGCTGCACGGTGGAGGTCTTGCCGTTGGTACCGGTCACGCCGACCATCGCCATCGCCCGCGACGGCGCGCCGTGGAACTGGTCGGCCATCGCCCCCATGCGCGCCCGCAGGCCCGGCACGGCGATCGCATCGGCCGGCGCCGGCAGCTCGGCCGGTGCCGGTGGCTCGAACAGGATGGCGCTGGCACCGGCCGCACGGGCCTGCTCGACAAAACCCAGCCCATGCGCGCCGAAACCGGCGATGGCGACGAAGGCATTGCCGGGGCGCACGGCGCGGCTGTCCAGCACCAGGCCGGTCAGAACGGGATCATGGCCCGCCAGGGCCACGTCCGGAAGCAACTGCGAAAGCAACATCGAAGGACTCATTGCGTGCCTCCCGTAGCGGGCGGCGTCTGGGCTTGCGCGCTCGGCAGCGCAGCATCGAATTCAGCGGCGGCATCGACCGGCAGCGCGGTCTCGGCCGGCGGTGCGGGCAGGATCGAGGCCGAATGGCCGACCTTGCCCGACTGCTGTGCGGCCAGCCACGACTGCAGGTCGTCCAGCGGCACGTCCATCAGGCGCAGGGTGCCTTCCATCACGTTGTGATAGACCGGCGCCGACACCAGGCCGCCGTAGAACTTGCCGGCCTGCGGATCGTTGATGACGATGACGGTGGCGAAGCGCGGGTTGGTGGCCGGCACCACGCCGGCAAACAGCGCGTTGTAATGGCCGCGCTCGTAACCACCCGGACCGGCCTTGCGCGCGGTGCCGGTCTTGCCGGCCACGCGGTAGCCCAGCACCGCCGCCTGCTTGGCGCCGCCCTGGGTGACCACCGTCTCCATCATCGCCACCACCTGCCTGGCGACGTTCTCGTCGATGATCTGCTGGCCTTCGTTGCGCTGGCCCTTGACGAAGGTCGGCGCGATCAGGCGCCCGCCGTTGGCCAGCGCCGAGTAGGCGGTGGCAATCTGCAGCGGCGTGACCGACAGGCCGTAGCCGTAGGACATGGTGGTCTTGGTGGTCCCCGACCAGCGCGCCGGACGCATTACCACACCGGCCGATTCACCCGGGAACCCGCTGTGCGGCGCCGAGCCATAGCCGAAGCGGCGCACGCCGTCGTAGAAGGTCTGGTCCGGCATCTTCGCCGCAACCTTGGCTGCACCCACGTTCGAACTGCGGGTGATCACGCCGGTCACGTTCAGCACGCCGTTGTTGCGTGGCACGTCGCGGATGGTGAAGCGACCCAGCGTCATGTAGCCCGGGTTGGTGTCGATGATGGTGTCCTTGGTCACCACACCGGCCTGCAGCGCGGTGGCGATGGTCAGCGGCTTCATCGTCGAACCCGGCTCGACCAGGTCGGTCACCGCGCGGTTGCGGCGCGTATCAGGGATCGCGCCGGTCAACGAATTCGGGTTGTAGGTCGGCAGGTTGACCATGGCCAGGATCTCGCCGGTGGTCACGTCCATGATCACCATTGAACCGCCGGCCGCCTTGTTGGCCACCAGCGCGTTGCGCAGTTCCTTGAAGGCCAGGTACTGGATGCGGCGGTCGATGCTGAGGGTCAGGTCCTTGCCCGGCTCAGCGGCACGCAGCAGATCGCTTTCGACGGTCTCGCCCTTGCGGTTGCGGATCACCCGCTTCGCACCGGGCTTGCCGCGCAGCCATTCGTCGAAGGCCAGTTCCAGGCCTTCCTGGCCGCGATCATCGATGTTGGTGAAGCCCAGCACGTGCGCCATCGCCTCACCCTGCGGGTAGAAGCGGCGGAACTCGCGCTGCGCGGCCACGCCCGGAATCTTCAGCGCGACCACCTTCTCTGCCTCGTCCGGATTGATCCGGCGACGCAGGTACATGAATTCCTTGTCCGACTTCTGCGACAGGCGGCTGCTCAGCTCATCCACCGACATGCCGACCGCCTGGGCCAGCTCGGGGATGCGTTCGGGCGAACGCAGCAGGTCCTGCGGGTTGACCCAGATCGAGGCAACCGGCGTGGACACCGCCAGCGGCTCGCCGTTGCGGTCGGTGATCATGCCGCGCGAAGTCTTGATCGGCAGCTCGCGCAGGTAGCGGGCCTCACCCTGGCGCTGGTAGAAGTCGCTGTTGATGATCTGTACGTAGGCCGCGCGGCCGACCAGCGACACCGAGCACAGGCCAAGCGCCAACGCCACCCAGCGCAGGCGCTGGCGCAGGTTGAAGGCATTGCGTGGACGGTTGCGACCGGCCTTGCTCATGGGCGCACCACCACGATGTCGGCGGCCTCGGGGAACTTCATGCCGAGCTTTTCGCGGGCGATGCGATCGACACGGTTGGCTTCGGCCAGCGTGGCCTGCTCCAGCTGCAGGCGGCCGAATTCCAGGTTGATGTCATCGCGCTTGCGCTCGGCGCGCGACAGCTCGATGAACGTCTGCCGATGACGGTGACGCACGAACACGACGCCGATCGCCGAGGCCACGGTGCAGGCCAACAGGATGATCAGCAGCAGCCGGCTCATGCGTCGGCCTCCCGCTTCTGGGCCACGCGCAGCACGGCGCTGCGGGCGCGCGGGTTGGCGGCCAGCTCTTCGTCGGTGGCCTTGATGGCCCCGCCGATCAGGTCCAGCGTCGGCACGAACGCAACGGCCTCGGGCAGGCGGCGGTTGGCCGGCGGCGCCTTGGCCAGGCGGTTCATGTACTGCTTGACGATGCGGTCTTCCAGCGAGTGGAAGCTGATCACCGCCAGACGGCCACCGGGCTTGAGCCGTTCCACCGCCGCATCGAGCCCTGCTTCCAGATCGGCCAGCTCGCGGTTGATGTGGATGCGGATGGCCTGGAAGCTGCGCGTGGCGGGATGGATCTTGTCCTTTCCACGCGGCATCACCGAGGCGATCAGCTCGGCCAGTTCGGCGGTGCGGGAGAACGGCTGCTTCTCGCGGCGGGCCACGATGGCGCGGGCGATGCGCCGGCTCTGACGCTCTTCGCCGTAGGTCCACAGCACATCGGCGATCTCGCGCTCTTCCACGCGGTTGATCCACTGCGCAGCGCTTTCACCGCTGTCCGGGTCCATGCGCATGTCCAGCGGGCCGTCCTTGCCGAAGCTGAAGCCACGTTCGGCCACATCCAGCTGCGGCGACGACACGCCCAGGTCGAACAGCACGCCGTCCAGGCCTTCGGCCGTCGCATCCCACTGCAGCAGCTGGGCGAAGCTGCCACGGAAGATGGACACGCGCGGGTCCGGCGCGAAATCGCGCTCGGCAACGGCGATGGCTTCCGGATCCTTGTCCATGACCAGCAGGCGCCCCTCGGGACCGAGCTGGGTGAGCACGCCACGTGCATGACCGCCACGACCGAACGTGCCATCCAGATAACGTCCGTTTTCGATCACCCTCAGGCCTTCAAGGACCTGGGTGTACAGGACCGGCAGGTGCACCGCCGGCGACTGCGACACCGGAAGGTGACCGGCCTGCGCTTCTGGGCGCATCCGGGCACCCCGGCTCACAACTTCAGGTCGAGCAACCCATCACCCAGATCCTCGTCAGACAACGTCTGCTGGATCAGGGCCCGATGCGCCTGCTCGCTCCACAATTCGAACTTGTCGCCCATGCCGAGCAATACCGCCTTCTTCTCAATGCCCACCGCACCGCGGTGGCTGGCGGGGATGCTGATGCGACCGTTGCCGTCCAGCTCCAGATGGGCGGCCGAGCCGACCAGCTTCTGCTGCAACAGGCGCACGACGCGCTGGGTGTTGGGCTTGGACATCACATCGTCGCGGACCCGTTCCCATTCCGACTCTGCGTACAGCCACAGGCAGCCGGCTTCGAACGGGTTGTAGGTCAGCACGAGACGGTTGTTGCTGGCGCGCGCGACGAGGTCGCGGTAAGCGGTGGGAACCGCCATGCGCCCCTTGTCGTCAACTGTGATGGCCGTCTCGCCCTGGAACACGACGCCTGCACCTTGTCCTTCGCCCGGTGAAACATTGAACCACGAAAACCCACAAAACACCCGGATTTCCCTCTGATGCCCACCTTAGCAGCGGGCCGAGGGTTGTCAACAACTTTTCAGCAGGGAAATCGCCAGCCGCATCAATGGCTTGCAACAACCTTTAGAGAATTGTTCAAGGCTTATCCACAAGTTGCTGATCCGTCTCAATTTTTGAGATTGAACGGAAGTTCAGGGGCGTGGACGGGGCGTGAAACATCGGCCGCGCATTCATCCGAGCCGGGCCGGAAACGGCGCCGGACTGCGCAAACGGTGCACAATGAGGCCATGTGCCTGCTCGCTCTTGGCTGGATGCACCACCCGCGCTGGCGGCTGGTGATGACCGGCAACCGTGATGAGTTCCACGCCCGCCCCACCGCGGCGCTGGCCCCCTGGCAGGATGAGACCTCCGTCATCGGGGGACGCGACCTGCGCTCCGGCGGTGGCTGGGCCGGGGTCGGCGCCTCGGGCCGGATGGCGGTGGTCACCAACGTCCGCGACCCGCTGGCGGCCCAGACCGGACCGTCGCGGGGCGCGCTGGTGGCCGACTTCCTGCGCGGCCGCGACCCGGCCGCCGTGCATATCGAGCGGTTGGCAACCGTGGCGGGTGCCTACGCCCCATTCAATCTGTTGCTGGCCGATGGCGACAGCCTGGAGTACCTGGGCAACCATCCCGCCGAACGGCAGATGCTTGGCCCGGGCGTTCACGGCATGTCCAACGGCGCGCTGGACGCGCCCTGGCCGAAGACCCGACGGCTGATGGCCGCGCTGTCGGCATGGCTGGAAGCAGACGGGGTCAGATCCCTTTCGCAACGCGAAAGGGATCTGACCCCGGACCTGACCCCGCTCTGGAATGCCTTGGCCGATGAACACCGCCCCGCCGACAGCGACCTGCCCGACACCGGCATCGGCCTGGAACGCGAGCGCTGGTTGAGCCCGGCCTTCATCCGCGGCGACGACTACGGCACCCGCGCCAGCACCGTGCTGCTGATCGACGCCGACGGCCACGGCGAGATCCACGAACGCCGCTTCGGCCCGCAGGGTGTACCGAGCGGACAAAGCCACGTCATTTTCTGACCTGGTCATGACCGCCCTTGGCCAGATGCTCCTGGTGGGGGTAGTGCCGGCCGCTGGCCGGCAGCCTTTGGATGCTCTGATTCGCCATGAAGCTGCCGGCCAGCGGCCGGCACTACCCGCAGCTTGCTGTCGCGATCCACGTGACGGCGGTCGCCATCGCAGCGGGCTTGAAACGTCATTCAGCTTTCAGCCGCGACCGCAATGTGCCCGTACCACAGGGGTTCCGGCATTCCAGCCCACCCACTGTGTCCTTTTCGCATTCGGCACTGTGTCTATAAATGTCGGCCCTGACCTCCCAGGGTGGTCGCGCCCGGCACCACGCCGCGCGATCGACCGCAACCACAAGGAGGCCCCATGCGCCGCATCCTCATCCTGCTCGCCACCCACCTGCTCACCCTCGGCCTGGGCTTCGGCCTGGGCGTCTACTTCCTGCCGATCCTGATCGCCCCCGATGACCCGCCGGCCGCCCAGGTACAGGCCGCGATGAAGGACGCCACCTACCGCACCACTTTCCGCCGCGACCTGAAAGGCAGCGACGCGGTGCACTGGGCCGAAGGCAAGGTCAGCGTCAGTGCCACCCAGGTCGCCTTCGACGGGAAGATGGGACCGGGCCCGGATTACAAGGTGTACCTGGTTCGCGATTTCGTCGACAACAAGGCCGACTTCCTGAAGATCAAGGCGCAGGCCCAGCGCATCGGCGAGGTAAAGACCTTCAACCGCTTCCTGGTGGAGGTGCCCGCGAACGTGGATGTGAACGACTACACCACCGTCGTGGTGTGGTGCGAACGCTTCTCGCAGTTCATTTCCGCCGGGCAGTACCGCATGCCGGGCTGAGGATCGCGCGACGTCGAGGTAGTGCCGGCCGCTGGCCGGCAGCACTCTGTCCGCCACTGCTGGCATCGTGAAGCTGCCGGCCAGCGGCCGGCACTACAGATGCGCGGTTCATGCATATCGAAGAAAGAGGCGGAGCCGGCCGATAAGCCGGGTTCTGTCGTGGACAGTCATTCCTCTAGGCGTTACGTCACCGCAACGCTCAAGCAACCTACCCGGATCCAACGCGGGCCGCGCCAAAGGATCCCTATTTGGTCTTGCTCCAGGTGGGGTTTGCCGTGCCGGTCTGTTACCAGACTCGCGGTGCGCTCTTACCGCACCATTTCACCCTTACCGGCCTTCCGAAGAAGACGTAGGCGGTATCTTTCTGTTGCACTTTCCGTCGGCTTGCGCCGCCCAGGCGTTACCTGGCACCTTGCCCTATGGAGCCCGGACTTTCCTCGGCACCCCCGAAGGGATGACGCGACTGTCTGGCCGACTCCGCCAGCGCGCATTCTAGCGTACGCACGCCCTTCCTGCCGTGCCGATCGCGGCGTCCGGTTCATCCATCCACGCGTGGCGTGGATCTACCGATGCCGCTGCCTTGGTGGGTGCGGATTCCGATCTGGTGGGTGCGGACCTTGGTCCGCACGATCCATCAACTACCGTACAGCGCCTTGCGCGGCGCACCGGTCAGTTCCGCAGCCAGCTTGGCGGCGGTCGACGGCGGCAGGTGCTCGCTCAGCTTCGCGTAGACGCGGCGGCCGCGTGCCAGCTGCGCTTCCTCGTCATCGCCGGCGCCCTGCACCATCACCACGAACTCGCCCTTGCGCTGGTTCTCGTCAGCTTCCACCTTCACCAGCAGGCCCGCCAGGTCGCCATCAAGCACGGTCTCGAACAGCTTGGTCAGCTCGCGGGCCAGCACCGCCGGGCGCTCGCCGCCGAAGATCGCCGCCATGTCGGCCAGCGACTCGGCGATGCGGTGCGAGGATTCGTAGAACACCATCGTGCGCACTTCGCCGGCCAGCGCCTGCAGGCGGTCGCGGCGGCCGCTGGCCTTGGCCGGCAGGAAACCCTCGAAGCTGAAACGGTCGCTGGGCAGGCCGGCCACGCTCAGCGCGGCAATGGCGGCGCAGGCGCCGGGCACCGGGCTGACCTTGATGCCCGCCGCGCGCGCGGCACGCACCAGGCGGAAACCGGGGTCACTGACCAGCGGGGTACCGGCATCGCTGACCAGCGCCAGCGACTCGCCGGCCTGTAATCGCGAAACCAGGCGTTGCGCCAAGGCCTCTTCATTGTGTTCGTGCAGGGCCACCAGCGGTTGCTGGATGCCGAAATGGGACAGCAGCTGGCCGCTGCGGCGGGTGTCCTCGGCACAGATGGCCGCCACCGAACGCAGCACCTCCTGCGCGCGCGGGCTCAGATCGGCCAGGTTGCCGATCGGGGTGGCGACGACGTACAGGGTTGGCACACTCATTTCAGCGGTACTCACGGGGCAAGGGTAGAATCGTAGCGTGTACCCGGCCAAGGCCGCTGCCCTCATCGCATGGACCCGATCATGAACAAGCCCGCCGCACGGATCTCCGCCCTGTCGTTGTCGCTGATGCTGCTGGCCGGTTGTGCCACCACCAGCCTGACCAGCACCCCCGATTCGCCGGCCCAGAGCCAGGCGCTGGCGCTGATCGAACAGGGCAAGCCGCGCGACGCCGCACTGCAGCTGGAAGGCCTGGCCGCCACGCTGCGCGGCGGCGCCCGCAGCAACGCCCTGGCCGATGCCGCTTGGGCCTGGCACCTGGCCGGCGACAGTGCCCGCGCGCGCAGCCTGCTCGGCCAGCTCACCGCACGCCAGCTGTCCGGCGCCAGCCTGCAGCGCTACCAGCTGACCGGTGCCGAGCTCGCCTTGGCCGACAAGCAGCCGGCGCAGGCACTGGCCCTGCTGAAGGACCACGGCGATAACGTGCTGCCGGCGCTGCGTACGCGCTGGTACCTGGCCCGCGCCAGTGCCCTGCAGGGCACCGGCGATGCCTTCGGCGCCGCCACCGAGCGCGCCCGCGCCCATTCCAGCCTGACCGGCAGCGCGCGCAGCGAGAACCAGGCCGCCATTGCCGGCCTGCTCGGCACCCTCGACGACGCCACCCTGCGCAGCCGTGCCGCCGCCCTGCCGGCCAACGACCCGCTCTACAACTTCGCCGGCCGTGCGCTGATCGCGCGCGGCCTGCCGCTGCCGCGCCCGTTCGACCGCGATGGCGCGGCCCAGTTCGACACCAGCAAGCGCCCGCCGGCGATGAGCGACGGTTACCGCCCGCCGGCCAAGCTGGCCGTGCTGCTGCCGCTCAGCGGCCGCCTGGCCACCGCCGCACAGCCGGTGCGCGATGGCCTGTTGAGCGCTTATTACGGTGAAAGCCGCCGCCGCCCGGACATCAACTTCTTCGACACCGCCGGCACCCCGGCCGGTGCCCTGGCCGCCTATGACAAGGCCGTCGCCTCCGGCGCCGACTTCGTGGTCGGCCCGCTGGGCCGCGACGAAGTGGACGCGGTGTACGGCCGGCAGCAGCTGCAGGTGCCGGTGCTGGCCCTGAACCGCGGCAAGGACGCACCGCCGGCCGGCAGTGCCGGCTTCTCGCTGGCACCGGAAGACGACGGCATCGTCGCCGCCGAGTACCTGCGTGGCCGCGAGCGCGGCAAGGCGCTGGTGATCAACAGCGCTGACGACACCGGCCGCCGTGCCGCCGCCGCCTTTGCCCAGCGCTTCGCGCAGCGCGGTGGCCAGGTGGTGGCCACGATCGGCGTCACCGATGCCGTCGGCGATGTCGGCGCGCAGGTGCGCAACGCCGGCCAGGTCGATGCCGTATTCCTCGCCGTGCGTGCGCCGCAGGCGCGCCTGCTGGCGCCGCAGCTGGCGCTGGCCGGTGCAGGCGGCGCGACCCGCGTTGGCACCTCGCAGCTGACCGTTGGCAGCGGCAAGGTGGAAGAAGACGTGGCGCTGGACGGCATCGTCTATCCGAACGAAGCCTGGAACGTGCGCAGTGTGTCCGGCCTGCCGTCGGCCAGCCAGGTGGCCAGCACCCTGCCGAGCGCACGCGGTGCGGCCGGCCGCCTGTTCGCCTTCGGTGCCGACGCCTGGAAGATCACCGCCTACCTGGACAAGCTGTCTAACGAAGGCGGCCTGGACGGCGCCACCGGCACCCTGTTCCTGGACAGCAACGGCAACATCCTGCGCCAGCCGGCCTGGTCGACCTTCAACGGCGGCCGGCCGATGCCGATCATCGGTGGTCGCTGAGCGCAGCCAACGTGGCTCGGCGGTGGAAGCCGCCGCCGAGCAGCACCTGCAACAGGCCGGACTGCGGCCGCGTGCGCGCAACGTCCGATATCGCGGCGGTGAACTGGACCTGGTGATGGACGATGCCGGCACCGTGGTGTTCGTCGAAGTGCGCTACCGCGCGCGATCCGATTTCGGTGGCGGCGCCGCCTCAGTGGATGCGCGCAAATGCCGGCGCCTGGCCCACGCCGCGCAGCTGTACCTGCAGGACCACCCGGCGCTGGCCAATGCGCCCTGCCGTTTCGATGTGGTCGAAGCCACCGGCGAACCGCCGCAGCTGCATTGGCTGCGGGATGCGTTCCGATTGGATGACTGCTGATGGCTACTCTTTGCCGGCCAGCGGCCGGCACTACCCGTCGGACCTGCAGCCGGCCCGCGGCCGGTACGACCATGGTGCGTGACTGATGCCGTCGATCATCACCCATGCCGCTGTGCCGCTGGCGCTGTGGTGCGCCGCTGATCGTGGCCGCATCCCGCCGCGCCTGCTGGCCGCCGGCGTGATCGCCGCCATGCTGCCCGATGCCGATGTACTGGCCTTTGCCCTGCACATTCCCTATGCCGATGCCTTCGGCCATCGCGGCGCCAGCCACTCACTGCTGTTCGCCGGCGTGCTGGCAGCATTGGCCGCGGCGTTGGCGTTCTTGGGCAGTCGCCGACCTTGGTCGGCGGATGTGTGCCAACCAAGGTTGGCATCTACCGTACAAGCCGCTGTATTCGTCTTCGCCTGCGCCGCCAGCCATCCGCTGCTCGATGCGATGACCTCCGGTGGTCTGGGCGTCGCGCTGGCCTGGCCGTGGAGCGAACAGCGCTTCTTCGCGCCGTGGCGCCCCATCCGCGTGTCACCGTTCGCGCCACAGTTCTTCAGCGCACGCGGCGTGGCTACCCTGCTCTCCGAACTGCGTTGGGTGTGGCTGCCACTGGCCGGCGCCGTTGTCGCCTGGAAACTGATCCAACCCGCTCCTGCTGCCCCACGAGATCCGTCATGAGTCCTGCCCTGCCTGCTGCCCTGGTTGCCGAACTGTCCACCCTGCTGGGCACGGAGGGCTGGCGCATGGATGACGGCGCGCTGGAGGCGAATGCGCAGGACAACTCATGGCGCCATCAGCGGCCGGCCGCAGTGGCGTTTCCGGCGGACATCGAGCAGGTGCAGGCGCTGGTGCGTGCATGCCGCGCGCATGGCGTGGCGCTGGTCGCGCGCGGTGCCGGCACCGGTACCACCGGTGCCGCGGTCCCGCAGCCGGGCAGCATCGTACTCTCGTTCACCCGCATGGACCGCATCGTCGAGATCCGCGCCGGTGATCGCTGCGCGGTCGTGCAGCCGGGCGTGTTGAACGGCACGCTGCAGCAGGCGCTGGCGTCGCACGGCCTGTTCTGGGCGCCGGACCCGTCCAGCGCCGAAATCTGCAGCATCGGCGGCAACCTGGCCTGCAATGCGGGCGGCCCGCGCGCGGTGAAGTACGGCACCAGCCGCGACAACGTGCTGGGCCTGGTGGCGGTGACCGGAACCGGCGACGTGATCCGTTGCGGTGGCGCCTACACCAAGGATGCCACCGGCTACGACCTCACCCACCTGCTGGTAGGCAGCGAAGGCACGCTGGCACTGATCGTGGAAGCCACGCTGAAACTGACCCCGCTGCCGGTCAGCCAGGCCGGCCTGCGCGTGCTGTACCGCGATGCTGATGCTGCTGCGGCCGCCGTGTCGCGGTTGATGTCGCAGCCGGTGGTACCCACCCGCCTGGAATTCATGGATGCGCGCAGCCTGGAACTGCTGCGGCTGAATGGTGCCGATGTGCCGGAAGCAGGGGCGATGCTGCTGGTCGAGGCCGATGGTGACCACGACACCCTGCCCTATCTGTTGCAGGCATTGGCCGGCGCCGCCGAAGGCGACGGCATGATCGAGCTGGACGTGGCGATGGAAGGCCTTGCGCGCGACCAGCTGTGGGCGGCGCGCAAGGCGCTGTCGCCTGCGCTGCGCAGCGTCGCGCCGGGCAAGATCAATGAAGACGTGGTGGTGCCGGTGTCGCGCATTCCGGAACTGGTGGCCGGCGTGCAGGCCTTGGCACGGGACTACGCGCTCACCATCGTCACCTTCGGCCACGCCGGCAACGGCAACCTGCACGTCAACATTCTTTACCACCCGGACGACGCCGACGAAAACGCACGCGCGCATGCCGCACTGCCGAAGATCTTCGAACTGACGCTGTCACTGGGCGGCACGCTGTCCGGCGAGCATGGCATTGGGTTGGCCAAGCGCGATTTCATGGCGCAGGCGTTCAGCCCGGAAACGCTGACGGCGATGCGCGCGATCAAGGCCGCACTGGACCCGGACGGCATCCTCAACCCGGGCAAGGTGCTGCCGCCGGCATAGACCGCGCACATTCCTTCGCACTCCTGTAGAGCCGAGCCCATGCTCGGCTGCTCTTCGACCAGATCGCGATGAAGCCCGCGCTGCGCGCGCAAGCCGAGCGTGGGCTCGGCTCTACAACCACGTGTCGTTCACCCTCACACTCCTGTGGAGCCGAGCCATGCTCGGCCCCTCTTCGGCCACATCGCGATGAAGCCGGCACCGCGTGGCAAGCCGAGCGTGGGCTCGGTTCTACACCGGCGTGTCGCCTGCAATATCGATCAGGGTCTGCCGGAAGCTGGGCAGCAGCACGCGGTTGCCATGCCCGCTCAGGTGATCGTTGTCGAAGAACAGCGGCTCCCCGTCTTTCACCGCCGAACAGGTCGTTGGCCCGCACAGCAGCTGCAGCGGATCCCATACCGTCAAAGATGGATAGCGCACCGCCAGTTCGGACAGCAACGCCATCTGCGGCGCGCGCAGCCTTTCCAGGTCGGCGCGCGGCATGCTCAGGCCACCGGCACAGGCCGGGTTGCGGCGGTTGAACCAGTCCGAACAGCGGTACGCACCGGCCTTGAACAACGGCAGCGGCGCATCCACAACCACGTGCACACTCAGCTTCTGCAAACGCCCCAGCACTCGATCGGCTTCATCGCGTGCAGCTTGTGCATGCGCGGGCGTGCGCTCGGCCAGCAGTTGACGATAGATTTCCTGTGCATCCTGCCGCCGCCAGTCGAATCCGCGCAGCTCCGGCATGCGCAAGGCCGCCAGCAGCACGATGTCACCCGGGCGCGCCTCGCGTTCGATGGTCGACAGCGTGTGCTCAATGAAGTCCCGGCAATCGGCTGGACTGGCCCGCAGCAGATTGACGAAGCTGCAGCCGCCGCGATCCTGCTGGCGCACCTCCATGCCGGTCTGCCGCGCGACCATGCTGGTCATGGTGCGATACGCCGCTGCATGCGAGTCGCCGGCCACGAACAGGCGCCGTCCTTCAAGCGCCGGCGCACTCACCGGCTCCAATGGGCGCCACGCGGGGTAGCGACGCGCCTGCCATGCATAGCCGTCACGGGTAACGCTCAGCGAGACCTGCTCGTGGTACTCCACGGTGGCCCAGGCACCCGCACCACACAGCGCCACCACCGGCAACGCCATCGCCAGCACCTTGGCCGGTGCCAGGCGCAGCAGCGGCGCCGCACTGCGCAGCGGACGCTCGATGAAGTGATACGACGCAGCTGATACCGCCAGCAGCAACACCGGGTACAGCCACAGCGCGGCACCGTGCAGGCCGTAGGTCCAGCGCAGCAGCACCAGCAGCGGCCAATGCCACAGGTACAGCGAATAGGACAACCGGCCCACGTAGGCCAGCGGTGCGCAGCCCAGCGCGCGGGCGAGGCGCGATGTCCCCGGCGCCGACACGCTTGCCAACAGCAGCAGGGTACCGGCCACGGTGGCCAGCACACCCGGCACCGGCATCGCCAGCTGCGGGGCGATCACCACGCCTGCGGCCAGCAGCGTCAGGCCGGCCGCTGCAACCGCACCACCGTTCTGGCCCGGCGTACGAGTACGCATCCACTGGTACAGCAGCGCGCCCGCAGCCAGCTCCCAGAACCGCGCCGGCAGCAGATAGAACGCTGCCGCTGGTGCCGTCTGCGCCTGCCAGCCCGCCCACGCCAGCGACAGCACGGTGAGCCCCGGCAACAGCCAACGCGACCACGGCCAGCGCTCACGCCCGCGCAGCCAGACGAAGAACAGCAGCGGGAAGACCAGGTAGAACTGCTCCTCCACCCCCAGCGTCCACGTGTGCAGGAACGGGTTCAGTTCCGCGCCGGGTGAGAAGTAATCGTCCTGCTGGCCAGCCAGCACGATGTTGCTGAAGCCGACCAGCGCGGCCCAGCCGGTCTGGTCGAACTGTTCATTGCGCCACGCGCGGGGAATGAACAGCGCCGACAGCACGAAGGTGGCCATCAACATCACCAGCAGCGCGGGAAGCAGGCGCAGCACGCGACGCCGGTAGAAATCGAGTAACAGCGCGCCCAGCGACGCATGAGTGCGCGAGGCCAACGACTGGCTGATCACGAAGCCGGACACCACGAAGAACAGGTCCACGCCGGTGAAGCCACCGGGCAACCATGCCGCATTGGTGTGGAACAGGATGACGGCCAGCACCGCCAATGCACGCAGGCCGTCGATGGCAGCGTTGTGGGAACGTTCGGGAGCAGACATGCGGGTGACCGGCAGCGAGCGATCCGGCAGCATCGCCACCGTTTGCGCAGTCATTCAATGGACGATCGCGACAGACATGGACATCGTTCAGGTCCGGTCCCGGAGTGACGCGATTGTAGAGCCGAGCCATGCTCGGCTGCTCTTCGTTCAGATCGCGATGAGCCGAGCATAGGCTCGGCTCTACGGCAGCAGCCAGGGGTCAGAGTCCATTGCCGTGGCAATGGGATCCGACCCCGCTGCACGCCCGCTTACCAGGCCATGCGCAGGCCCAGCTGGCCACCCACATTGCGGTAGCCATAATCACCACGCTGCACGCTCACGCCGCCCCACGCGCCCCAGCGCTGGCCCAGCTTCAGCTCGGCACCGGCCTGCACCTCGTAGCGGTTGCGCGGCACGTCTGCGCCCAGCGTGTCGCCGTTGAACTGCAACGTGCTGGTACCGCTGCCACGCAGCCAGTTGACGCCCAGGTACGGCTGCACCGTGTTGCCGGCGGCAGTGCCGTGACCGAACACGCGCACGCCCACGCGCCCGCTCAGGCCACCGGCATCGGCACGGTCGACCACCGTGCCATTGCGCTCCACGTGCCGATCAGCGCGGAAGTCGACATGGCTCAGTTGCAGCTGCGGCTGCACGTACAGCGCGCTGGTGGGGCCCTGCCACACGGTGAAGGTGTAGCCGGTCTCCAGCGACGCACTGGCCATGCGTGAGTCGTAGCGCTCCGGTTCCAGGCTGATGCCCTGCACCCGATTGTCGAAGCGGCCGTACTGCAGCGCTGCGTCCACGTAGGCACCTTGCGCGCCTCCGGTATCCTGCAGCCAGGTGCCGTACACACCCACTGCGTTGCCACGCACCCGGCCGGTGGCGCTGTAGCCGGTCAGCCGCGAGACGGCACGATTGTCGGCGCGGCCGCTGCCGAGCATGACGCCGAACGCGGCATTGCCCCGCTGCAGCAGATCGCTGCCGATCTGCAGCACCGAGGTGGTGCCGTCCACCGACAGCTGACTGCCGACCGCGCTGAAATCGGCCTGCTGCCGGCCCACCCGTGCCCAGGCCTGGCGCTCAGTGCCCCGCGAACGGGTGCCGCTGCGCTCATGCATGCGGTGTGCAAACAGGTTGATCGCTGCAGACTGGTTGGCCAGGTAGGCACCGGCCTCCGGGCGCAGTACCGGCGGCGGCAGGATCGGATCGACTGGATCCACCGGGTCCACAGGGTCGGTCGGATCGATCGGATCCGGGCCCGGATCGACCACGCATCCTGGCCCGGCCGGATTGTCCTTGCAGGCATCAAACCACTGCGAACGCAGGTACCAGTTGCCATCGGAAGGATCGGCCACACCACCCTTGAACAGGAAGTACTCGTACGACCCACCGACCGCACGCCCGGCCAGCGTGTAGCTCGCCAGGGAAGCACCGTCGATCTCGATCAACCGGATGCCATCCACCGTGGGCGCCCCCACACCGCCCATGTTCTTCACCAGGATGCTTGCATCGCCCGAGCTGTCGCCGCGCACATGCAGGCGGTCGATCGCGCTGTCATCGCCTGCCAGCGCGCCCTGGAACAGGAAGATGGCGTTCTCGCTGTGCAGGTCGCCGTCCACGGTGAGCGTGTTGAAGCGACCGGTGCCATCGGACAATGCCAGCCCGCTGCCAAGCACCTGCAGTCCACCAACCGTGGCATCGCCGGTGAGCGTCCACTGGCTGCCACCCTCGATCGCCAGCGTCTGCACCAGATCGGATGAACCCTGCCACAGCGAACCGTCGGCCAGGCGCACATGCACTTCGGATTGCGGCACCAGCCCGGCGTCTTCATCTTCGGGGGTGATGACGATGTCACCCACCAGCTGCGAGCGACCGTCCAGCACCAGATCGAAGCGCCCGGCCACAGCGGCGTCCAACGCCAACCCGATGCCGTTGCTACCCGACACCAAGGCACCGTTGGACAACGTCAGGCCCGGGTCGCGGCTGCTGCGCAGCCACACGCCGCCGTGCCGCGCACTCACCAGCGAGCCGCCGTCGATGCGCATCCGACCGTTGTCGTTGATCACTGCCGCCCATGCGCCCTCGCCTTCGGTGCGTACATGGGTATTGGTCAGGGCCATCTCGCCAACACCCCCGGACAGCACGCCGTGGGCGCCATCTCCGGTGGTCAACACGGCACTGTCCGCCAGATGGATGCTGCCACCCTTCCGTGCAACGGCGCCAATGGCGCTGTCGCCGGTCGTGCTGAGCAACGTTTCATTGGCATCAATGCGAGGGCGCACAAGACCACTGGCTTCCGCGTACAGCGCATGGCTGGAAACGCCGGTGGTATGGACCTGCACATCCTCCAGCGTCACCGCACCGCCACGATTGTCCATGCCAACGCGATTGTCACCTTCGCTGCGGACAACACTGCGCAGGAGTTCCAGTACCGCCGAGTCGTGGACAGCAATCGTGGCCGCTCCTCCATCACCCAGCAGTTCGGATTCCCGGATATATGCAGTCGTTCCCATTCCTGAGATCTGTAGCGCCTCGTTCACCGAACGCACGCGACTGTCAACCAGCTCCAAACGTGCACCGCCATTTGCGCTGATGCCGGAGTCGCCGCGAACGTCCACTGATTCCAGCTGCATGCTCCCACCGCGGGCAACGATCGCCATGCTCCCTGCTGCATCTGCAACAACGGAACCGCCCAGCATCACGACGTCACCACCACCGGCCAGCCCGGTTCCCATTCCCTGCATCCTTATGTGCACATTGCGCAAATCACCAGTACTTCCCGTGTGGATGGCGACGCCAAACCCGGTCGCGCCCTCATGGGTAACTTGTGCGTCCTGCAGACGCAGGGATGCGCCCGTATTGGCCAAGGCGACATAGGTGCCGGCAGCGCGGCTGATCAGGTTTGCCGTCTCCAGATGCACTGTGCTGCCCGCCCCACTCGCCAGGACTGCATAGGCATTGGATCCTTCGGCAACCACGCTTCCTCCCAGGAAGTTGATGAAGCCACCTGCACTGGCGACCAATCCATGCGCCCCCTGACCACGGGTGGTGATCTGGCCCACACTCACGCCTGCCGAGGCGGCGTCCACTTCGATGCCATGACTGTTCACGCCTTGCGTATCGATGCGCACGTTTTCGGCACGCAGTTGTGCGCGATCCTGCACCGACATGCCGGCAGCACCGTCGCCCGACGTCGCGATCTCCGTATCTTTCGTCAGATCGATGGTGGTGCCGCTGCCCTCCAGCCGGACAGCAGCCGCGCCCGCACCTGCTGAGCGCAACACAATCCCACCCGTGGTTTCAATGCGGCCGCCGTTAAGCGCGTAGAACACGTAACCTGCGGGGTCACCGGGCAGCACCGGCTCGGTGGTGTGGTATTCGCCCGCCGGAGGTTCTTGCAGATCACCGTCGGCCACGACCTGCTGGGCACGGGCCGGGGGAGCGAGGACAAGTGCAGCAGCCAGGGCAGCGGCCAAGGGATGGCGAAGAGGGAGCGCGATAGGCATGGGGGTATCTCCAGACGGGCGCACAGCCTCCCGTCATGCCCCCTCCACTTCCATCGAAAAGCTTGCAATGGCGATTGCGTCAGAATGTCGCACCTGACCGCGATGTCGGCACAGCCGCCTTAACGCCCCCTATCCCGGGCTGATATGGCAAGCCGCCTTTGCAACAAATTGCATGGGATCGACGCCGGCGCGATCGGACACTGGCAGCCGTTCCCGACACGCTTGTTCGCATCCTCCGGATCACCTCACAAAACCTTCACAAGTCGAAGGCGTATACGTCACCTCGCTGAACAGGGGTTTCCGGCTGTCATGCAGTGTCCCGCTCACCTCTCCATGCAAAGGACCACATCATGAACCTTCAACCTGCCCACGCCCCGTCGCTTCGGCCGCTCGCACGTGGCCTGCTGCTGGCACTTTCCGCAATGTCTGCCAGTGCCGCATTGGCCGGCGATCTGGATGGGCAGACTGCCGAGGTTGTTGCAGGCGATGCGGTGGAAGCCTGGACCCTGGAAAATGGCTCGAAACTGACTGTCACCGGTGCGCAGACCGATTCGATCACCAGCACCGACTCCAGCGTTTTCCTGAGCAAAGCAACCATCGCGTCAGCGACAGCTGGCAGCCGCGCGCATGTAACACTGCACGGGAACTCGACACTGAACATGACCGGCTCGATCGTCCGCGATGGTACGGTCCACGTCTACGACAACTCCTCCGCGCACATCGTGGGCAGCAGGATCAACAGTTCAAGCTTCATCGGCGTCGATCTGACCCACGCCCCTTTCAGCAGCAGCTTCAACCCGTCGGCCGTCATCGATTCCAGCTTCGTCCGCGCCGAGCTGTCCGCTGGCGCCTCTGAACTGAACAATGGTCATGGCGTGCGCATGTTCTTCGGCGACATGACCATCCAGAACGGATCCCGCATCGAGGGTGGCAACACGGCGGCCTACCTTACAGGTCGAAGCGATCTGCCCGGTTCCACCGGCGTTCTTTCGTTCCGGGTCGACAACTCGGTGCTGAAGTCCGATAGCGGAGCAGCCATACGCGTAGCTCCGTTCGCGCTGCTTCCGAGTACTCAGTACGATATCACCGTGGCCAACGGCGCGCAGCTGATTTCTGGTGATGGCAACCTGCTGTTGTTCCGCACCGACCAACCTGCTGTGGGTCCGGGCCAAGGCACGGTCAACTTTACCGTGGATGACGCGCGGTTGATCGGCAACGTCAACTTCGATACCGCCACCACGCTCGGGGCACTGAACGTCTCCCTGCGCAACAAGGCACAGATCGACGGCCGCTTCCTCAACGTCACCACCGCCAGCATCGACAGCGACAGCACCTGGCTGATGACCGGCGACAGCAACGTCGGCCACCTGGCGCTGGGTAGCACCGGCACGGTGGCGCTGGGCAATGGCAGCACCTTCAACACGCTGACCGTGGATACCTTCGATGGCGCCGGCGGCACCCTGCTGTTCAACACCCAGCTGGGTGACGACAACTCGGCCACCGACAAGCTGATCATCAAGGGCGACTCGAACGGTCAGGCCAACGTGCGCGTGCTTAACGCTGGCGGTGCCGGTGCGAAGACCGACAAGGGCATCGAGCTGATCCGCGTGGGCGGTGCGTCCAATGCACAGTTCGACCTGCAGGGCCGCGCGGTGGGTGGGCAGTACGAGTACTTCCTGTTCAAGGATGCCACCAACGGCGGCTGGTACCTGCGCTCGGAGCTTGCCGGTGTGCCAGATCCGTGCGTGGCGGATCCCACGTTGCCGGAATGCAAGCCGGTCGATCCGGTCGATCCCATTGACCCAGTCGACCCGACGCCCGTACTGCGCCCGGAAGCCGGCGCGTACCTGGCCAACCAGTTCGCGATGGACCAGCTGCTGCGCCATGGCTGGCGCGACCGCCAGGGCGGCACCACCTCCGCCGTTGATGGCGTGCGTGGCTGGGCCCGTGTCGATGCCACGCAGAGCAAGCTGTCGGCGGTGGAAGACCAGCTGGACCTGCGCGTGGACCGCTCGCGCCTGCAGTTGGGTGCGGACGTCGGCGTGTTCGACAACGGGCAGGGCCGCGTAGGCCTGATGGGCACGCTGGCCAAGTCCGATGCCACCTCGCGTTCGCAGCTGACCGGCTACAGTGCACGCGGCAAGGTCGACGGCGGTGCGCTGGGCGTATACGGCAACTGGAGCAACGATGCACTGTATGTGGATGCCAGCGTGCAGCGCGGCCAGTTCCGTAACCGCGTGCAGGGCGAAGGCCTGGCCGAGGAACGCTACGACTCGGACATCTGGCAGTCGTCGCTGGAAGCGGGCTATCGATTCGGCATCGGCCAGATCGGCAGCACCGCGCTGAGCCTGCAACCGGAACTGCAGCTGGTCTATACCGATGCCAACACCGATCGCCACCAGGAAGCGAACGGCACGGTGGTGCGCAGCCTGGGCGACAGCGGCCTGTCCGGCCGCGTGGGCCTGCGTCTGCAGGGCGAATCTCGCTCGGCAGCGGGTGCCTCGGTCAGCCCGTATGTGGTGGCCAACTGGTACCGCGATGGTGTGAGCAACGGCATGGCGTTCGACGATGAAGCGCTGAAGGCCGGCGTGCCGCGCAACCGCTATGAGCTCAATGCCGGTGCGCGCGTGGACTTCCGTTCCGGGCTGAGTGCGTGGGGTGGCTTCGGCGTGATGCGCGGCGACCACGGATACCGCGAAGCCACTGCCAACCTGAGCATGTCGTACAAGTGGTGATGTAGAAACACGCGCGGCGCCGGATGATTCCGGCGCCGCTCTGCGCTCTGTAGAGCCGAGCCATGCTCGGCTGCTCTTCGCTCAGAACGCGGTGAGCCGAGCGTAGGCTCGGCTCTACAGGAATGTCGCGATTGCCACGCTGTGGCGTGCGCCGCACGATTGCAACGTTTTCGAACTTTCCAACAATTCTCATTGGCAGCATTGGCGCTTCATGCAAATCATGTAGCGCCACCAACAACGGGTGGCACGGGCTTGCAATCCCGTTTGGTTAATGTCGTTTACGCTTGCCTGCCGGCGTCGCCCTTTCCTTGTTGGGTGGCGTCGGCAGGCATTCTGTCCGCGCTTACATGGCGGGCGGTGCGTGGGGGCCTCGCGCCCGCCGGCGTTTGACGACGTTAGCCACCGGTATTGCAACCACGCACCGTCCGCCACCCTCGCTGTTAAGCAGGGTGGTCCCTTGCCGCTTGCACAAGGACGCCGCCATGACCGCTTCCCCCTACCCGCACCTGTTCGCCACCCTGGGCGAGGCCGCCACGCGCCTGCCCGATGACCTGGCCCGCACGCTGGAAGATACCTTCGTTGCGCTGCAGACCGGCAACAGTGCCGGGGCCATTACCCTGCAGGCCTGCCTGCAGCGCATCCGCCAGGGCGATGCCGCCGATGGCCAACCATGGCCCAGCAACAACCGCACGCCCGGGCAACGTCTGGCCCTGGCGCGCATCGACCGCGCCAATGCGGGGCTGAGTTTCCTGCTGGAACTGCTGCACGCCACCGAACGCGTACGCGTGGACGGTGATATCGATCAGCAGATGGGTGATGGCGCGCGCGAGGGCCTGCTGCTGGCGTGTCGTGGGCTGGCCGAGTATGTGGATGTGCAGTTGCGGGCAGCGTAAGCAGCTCGCGTCCTGAACTGCGGAGGAGCGCTCAGTTCAGTTGCACGCTGCGCGCAATTGCAACGATTCCGATGGCTCATCATCACAGGAGCACCAATAGTGCGCACTTCTTTTCAGGGAGTGTTTCGATGCACAAGATGATGGTTCCGCTCACCCGCTATGCGCAGTTCACTGGCCGCGCAAGCCGCAGCGAATTCTGGTGGTTCCAGTTGTTCATCATGATCGTTTCGATCCCGCTGTATCTGCTGAGCTTCTATGCCGGCTACAGCGGTTCGCGGGGCCTGGCCATGGTATCGACTGGACTGAGCGTGGTGATGTGGCTGGTGTTCGCCTTGCCGTGCATTGCCGCCACCATCCGCCGCCTGCACGATACCGATCGTTCGGGCTGGTGGTTGTTGCTGGGGTTCGTGCCGTTCGTCAGCCTGGTGCTGCTGGTGTTTCTGCTGCTGCCCGGCACGCCGGGTGGCAACCGCTTCGGTACGCCGGTACCGCACGTGTAACCAGCCCGCGTTGGTAGGTGTCGACCTTGGTCGGCACGGTGTTGCCACCGGCTGCTGACACATCCGTGCCAACCCAGGTTGGCACCTACCAGAGCAACATCGATGTGCTTCACTTGGGGTCAGATCCCTTTGCGGCGCAAAGGGATCTGACCCCACCCCGAAGGTTGACCCAGCAGGGCAGTACCGCTGCTGCTACGCGAAGTGCTGGTAACCGCCGCCGGCGGCTTCGCCGTCCACGTGCACGCCCTGCCCTTCGGCAATACGGCCGATGCGGGTGAGCGGCATGTCCAGCGATTCGGCCAGGTAGTGCAGCGCGTCGCGCTGGTCGGCGGCGGCGGTGAAGCACAGTTCGTAGTCGTCGCCACCGCGCAGTGCGCAATCGCGTGCACCGTCGCGGCCGAGCAGTTCCCGCAGTGCGTGCGAGATCGGCAGCAAATCGGCATCCACGTGCGCGGCCAGGTTGCTGCGCGTGGCGATATGACCGAGGTCGGCCAGCAGGCCGTCGGACACATCCACCGCCGCGTGCGCGAAGGCCCGCAGGCGCAGGCCCAGGGTCACGCGCGGCGTCGGCCGCATCAGGCGCAGGCGCAGGCTTTCGTAGTCGGCCAGCAGCGTGGCGGTGGCGATGCTCAAAGCACCTTGTTGCCACAGGCGCAGCGCGCCGGCGGCATCGCCCAGCGTGCCACTGACCCAGATGTCATCGCCTGCCTGTGCGCGGTCGCGCCGCAGGGCCTGGCCACGCCCGACCTGGCCCATCGCGGTCACCGACAGCGACAGCGGACCGCGCGTGGTGTCGCCACCGATCAGCGCGATGTCGTGCTGGTCGGCCAGGGCGAAGAAGCCATCGGCGAAGGCCTCGATCCAGTCTTCAGACGCTTCCGGCAGTGACAGTGCCAGCGTGCACCACGCCGGGCGCGCGCCCATCGCGGCCAAGTCCGACAGGTTGACCGCCAGGGTCTTCCAGCCGATGTCGAAGGCCGGGGTTTCCACCGGGAAGTGCACGCCGCTGTTGAGCGTGTCGGCGGTAACCACCAGTTGTTCATTGGCACGCGGCTGCAGCAGCGCGGCGTCATCGCCGATGCCGAGCAGGATGTCGTCGCGCTCGAGGGTGCGGGCGCGGATGCGGTCGATGAGGGCGAATTCGGCCAGGGACATGGGGCGTTCCCGCTGTTGTACGTGCCGCGCAGGGCGCGGTGGGCGGTAGTGCCGGCCGCTGGCCGGCAACCTCAGGATCCCTGCAGCTGCCGGCCAGCGGCCGGCACTACCACAGGTGGGTCAGTGACCCGATTCGACCTTGCGCCATTCCACGGCCGCACGATCCAGCACGCCGTTGACGTAGGTATGGCCATGTTCGGAACCGAAACGCTTGGCCGATTCGATCGCTTCGTTGATCACCACGCGGTACGGCACGTCCAGGCGATAGCGCAGCTCGTAGGCGGCCAGGCGCAGCACTGCGCGTTCGATCGCGTCCACTTCCTCGATGCCACGGTCCAGGTACGGGCCGAGCGCTTCGTCGATGTCGCGACGGTTGTCGAGCACGCCGTGCACCAGCGCCTCGAAGTACGCCAGGTCGGCGATTTCGCGGGCCTGCTCGTGGGCGAACTGGGCGATCAGCGACTGGGCGTTGCCGCCGGAGATCTGCCAGGCGTAGATGGCCTGCACGGCACGACGGCGGGCGCGCGAGCGCAGCACCGGGTCGACGCCATCGCGGCGGACGGGTTTACCGGAGGGCTTGCCCTGGGTGTTCTTGTTCATGGCAGTTGCTCCAGCAGATTGACCATTTCCAGTGCGGCGAGTGCGACTTCCTCGCCCTTGTTGCCGTGGCTGCCGCCTGCGCGGGCCTCGGCGTCTTCAACGCGTTCCACCGCCAGCACGCCGTTCAGTACCGGCACGCCGAAATCCAGCTGCACACGCATCAGGCCTTCGGCGCAGCGGTCGGCGACGTGTTCGTAGTGGCGGGTGTCGCCACGGATCACGCAGCCCAGGGTGAGGATGGCGGCGTGTTCATGGGCGGCGGCCAGGCGTGCGGCCACCAGCGGCAGTTCCCAGGCACCCGGCACGCGGATCACGTCGATGTTGGCTTCGGTGATGCCGTTGCCGGCCAGGCTCAGGCGGGCGCCTGCGACCAACGCGTCGGTGATGCGGGCGTTCCAGCGGCTGGCCAGGATGGCGAAGCGCGCCGACTCGGGAGTGCGAAGATCGCCTTCGTAGTGGCTCATATGCGGCTTGGGGGACTCGATAAGGGGGTAATTCTAGCGTGGATGGGCCCCGGCCGTGGCTGGCGGGGGCCTGCAGGGTGTGCCGACCAACGGTCGGTCCCCACCGGTAGTGCCGGCCGCTGGCCGGCACTACTCATTACAGGGTGACCGTCTCCACCACTTCCAGGCCGTAACCGGCCAGGCCGATCTGGCGGCGCGGGGTGCCCAGCACGCGCAGCTTGCCCAGCCCCAGGTCGGACAGGATCTGCGCGCCGGCACCGTTGCGGCGCCACTGGCCCACGTCCTTGTCCTTGCCCGGCACCACCGGCGCCGGCTGCTGGCGCAGGCGGGCCAGCAGGGCTTCGCCATCGCGCGGGGCCGACAGCACCACCATCACGCCACTGCCTTCAGCATCGATCGCGCGCAGGGCATCGGTGGCAGCCACGCCAAAGTCGTCACGGCGCCAGTGCAGCAGGTCAGCCAGCGGATTTTCCACCTGCACGCGTACCAGGGTCGGGGTGTCCGCATCCGGGGTCCCGCGCACCAGGGCGAAATGCAGGTCGTGGGCGATGCGGTCGCGGTAGGTCACCAGCTTGAACGGGCCGAACTCGGTGTCGATGTCGCGCTCGTCCACACGTTCAACAGTCTTTTCGGTGGCCAGGCGGTAGGCGATCAGGTCGGCGATGGAGCCCATCTTCAGGCCGTGCTCGCGCGCGAACACTTCCAGCTCCGGGCGGCGCGCCATGCTGCCATCCGGGTTCAGGATTTCCACCAGCACGCCGGCCGGTTCCAGCCCGGCCAGCATGGCCAGGTCGACGCCGGCTTCGGTATGGCCGGCGCGGGTCAGCACGCCGCCCGGCTGGGCGATCAGCGGGAAGATGTGGCCCGGCTGATGCAGGTCCGACGGCTTGGCATTGGGCTTCACCGCGGTGCGGATGGTGTGTGCGCGGTCGTGGGCCGAGATGCCGGTGGTAACGCCCTCGGCGGCCTCGATGCTGACCGTGAAGTTGGTCTGGAACTGCGCGGTATTGGCCTGCACCATCGGCGCCAGGCCGAGGTCGGCGGCGCGGGTGCGGGTCAGGGGCAGGCACACCAGGCCACGGCCGTGGGTGACCATGAAGTTGATGTCCGACGGCTTGACCAGTTCGGCGGCCATGATCAGGTCGCCTTCGTTCTCGCGGTCTTCGTCATCGACGATGACCACCATGCGGCCCTGGCGGATGTCTTCCAGGATTTCCGGAATCGGGGCGAAATTCATGGGGCATCTCCGTGTGGGTGCTGACCGTTGGTCGGCACACTGATCAGGCGCTCCACATAACGGGCGACCAGATCGATTTCCAGATTGACTGCACTGCCCACGCCGGTGGCGGAGAAGGCGGTGTTGGCCACGGTGTGCGGAATGAGGGCGACTTCAAAGCCTTCACCGTCCACTTCGTTGACGGTGAGGCTGACGCCGTCCACGCAGATCGAACCCTTCCTGGCGATGTAGCGGCGCAGCGAGGCCGGCGCGGCGAAGCGCCAGCGCTGGGCACGTGCATCTTCGTGGATGGACAGCACCTGGCCGAGGCCGTCGACGTGGCCGCTGACCAGATGGCCGCCGAGGCGGTCGGTCGGGCGCATGGCGCGCTCCAGGTTGATGACCGCACCCTCGCCCAGCTGGCCCAGCGTGGTCAGGCCCAGAGTCTCGGTGGACGCGTCGGCCTGGAAGCTGCGGGCGTCGAATCCGATGACGGTGAGGCAGACGCCGTTGATGGCAATGCTCTCGCCCATCTGCACGTTGTCGAACGGCAGATTCCCGACATTGAAGGTGAAGCGGACATCGCCGCCGATGGATTCACGTGCGGCCAGACGGCCGACGCCTTCGATGATTCCAGTAAACAAGTAACGTTCTCCGCGAAAAGTGAGCGAAAAACGCCGCAAGGCAAACAGGTGCACGCAGGGCAAGAGCCCTGTGGCACCGTCTTCTTTCATCCGGACTATGACCGTCGGCTCCGGCATTGGACCGGATCTGCTGACCCCCGGCCGTGGGCCGGGGCGCTCGCGGGCTCGTGCTTGCGCACCTACCGCCGGTGGGGAATTGCACCCCGCCCTGAAGACGTTTGTGTACCGGCGAACCGGCCTGGTCAGTGTACCAGCCCGGCCTGAACGGGGTGGGATGCTCAAGGTCGGGTCCCTTTCCGCAGGAAAGGGCTCCGACCCCATGGACCGCAGCAGCACTGGGGTCAGGGCCGTTTCCCGATGGGAAACGGATCCGACCCCCAACCCCGGTCCGCCCCAGCCTGTGACGGCCGTCTCTCGCATTTTGTAAAACTTTCATTAAAATCCGCAGCGGACGACATGAGGTCGCCACGGGCAGCCGCGAGGGCAGGCCCGCCAATGGACTGAAACTCACAGGAATTCCCATGCGCAAGATCCTGATCGTGGCCGCGCTGCTGGCCACCGCCCCGTTCTCGGCTTCGGCCGAGGCCCTGAGCTACACCTACGTTGAAGGCGGCTGGACCCAGGTCCAGGTTGACGACAACCTGCTGGACGACCCGAAGGTCGACGGTGGCTACCTGCGCGGTTCGGTCGCGCTGGCCGAGCAGGTCTACGTGTTCGGTGGCTGGTCGCGCACCAGCAAGACCCGCCACTACGGCGAAGATTCGCTGAAGCTGGAACTGAACCAGCCGGAGCTGGGTATCGGCTACCACATGCCGTGGACCGACCGCCTGGACTTCACCGCCGATGCCGCCTGGGTGCGCCAGAACGCCGAATCGACCCTGCGTTATGACGGCGTGCGTTACCACGGCAAGGACCACACCAACCTCGGCCGCGTCACCATGGGCATCCGCGGCAAGCCGTCGCGCATGACCGAAGCCTGGGCCAAGGCCGGCTACATGGATGGCGGCAACAACTACAAGGGCACCTGGGTCGGCACTGTTGGCGGCCAGATCAACTTCACCAAGACCTGGGGCCTGGTGGGCGAGATCTCCGGCTACCGCGACGTCACCCAGTACTCGGCCGGCGTCCGCGCCAGCTTCTGATCCAACGGTCGCTCCTCGTCGTGCGATCGAACGGGCCCCGCAAGGGGCCCGTTTTTTTTGCCCCGCGCGTCGGCACGTGATCACAGGGCGCCGTCGGGCCTGCGCAAAGATGCGCTAGGCTTGCGCGCCTCTGGAACAGGAAACACCGTCATGAAGACCCCCTTGCGTACCCTGCTGGCCAGCGCCCTGCTGGCTGCCCCGCTGCTGGCCAGCGCCGCCCCGGCCACACTGACGCCCGAACAGGCCTTCGATCTGTATGCCCGCGTCCTGCTGGAAGACGACGCCGCCGCGACCCGCACCCTCAACGATGCGCTGAAGCCCGCCTTCGACGGCCAGGACGCGGTAACCCCGAACCCGGGCGCATTGGCCAAGGCGCTGGCCGAACCGTGGCAGGTCGTGCTTGCCAGCACCGGCGCCAAGGCCGACGCGGCCGCCAGCGAGGCGATGTATGCCAAGGCCCTGCGTGATTCGAGGTGCCGCGCCAGCAAGAGCGTGATTGAAGACAACGAGTACGTGGACGACCAGAAGCTGGCGCGCATCACCTTCAGCTGCCAGGTGCCCGACCTGGGCAAGGTACGTCCGCTGTTCGCCGCCAGCCTTGCCGCCGACGCCAGCCCGGCCTCGCGCAAGCAGTTCACCGACGCCTACACCCAGGCGCTGCAGAGCGGCGCGCGCGTGCCGGTCAGCGGCACCTTCACCCTGTACCCGGCCAAGGACAACGGCTACTGGTACAGCGGCAACTTCGATGATCTGGTGGGCACCGTGACCGGGGCGCTGGCACCGTTCGAGGAATGGATGCAGGACGTGCAGGCGGCCAGCGCACCGAAGGTGACCGGCGTACCCGGCTGCGACCTGCTGCTGCAGCAGCACCGCAGCTGCGTGGCGAAGGTCGCACCCGACCAGATCAGCGGCGTGGATGCGATGGCCGAGGAGCTGAAGGCCAAGGCACAGGTCAATTCAGCCGATGAGATGACGCAGGAGTGCAAGGCGCTGCGCCCGATCGCCGAGATGATGTGGACCGACGAGTGCACATAAGCACGATGTAGCGCCGTTGCCTGCAGCAGGATCAATGGCACTTTCAGAACCGTTGCATGGCCGTGCGCACACTGCGTGATCAATGCTGTTGCCCTCTTCCACGAGGGCAACAGCATGAAGCACCGCATAACCTCGACCACGGTCCTGCTTGTCGCGCTGATGGCGTGCTGGCAGGCCGAAGCGTCCAGACCCAGGACCTTCTTCGTGCAACCTTCGGTTGCGTTCGAGTCGACCCAGCTGCGCGACCGCGACATCGACGCGCAACTGAGCGAGAACGACGATTGCCGCGCGTTCCTGCAGTACCACGATCAGTGCGCACCGTCGGTACTGCCGGACGAGTACGACCAGGGCATCAGCCGGCGCAGGCTGCGGTGGAAGTCAACGCAACTGACGGGAGAAGCACTCGGTGCCTACTGCCGTGACCTGCATGTGCTGTGGAAGCAGCAATGGAAAGAGCAGTGCCCCGCCCACGAGGACGAGGGCACCTGAGGCACCGGAACGGGGCCAGTGCCCCGCCATTGCCTCACGGGCGCAACAGCAGCCGGATGTCCTCGCCGACCTGGCACTGGTCAACCACGTGCAGGCGGCGCTGCTGCTCCATGGCATCGATGCCGAGGCCGGCCAGCAGCGGGCGTCCGTTGTCGCCCAGCAACGTGGGGGCCTGGTAGAGCAGCAGTTCGTCCACCCAGCCACCGCGCAGCAGCGCACCGGCCAGCGTCGCGCCGGCTTCGGTATGCACTTCGTTGATGCCGCGCTCGGCCAGCAGCGCCAGCACCGCGCCCAGGTCCAGCCGCCCTTCAACGCAGGGCACGCTGGCAAATTCGGCGTCGGCCGCATCCGGTGCACTCACCGCTGCATCGTGCAGGTACAGCGTCGGCGCACCGCCCTCGCGCACACGGCTGCATTCGAGCGAGCGCAGGCGCGAATCGAGCACCACGCGCAGTGGTGGCATCACTTCGGTACCGGCCAGGCGCACGGTCAACATCGGGTCGTCGGCCAGCACGGTATCGGCGCCAGTCAGGATCGCACCGGCGCGAGCGCGCCAGTGCTGCACGTCCTCGCGCGCGGCCGGCCCGGTGATCCACTTGGAGCTGCCGTCGGCCATCGCGGTGCGGCCATCGAGGCTGGCGGCCAGCTTCACCCGCAGCCACGGGCGGTTGCGCTCCACGCGCGACAGGAAGCCCTTGTTGAGCTCGCGCGCCGGCGCCGCCATCAGTCCTTCGGCAACCTCGATACCCGCATTGCGCAGCAGTTCGAAGCCACCGCCATCAACCTTCGGGAACGGATCGCGCATCGCGGCCACCACGCGCGTCACGCCCGCTTCAATCAGCGCCAGTGCGCACGGCGGCGTGCGCCCGTAGTGGGCGCAGGGCTCCAGGGTGACGTAAGCGGTCGCACCGCGGGCCTCGCTGCCGGCTTCGCGCAGCGCGAACACCTCGGCATGCGGGCCGCCTGCGCGCTGGTGCCAGCCCTGCCCTACTACGCGTTCGCCGTGGGCGATCACGCAGCCGACCATCGGGTTGGGCCGGGTGGTATAGGCAGCGCGCTCGGCCAGGCGCAGCGCGTTGGCCATGTGCAGGTGGTCGAGGACGGAGAACGAAGGTGTCATGCGGCCATGGTAACGCCGCCGGTGTGGATGCACGCCATCGGTAGATCCACGCCATGCGTGGATGGACACCTCCGTGCCAACCAAGGTTGGCACCCACCAGATCATGGGCGCCTCCGTGCCACCACAGCGGTGTCGGTCAGCCCTTCTTCTTCTTGGTCAGGGCGATCACATCGCCCAGCAGCTGGAGCTGTTCGGTGCTGGACGGCAGGTCGCGCTCGAGCTTCTCGATCTCCTCGCGGAAATCGGCCACGTCCTCGAAGCTGCGGTAGACCGAAGCGAAGCGCACATAGCCCACGTGGTCGAGCTTGCGCAGTTCGTTCATGACGAACTCGCCGACCTTGATCGAGGGCACTTCGCGCTCGCCGCTGATGCGCAGCTGGTGCACCACCGCACGTACCGCCGCTTCGATCTTGTCTTCGGGAACCGCACGCTTCTGCAGCGCGCGGTCGAACCCCGCGCGGACCTTGCGCTGGTCGAACGCTTCGCGGGTGCCATCGCTCTTGACGATGGCCGGCAGCTTCAGCTCGACCGTTTCCAGGGTGCTGAAGCGCTCGCCGCAGGCTTCGCATTCCCGCCGACGGCGAATCGTCGCGCCGTCTTCAGAGACGCGCGAGTCGATGACCCGGGTATCGGCATGTTGGCAGAAGGGGCAATGCATGGAACGCCTGGCTCAGGGAGCAATTGCCACCATCATGGCAGCGTCGCAAAGGTACCTGAGAAGGGGCGCCGCAGCAAATGCTGCCTGCGCGGAAGCGCCTGCATTCTGGCCACCCAGCGTGTCCGACGAGTTGGAGAGCCCGGCTCAACCCGGTGCGGGCGGCGGCGATGCCACGCGTGCCCACCGCAGCCAGGCCAGGTGCCCGGCCATCACCAGCAGCGGCGGGCCAAACCCGAGAAAGCCCAATGTCGAGATCTCGCCATTGCTGATCGTGGAGTACAGCGTGGCGACGACCACGCCCGACGCGGCCAAGCCACCCAACGCCAAGCCGACCCAGGCCATAACCGGTGATTGGCGCAGGCCGGCAACACCGCGCCACAGGAACAGCCCGCTCAGCCACAACCACGACAGCAGGCCGATGATGCCGGCCGACGACCACAGCAGCAACAGCGTGTACTCGTCGCCCGTCAGGTACTTGCCGTCCCATACGGCCATCAGCCCCAGCACGGCACCCGTGCCGCCTGCCGCCACGGTGGGCAGGCCTACCAGCAGGCCGGCAATCGCCATCGCGCGTTTGTGCAGGCGCGCATCCATGCGTTCGACGTCCTTCCATGGGCCACGTCATGCGCGGCGCTTGATCCACACCAGCATCGCCGCCGGCACCAGCATCGACGGGCCCAACAGCAACAGGGCGATGCCTTCGGCGTGGACGGTGATGCTCCACCACAGCGCCAGCCCCAGCGGGGGTACGGCGGCAAGACCGCCGGCCAGCAGCAGCCACCACCAGAGGCGATGCACCTGCAGCCCGGCACGCCCCTGCAGCAGATACCCGGCGCTGAGCCACAACCAGGCCAGGCAGCCGGCAATGCCGGCGAGGCCCCACAGCGGCATCACCGTCACCGCGGCCAGCGTGCCATGGCCGAACTGGCCCAGCCCCGTCAGCAGCAGCATCGTCGCCGCGGCACCGCCCACCACCAGGCTGGGCAGGCCGAATGCCACCGCCAGGGTGGCGTACAGATACTTGAGGCGGCGCTCATCCATGCGCGGGATTCCTGGTGACGGGGTCAGAGCCCTTCCCTGCGGGAAGGGATCCGACCCCTGCTTCGATCAGCCGTAGACCGGGTACTTACGGCACTGCGCGCTGACGGCGTCGCGCACGCGGGCGATGACGGCATCATCGTTCGGCGCGTCCAGCACGTCGGCGATCCAGTTGGCCAGGTCCACGCAGTCCTGCTCGACGTAGCCACGGGTGGTCACGGCCGGGGTGCCCAGGCGCAGGCCCGAGGTCACGAACGGAGAACGCGGGTCGTTCGGCACCGAGTTCTTGTTGACGGTGATGTGAGCCTTGCCCAGCGCAGCTTCCGCATCCTTGCCGGACACGTCCTTGCCGATCATGTCGACCAGCATCAGGTGGTTCTGGGTGCCGCCGGAAACGATCTTGTAGCCCCGCGCGATCAGCGTGTTGGCCATCGCCTGGGCGTTCTTCACCACCTGCTGCTGGTAGGCCTTGAAGCCCGGCTCCAGCGCTTCCTTGAAGGCCACGGCCTTGCCGGCGATGACGTGCATCAGCGGACCGCCCTGGATGCCCGGGAACACGATCGACTGCAGCTTCTTGACCAGGTCTTCGTCGGCGCCCTTGGCGATGATGATGCCGCCACGCGGGCCGCGCAGGGTCTTGTGGGTGGTCGAGGTGACGACGTGGGCGTGGTCCAGCGGGCTCGGGTAGACGCCGGCGGCGACCAGGCCCGCGACATGGGCCATGTCCACGAACAGGTAGGCACCGACCTTGTCGGCGATGGCGCGGAAGCGCGCCCAGTCGATCACCTGCGAGTAGGCCGAGAAGCCGGCCACGACCATCTTCGGCTTGTGCTCCAGGGCCAGGCGCTCGACCTCGTCGTAATCGATCAGGCCCTGGTCGTTGACGCCGTACTGCACGGCGTTGAACAGCTTGCCCGAGGCATTGACCTTGGCACCGTGGGTGAGGTGGCCGCCGTGGGCCAGGCTCATGCCGAGGATGGTGTCACCCGGCTGCAGCAGGGCGAAGTACACGGCCTGGTTGGCCTGCGAGCCGCTGTGCGGCTGCACGTTGGCGTAGTCGGCGCCGAACAGCTGCTTGAGGCGGTCGATCGCCAGCTGCTCGGCGATGTCCACGTATTCGCAGCCACCGTAGTAGCGCTTGCCCGGATAGCCTTCGGCGTACTTGTTGGTCAGCTGGCTGCCCTGGGCTTCCATTACGGCCGGGCTGGTGTAGTTCTCGCTGGCGATCAGCTCGACGTGGTCTTCCTGGCGCTGGGTCTCAGCGGCGATGGCCTTGGCCAGTTCGGGATCGTAGGTTTCGATGCGGACGTCACGCGGGAACATCGGGTACTCCAGCAGGCAGGGAAAGGGGTACGGCTCAGCCCCTGATTGTAGCCCCGCACCGGCCTGCCGGGGCCGGAAAGGCCGGGGCCGGCACTCCCGAAGGAATCCGGCCCCGTATGGTTTCGAGGGACGTTGTGGGATCACAGACCTTTCCGTGGAAAGGGATCCGACCCCAGCCGCGATCCTCAGCGACTGTTGATGATGTAGTCGGCGATGATGCCGGTCGCCACCGCCACCAGCAGCATGTTGCCGCGGTCGTCGCGGATCCAGTGGTGCCCATACGGCGGGCGGCGCAGGTGGTAGCGCGGGTAGTCGTTCACCACATAGATCGGGCCGCGGTAGTAATCGCGGTAGCGGTGGCCGACCTTCCAGCCGTAGCCCGGGCCGTAGGCCGGGCGGTAGACCACGCGCGGCGGCGGCGGGGTCGGGCGGTAGTAGCGGTCGTGGTCGCGGTGCCAGTCGCGGCGGTCGCGCTCCCAGTCGCGGCGTGCCTCGCGGCGGTCGCGTTCCCAGTCACGGCGGTCCTGTCGCCATTCGCGGCGGTCCTCGCGCCACTCGCGGCGGTCATGGCCGCGACGGTGGTCGTTGTCGGCAAAGGCCGGGGCCACCGCGCCGAACGCCAGCACAGAGGGCACGGCGCCGGCCATTACTCGATTGATGCGCATGTCAGACCTCTGCTTGGGTGGTGGTGAGCCCATATTGCGCAACCGATCTGAACCGTTTCCGGCTGGAAACGCTTCCCGCTGCAGGACTGTGACGGAGTATTCAGGCCACGGCCAGCCAGCGCCCCTGCCACGGGCGCGGCCCGGAACCGGTTCCGGCTATAATTGGCGGTATTCCTTTCCAGTCTGTGCCCGCTGCCACAACGGGATGTTCCCGTGATGGGCCGGGCGCAGGGCCGCGCCTACGGAGACCTCATGTCCTCGCAATACATCTACACCATGAACCGCGTGTCCAAGGTGGTCCCGCCCAAGCGGCAGATCATCAAGGACATCTCGCTGTCCTTCTTCCCGGGCGCGAAGATCGGCCTGCTGGGCCTGAACGGCGCCGGCAAGTCCACCGTGCTGAAGATCATGGCCGGCGTGGACACCGATTTCGAGGGCGAGGCCCGCCCGCAGCCGGGCATCAAGGTCGGCTACCTGGCACAGGAACCGGAACTGGACCCGAACAAGACCGTGCGCGAGTCGGTCGAGGAAGGCGTGGGCGAAGTGCTGCAGGCCCAGGCGGCGCTGGAAGCGGTGTACGCCGCCTACGCCGAAGAAGGTGCCGACTTCGACGCGCTGGCCAAGGAGCAGGAGCGCCTGGAGGCGATCCTGGCCGCCGGTGATGCCCACACCCTGGAAAACCAGCTGGACGTGGCCGCCGATGCGCTGCGCCTGCCGCCGTGGGACGCCAAGATCGCCAACCTGTCCGGTGGTGAAAAGCGCCGCGTGGCACTGTGCCGCCTGCTGCTGCAGAAGCCGGACATGCTGCTGCTGGACGAACCGACCAACCACCTCGACGCCGAGTCGGTTGAATGGCTGGAGCAGTTCCTGGCGCGTTACACCGGCACCGTGGTGGCCGTCACCCACGATCGCTACTTCCTGGACAACGCCGCCGAGTGGATCCTGGAACTGGACCGCGGCCGCGGCATTCCGTGGAAGGGCAACTACACCGAATGGCTGGTGCAGAAGGATGAACGCCTGAAGCAGGAAGAAAACCAGGAAAAGGCCCGCCAGAAGGCGATCCAGAAGGAACTGGAGTGGTCGCGCCAGAACGCCAAGGGCGGCCGTTCCAAGGGCAAGGCCCGTCTGGCCCGCCTGGAAGAACTGCAGTCGCAGGACTACCAGAAGCGCAACGAGACCAACGAAATCTTCATCCCGCCGGGCGAGCGCCTGGGCAACATGGTGATGGAGTTCAAGAACGTCTCCAAGAAGTTCGGCGACCGCCTGCTGATCGACAACCTGTCGATGCTGATTCCGCCGGGCGCGATCGTCGGCATCATCGGCCCGAACGGCGCCGGCAAGTCGACCCTGTTCAAGATGATCACCGGCCAGGAAAAGCCGGATTCGGGCGAGATCGTGATCGGCCCGACCGTGCAGCTGTCCTACGTGGACCAGAGCCGCGACAAGCTGGAAGGCAACCACAACGTCTTCCAGGAAATCGCCGGCGGCCTGGACATCCTCAACATCAACGGCATCGAGATCCAGTCGCGCGCCTACATCGGCCGCTTCAACTTCAAGGGCCAGGACCAGCAGAAGATGGTCGGTTCGCTGTCCGGTGGTGAGCGTGGCCGCCTGCACATGGCCAAGACCCTGCTGCAGGGTGGCAACGTGCTGCTGCTCGACGAACCGTCCAACGACCTGGACATCGAAACCCTGCGTGCACTGGAAGACGCGCTGCTGGAGTTCCCGGGCAACACCTTCGTGATCTCGCACGACCGCTGGTTCCTGGACCGCATCGCCACGCACATCATCGCTTTCGAAGGCGACTCGCACGTGGAGTTCTTCCAGGGCAACTACCGCGAGTACGAGGAAGACAAGAAGCGCCGGATGGGCGATGACGCTGCGCCCAAGCGCCTGCGCTTCAAGGCGCTGAAGTAAGGCAACCGGAAAGGCCGCGCTCGCGCGGCCTTTCTCCTTTCGGCAGGTCACCACCGTTGGTGGTGACGCTTTGAAGCGTACCGACCAACGGTCGGTACCCACCACCAACGGTCGGTACCCACGTTCTGCATTCGGGTAGGTCACGACCGTTGGTCGTGACACCTTATCGTCGCGAGAATCCCCATGTCCCTGTTCGAGCGCATGTTCCAGCTGCAGCAGCACGGCACCACCGTGCGTACCGAGCTGCTGGCCGGCATCACCACCTTCCTGACGATGTCCTACATCGTCTTCGTCAACCCGGAGATCCTCGGCACCACCGGCATGGATGCGGGTGCGGTGTTCGTGGCCACCTGCCTGGCCGCCGCGCTGGGTTCGGCGGTAATGGCGCTGGCGGCCAACTTCCCGGTCGGCATGGCACCGGGCATGGGCCTGAACGCGTTCTTCGCGTTCACCGTGGTCGGCGCTGCCGGCCTGCCGTGGCAGCAGGCGCTAGGGGCGGTGTTCATCTCCGGCCTGGTGTTCCTGGTGCTGTCGCTGACCGGTGTGCGGGCATGGCTGGTGTCGGGCATTCCTTCGTCGCTGCGCTCGGCGATCGTGGCCGGCATCGGCCTGTTCCTGGCGATCATCGCACTGCAGAAATCCGGTGTGATCGTCGGCAACGAAGACACGCTGGTGGCGCTGGGCCCGTTGAACACGGCGCCGCCACTGCTGGCGCTGGCCGGTTTCCTGTTGATCGCAGTGCTGGAAGCACGCCGGATCCGCGGCGCGATCCTGATCGGCATCCTGGCGGTGACCGGTGCGGGCTGGGCATTGGGCGACGTGCAGTACCAGGGCCTGGTCTCGCTGCCGCCGAGCCTGGCCCCCACCTTCCTGCAGCTGGACCTGCCGGGCCTGCTGCACCATGACGGCGGTGCGCCGATCGCGGTGTTGCTGCAGGTAGTGCTGGTGTTCGTGCTGGTGGAAGTGTTCGATGCCACCGGCACCCTGTATGGCGTGGTCGGTCGCGCCGGACTGCTGAAGCTGCCGGGCGCGCAGAAGCGCTTCGGCCGCGCGTTGCTGGCCGACAGCACCGCCATCGTGGCCGGTTCGGTGCTCGGCACCAGCAGCACCACCGCTTTCGCTGAAAGTGCTTCGGGCGTGCAGGTGGGCGGGCGCACCGGCCTGACCGCGCTGGTCGTGTCGGCGCTGTTCCTGGCCGCGCTGCTGTTCTCGCCGCTGGCGGCGATGGTGCCCAGCTATGCCACCGCACCGGCGCTGCTGTTCGTGGCCGGCCTGATGCTGCGCGAACTGGTGGAAGTGGACTGGAGCGACCTGACTGAATCGGTGCCGGCCGCGCTGTGTGCGCTGGCGATGCCGTTCACCTACTCCATCGCGAATGGCCTGGCGTTTGGCTTCATCGCGTATGCGGCGCTGAAGGCCGGCACCGGCCGCTGGCGCGAAGTGCATCCGGCGGTATGGCTGGTGGCGGTGCTGTTCACCCTGCGCTACGCGTTGGAGTAAGCACGCGGTGGTGCCGGCCAGCGGCCGGCACTACCCGTTGCTGGGTTCACCTGCTGCGCACGGTGCTCTGGGATGATGCGGGCATGGTTGCGCCCGTCCTTCCCGCAGATCCGTCTTCGCCATTGCGCCGCCGCCTGCTGCGAGCGGCCGTGCTGGCGCCGTTGGCCGGTACGCTCGCCACCCTGCCCGGCTGCTCGGTGCCGGTGCAGGTCGACGGCACCTTCCTGCAGCCCTGGCGCAGCCACCTGCAGTGGGGACCGGCCGACTGGCAGCGCTCGTTGAAGCTTGCACATACGCTGGGCTGCCGTCAGCTGGTGCTGCAATGGACCGGCATCGTCGGCGGCAGTGACGGCGACTGGTCACTGCCCGACGGCAGCCTGCATCAGCTGTTCACCGCCGCCAGCCAGAACAACCTGCGCATCCGTGTCGGCCTACCCTTCCAGCAGCGCTGGTGGCAGGCGATCGGCGCCGACGACGCCGCGCTGCAGGCGTTCCTGGCCGACAGCCTGGCGCACGCACGCAGCTGGTTGGCACAGGCGCCGTGGGCCGAGCAGCCGGCCTTCGGGGGCTGGTACCTGCCCTACGAACTGGAGCAGTACCACTGGGCCGATCCGGCCCGCCAGCAATGGCTGGCGCAATGGCTGCACGGGCTGGCAGACGCCACCGGCGCGCGCGGCGGTGACTGCGCGATCTCCTGCTACTTCAGCCGCCTGCAGTCCGATGGCGACCTGGTCACGCTATGGCAGGCGGTACTGGCCCAGGCCACGCTGCGACCGATGGTGCAGGACGGCGTGGGCGTTGCCGGCGCCGGCAACGTACAGCAGCTTCAGCCGTTGCTCGATCATTTCCACGCGCACGACATCGGCTTCGATGTGATCGTCGAGCTGTTCCGCGAACTGCCCGGCAGCGCCGCTGATGGCAGCGGGTTCAAGGGCGAGACTGCCGATGCCGCACGGATCCAACGGCAGCTGGCGTGGGCGCGCGACAGCGGCGCACAGCACGTGCTGGTCTATGCGCTGGAGCCGTGGCTGACCCAGGACACGCCGCAGGCGGCGGCGCTGCGGCGGCGGTGGGGGCTGCCTCAGTAATAGAGGATGGCGGTGGCGAACAGGCCCTTGGCGCGCTGCGTATCACCGCCACCGATCGCAAAGCGGTACTGCACGGTCAGGTCGAGGTAGGAACGCGGCGTGTTGTAGTGGTCCTCGCGGAACCAGTAGCGCACGCCCAGGCCCGGCCCCGCGCCCAGTGACCAGCTGCGCTGAGTATCGTTGAGCGCGAACGACTGTACCGGAAACAGCGGGTAGCGGATGTCGCGCACGCGCGAGCGCTGGTCCAGCCAGTCCGCCCCCACCACCGCATACGGCGTGACCACCCAGTGGGTCTGCCCGGCACCGAAACGGAAGCTGCGTCCGGCGCGCAGTTCAGCGGCAGCGAACCACTGTTCGCGATGCAGGCGCCCATTGGCATCACCGATCCGCCGCACCGGTATGCCGTTGGCATCGAGTGCATCCAGGGTGAAATGCGCGGTGTTGTCATCCCATGTGTAACCGCCCTGCGCGTAGCCGCTGACCATCCACCACTGGTTCACGTCGGTGCGCAGGTCGGTACCGTGGTAATAGCCGTAGGTCAGGTAGGACATCCAGCCACCGGAACCGCTGGCCAGGCGGTAGCGGGCCAGGGTGCTGGATTCCAGTGGCGGGTTCAGGGCCAGCTGCAGGCGGCACTGCACGGCCGCGGAGGCGGGATAGACATCGCCCGTGCGCGTGGCACTACCGAGGAACTGGCGGCGCTCGATGCCGGCGCTCAGGCCGGTCTGGCCGAAGGCGTAGCGCATGCCGAACGAGGCGATGGTGGACGGCCAGCCGGTGGTGGAACGCGAACGGCTGAGACGGTCGGCGCGTGCACGTGCGTCGGGTGTCGATTCGCCGGTGCACGGGTCCACTGCGCGGATCGATTCGTAGGTGCCGCCCTCGTCGTACAGCGTGTTGAGCAGCCGCGTGTAGAGCTCCAGCGTGCCGTGCTGGTCGTTGAACGCCGGGGGCCGCCAGAACGCTTCCAGCGTGCTGAACACCGAATCGCCCGGCGTACTGATCGCCGCGCCGCCGACATTGGTCGCGGCCTGGCGCGCGCCGCGGAAGCCGGCCGAGGCGATCACGCCCCACTCGCGCGAATAGTTGGCGATGGCATTGCGCACGTTGTAGCGCTGATGCGCATCCAGAGGCAGCTCACCGGCGTCGGCGCGATCGATGGCACTGCGCAGCAGCGACACCGCCTGCGGATGATCGCCGTTGGCCGCACTCGCGTACGCCTGGTCGATCACCACGCTCTTGGGTGCCTTGCCGGTGGCCTCGGCGGCACGGAAGTCGGCCAGTGCGCGCGCCGGTTCACGGGCCTTCTGGTTGAGGTAGCCGCGTTGCATCAGCGCCACCGCGTCATCAGGGTGTTGTGCCAGCGTCGCATCCAGGCGCAGCCGTGCTTCGTCCTGCTGGCTGCGGTTGCCTGCCGCCAGCGTGGTGGTCAGCAGGCCTTGCAGGTCTGCATCGTCCGGTGCGAGTTGCACGGCCTGCCGAGCTTCACCTATGGCCTCGGCAAAGTCCTGGCGCGCGTAGGCTGCATATGCGCGCTGTGCAGCGCCACCGTCGCCCTGCAGATCAGCCGGCATCAGCTCGCAGATATTGGCGGCGTCATCCGATTGGCAATGCTGGAACGGCGCTGGATAGGCCTGCGCACTCATGCGCGGAAGCTCGCGACTGGATGCGGTCGCCCTGGCGCGCTGCTCGATGCCCTGCTGCAGCAACTGCTGCGCGCGTGCATCGCCTGCATCGGCTGGCAATACCGACCGCAGCGGCGCCAGCAGTGCAGCCGCACGTGCGCGATCCCCAGCGGCCAGGGCCGCATCCACGGCCAGCAGGCGCACGTTGCGCTGTTGCGTTGTGGACCCCGGCATGGCGAGCGCGGTGTCGAAGTCCTCATTGGCAAGCACGGTCTTGCCCTGGCGCTGGCGCAGATAGCCGCGCATCACCCGGGCATTGAGATCCCTGCCGTCGGCCTGCAGTGCCTGGTCGGCGCTGCGCTCGGCGTCGGCCAGCCGCCCCTGCTGCAGCTGCGCGGTGATCAACAGCAACCGGTACGAAGCAACATCCGGCGCAAGCTCGACGGCGGCGCGCGCCTGCGCGACGGCCGCCGCATCGTTCTGCGTGGACAGCGACTGGTAGGCCTGCTGGGCCTGCAGCAGCGCGCGCTGGCGGGCCAGCGCCACGCGCCGCGCGCGCAGTTCCTCGACGTTCGGTGCGCCCAGCTGCAGCGCCGTGCCGATGGCCGCGTCGGCCAGTTCGGCCTGTTGCTGTGCTTCCAGCGCCGCCACCCACAGCATCGCCCAGGCACCCTGCTTCGGCTGCTGGCGGAAGGCCTGCTCGGCCTTGCTGGCCGCTTCCCGCATGCGCCCGGCGTCATAGGCAGCATAGGCCTCGGTGGCCAGCGTGTAGGCCTGCTGCCTGGCGCGGTCTGCGCCGCTGCCGGCCGCGCGCGGTGGAGAGGGTGCGCGCCCGCCCCGGGCATCCGGGGGCGTGCTGCGCGCAGCGGTGGCAGCGGCCAATGCCGGCAAGGCCGGATCCTTCAACCCGGCATCCAGTGCACGGCGCGCCTGCTGCTGCGCCTCCGCCGGCCGGCCCAGTTTCTGCAACGCATAGATCTGCAGCAGGCGCAGCCGCACCACGTCCGGGCGCAACCGGATCGCTTCGCTGGACTGCTGGTAGGCCGCAGCGTAATCACCGCGCTCGTAGGCGGCGAAGGCCTGCTCGGCGACGCGGTAGGCCGCACCGGACAACGGCAGCGGCGCATCGGCCTGCGCCTGTGCCGGCGCGGTAGCCGTTGCCAGGGCGACAGCGATGACGGTGGACAGCAGCGTGGTCTTCATGCCGGCAAGGCTCCGGGAGGCGGCGACTGCAGCGCGGCCGCACGCCGGCGCTGCTCCTGCATGGCCTGGGCGACGGCGTCCTCGGTGGTGATGCCCTGCTTGACCAGGTAATCGCCAATGCGGCCATCGCGCTGCGGCTTGTACGCATCCAGTGCAATCTCGAAGCGCGCGTGGTCGATCAGGCGCATCTCCACCAGCAGGTCGCCCAGCAAGGGCACGTTGTCCAGCTGCCAGTGCTGGTCGCCGCCGATCAGGCGCAGGCCTGCGTTGATTTCGCTTTCGCGGGCGATGCTCTGTTCGATGTGTGCGCTGCGGGTTTCCTGCTTCAGTAGCGCCAGCGCGTCTTCGGGCAATGGGCTGGCCACGGCCAGCCGCAGTGTCTGCTGCTGCCGCGGCGGTAGCGGCAGCATGCGCCACTGCACGCAGGCATCGGCGCTGACCGGGAATGAGCCCGCGCGCAGGTAATCGATGTCGATGACCGCACGCGGCAGGTCGCCCTGGAAGGCGATGGCTTCGGCCAGGGTTTCATCATCCAGCCAGCCCTGGGTGAGCAGGATGCGGCCCAGCGGCTGCCGCCGGCCGGCATGCTGCTGCGCCAGCGCCTGCTGCAGCCGCTCCGGTTCCACCGCCTGCCAGGTGGTCAACAGCTCACCGAGCTGCTTGCGGGTCTGCACCAGCTGTGCCGCATCGGGAAAGTCGTGCATGGTCTTGTCCCAGACCATGCGCTTGCCGAACAGCAGGTAGGCCAGGAACACCTTCCATGCGCGGGCGGTGGCCATGAAGTTGATCATGTTGCCGACCACCATGCGCGGGATCGACATCAGCGCATGCTCCCAGCCGTACAGGCGGTTGACGAAGTAGAAGCGCTGCACGACGCGGGTCGCCAGTGCCGCCGTGGTCAGCAGCGCGACATTCATCTGCCAGGTACCGGCCTGGAACACGCTGGGGAACTGCATCGTCCACACCCCGGTCGCCTTCAACAGCCAGAACAGCAGCAACTGCAGGAAAATGAGGTAGGCGATGATGCTGACGAACGAGGTGATGATGCCCTTGCGATCGCGCGCCAACAGGTACTTGGTAGCCAGCGAACCGCGCCAGCCCAGCGACTCCCAGCTCTGCAGGCCGATGCCCAGCACCCAGCGCGCCTTCTGCCGGTACGAGGCGCGGAAGTTGTCGGGGAAGTACTCACGCACGCACAGCGCCATCTGCTGGGTGCGCTCGCGCACCGGCCCCCAGCCGAACCATGACGGCCGACGCACGCGGAACTGCACCGGGAAGCGGGCGAAGATCGACTGCATGCCCATGGCCGCCAGCCGCGCACCGACGTCGTAATCTTCGGTGAGGCTGTCGGTGTTGAAGGGCTGGTTGTCGGTCTGCGCGCTCAGCGCCAGCAGCGCACGCCGCGAAAAGCAGGTGCCGACGCCGGCCGACGGCACCATGCCGGACACGCTCTCGCGCACCACCAGGTCCTTGGCGTGCCATTCGGCGAACTCGTCCATGTAGACACCGGCCACCAGTTCGTACCATTCGCGGTCCAGTGAGGTGACCGGCAGCTGGATCATGTCCTTGCGCGGCAGCAGGTAGTTGTAGAAGCGCAGTTCCATCGGGTGCAGCACGTCTTCGCTGTCGTGCAGGATCACCCCGGCGAACTCGATGTCGTGGCGCTTCTCGTAGTCGAAGATCGCCAGGATCAGCCAGTTCAGGCAGTCGGCCTTGCTGGTCGGTCCGTCATGCGGCACCTCCACGCGGCGCAGGCGCTTGTAGCGACGGCGCATGCGCTCGACTTCGTCGATGGTCTGCTGGTCGTTGGGATAGGTGCCGACGAACACGACGTACTCGCGGTAGTCGAGCACGTTGATCATGTTCTCGACCATCTGCGCGATGACGTCGTACTCCATCCACGCCGGCACCATGATCGCCAGCGGCTGTTCCGGCCGCTGCAGCAGGTCTTCCTGGGTCAGCGGCCGGTACGCGTCGCGGCGCTTGACGGTCAGCGCGCGCCAGCTCTCGCGCACCCAGTACCAGACATCGATGAACAGGTCATCGAGGCTGGAGATCAGGATCAGCACGGCCACCGCCGCCGCCGTGGTTTCCAGGGCGGCGTAGTAGTTGGCCAGCTGGATGTTCCAGAACAGACCGTCCACGGTGGATCAATGTCCTGCGTTGGCGGACTTGCGGCGGCGCACCTGGGTGACGCGGGCGGCCAGCAGCGCGAATACGATCACGCCGACCAGCAGCAGCAACCAGACCATGTGCCGTTCCCACTTCGATTGCGGATTGCCGTCGTGCGCGAGGCGAGTGCCATAAGGATCCTGGCGGTCGAATTCGCGCACGACATCAGTGCCGTCAAGCACGGCCAGATCGCCGCGCAGCAACCGGAACGGTGCGCTGAACGACGGTGCCTGTGCGCCGAGGTCGCTGTAGAGAACGCCCAGCTGGCCGCCGGACGAACCCACCTGCACCACCGCGGCGTGATCCAGGCCGCTGACATCCAGCAGCGGTTGCGACGTGCCACCGACGCGCAGGTGGCCATCCTTCAGGCCGGCCACATCGACACCGGCCGGTGCAACGCCGAAGGCCAGCCATGGCGCGCCCGGGCTGACCGCGGCACCGGCGTCGACCACCTTCAGTTCCGACACCTCCGGCGAAGCGCCCACTGCACTGGCCACCGCGATGACCTTGCCCAGCGACGCCGGTGCATCCTGCAGCCAGGCGCCGGGCACGAACACCTGGTTGCCGCGTGACAGCTGGCTGCTGGCACCGACGAAATCACTGCCCAGCGAGCGCCTGGCCAGGGTCAGGTGGCTGCTGGGCAGGATCGAGACTGGATAGCCGGTCGCCGGATCGTGGCAGTAGGGGCGTGCCGGTTGGCGCAGGAAGCTGACACGGATCTCGTTGCGCGCCGACAGCGCGTAGGCCGGTACCTTGGCCACCAGCCGTTGCGGTTGGCCGTTGGCCGACAGCACCTTGCCGCCCAGCAGGTAGTCGTTGAGGTAGATCGTGGCCACCGCGCCCTGACCCGCCGCATTGGGGGCCGCCGAGACATCGATCACCACTTGCCCGGGCAGGCGGCCATCGGCCGACAGCGTGCCCAGATCGAAGCTGGCGCTGCGGTCGGCGCGGGTCACCACATCCATGGTTCCGGCGATGTTTCCGAGCCGGCTCAGCAGTACCTGGTCACCGTCCAGTTTGGGCGTTCCTGCTGCGCTGACCTGCAGGCTGCGGCCCAGCGCATAGCTGCGCCACTGTTCGGCGAACAGTCCGGCCACCTTGCCCGCTGCCGCCGGGTCGACCACCAGCGTCGGACGGCCGGCAACGGCCACCACGCTGACCGACGCGTTGGCGGCGGGCTTCTCCAGGCCGCCCATGTCAGTACCGCGCCACGTGGCAAACGCTGCGCCCGCATCGGTGCCCGCCGCGCCGACCTGTGCGGCCAGCGCATCCAGCGCCGCGCGTACGCCGACGCGCAATGCATCGCTGCCGATCATCACATCGGCGGCCAACGGCCCGCTGTCACGCAACGACAGCAGCGCTCCCACTTCGGCCAGGTCCTTGATCGCGTGCACGCGCTCGCCCGCGGCCAGCGCGGCGTACGCCGGCACGCCCTGCAGGCTGGCCGGGATGCTGATGCCGGCCAGGTCGACGCTGTCGCCGACCTTGGGCAGCGCCACCACCTGCACCTGTTTGCCTCCGGCCTGCAACGCGGTACCAATGCGCCAGGCGGCATCATAGGTGGGCGCCTGCAGCGCCTTGCCCTCCACCAGCAGGCGCACCCGCGGTGGCAGCGCGCCCCAGGCCTTGGCCACGGTATCCACGGCACGCCCATCGAAGCGGTAGCTGAAGCGCGAGTCCGGCGACAGCCGCAGCACATTCGCCGGCGCGCTCTGGTCGGCACATTGGTAGTCGGACACGATCGACCACCAGCCAACACCGACCCGCACGAAGCCGTTCTGGCGGGGTTCGCCATCGATGGCCAGCAGCTGGCTGGCATCGCCCTGGGCATCGGTGATCGAACGCGCGGCGATCGGATCGCCATCCACCGACCACAGGCCTGAAGTTCGCCCGGCGTGGCCACGCACATAGCGGCCATCGAGCTGCAGCTGCGCATCGCGAGTGGCAACACCGGCCGGCACCGGCAGGTAGACCTCGCGCTGGCTCTCCTGCCCACTGAGTACCAGCGGCTGGCGGAAGCCGAGTTCGCGCAGGGTCATCTGCCGGCTCACCGTGCTGTCGCCGCTCCATTCTGCGAACTGGCCGGCGACGCTGTCGGCGGCGTGGGCACTGCCAACCGCGCACGACAGGACGAACGCGGCGGCGGAAACAAACAGGGGACAGCGGCCGGTCTGGCTCATGGCGTCACTTCATGGAGAGGGTGGTGGGCGGCACCGCCGCTGCGGAGACCGGGCGAGAACTCGGGAAGAGGAGCGCCACGCAGGGCGGCGACGATGCGGGCGCTGGCGCGGCCGTCGCCATAGGGACTGCCATCGGGGTCGAAACGGGTCGGCCGCGGTGGCTGCGCCAAGGCCGCATTGACCCCCTCGACGATGCGCGAGGGCGTGGTCCCGACCAGCGTCACCACACCGGCCTCGACCGCCTCCGGGCGCTCGGTGACGTCGCGCATCACCAGCACCGGCTTGGCCAATGCCGGCGCTTCTTCCTGCACGCCACCGGAGTCGGTGAGGATGACGTCGGCGCGCTGCATCAGGCGCACGAAGCGCAGGTAGTCCTGCGGCGGCACCAGGTGCACGTTGTCGAGGTTGCCCAGGTGTGCGTTGACCGGTGCCTGCACGTTCGGATTGAGGTGCACCGGGTACAGCACCTGCAGGTCCGGCCGCTGGGCCAGTTCGGCCAGCGCACGGCAGATGTCCTCGAAGCCCTGGCCGAAGCTCTCGCGGCGATGGCCGGTGACCAGCAGCAGGCGGCGCCCGGGGTCGAGCATGTGGAAGGGTTCGTCGGCCTGGGCACGCAGTGCCGGATCGGCATCCAGGCGCTGCACGGTCTGCTGCAGGGCATCGATGACGGTGTTGCCGGTGACCAGGATCTGCCCGCCCAGATGCTCACGGGCCAGATTGGCGCGCGAGCCGGGAGTGGGTGCATACAGCTGATGACCGACCACGTCGATCACCCGCCGGTTCATCTCCTCCGGCCATGGCCGGTTGATGTCGCCGGTGCGCAGGCCGGCCTCGACATGGCCGATCGGAATGCGGTGGTGGAACGCGGCCAGGGCAGCGGTCATCGCCGTGGTGGTATCGCCGTGCACCAGCACGCGATCCGGGCGGACCTGCGTGTAGAGCGCGTCAAGCCGCTCGAACAGCCTGGAACACAGGCCATTGAGGGTCTGGTTGGGCACCATGACCTCCAGGTCATGGTCGGCGGTGATCTCGAACAGCGACATCACCTGGTCGAGCATCGCCCGGTGCTGGCCGGTGATGCAGACCACCGATTCGACATCCGCAGCCTGAGCCAGGGCGCGCACCAGCGGCCCCATCTTGATCGCTTCCGGCCGGGTGCCGAACACCGACAGGACCTTCACCGGGGTGCTCCGGAAGGCCGGTGCTGGAAAATGCCAGGAGCTGTAGCCACGTCTGGATCCTTTCGGCGTTACCGTCCAATGCCCGCAGGCAGGAGACGGTCACCTCATGAGGAAACTCCAAATTCGCGACGTCCATCACATTCGATTGATGGCACGTGCGTCGTGGCAGTGATCTTCATCGTTGGAAGATCAAGACGCAGTCAACGCCGCCCGTGGGACGGGCGACGTTGCGGCGGAACGCAGCAGGGGCAGCCGCCCGGGCGGCCTTACTCGTACTGGATGGTGAACGTGGCCTGGCCGTTCGCGACACCCGCACCCACCGTGCCAGCCTGGGTCTGCACATAGCGCGCGCGCAGCGGCAGCGCCATGACGCTGGTCCCCGGCGCGGTGGTGCCGACGTTGATGGTCTGGCCGAAGCGCACTTCGCGCTCGGTGGTGCCAACGCGCTGGACCATCTGGATGCCGATGCGGGTGGCGCTGTTGGTGGCCGCGCTGAGCTTCAGCACGCCCGGCATGTTCGAGCTGTCCTGGTCGGCATCGAGACGGATGCCGATCTTGCTCTGGTAGGCGGCAACATTGCTGCCCTGGCAGTTCAGGCGGATCTCGAAATCACGATCGACCGCGCGCGAACCGACACCGGTGAAGGTGGTGTTGGGCACGCTGCCGAAGTCGACGGCGATGTTGCGGCTGCCGGCCTGCACTTCGCAGGTCGGGCTGACCACGGTGGTACCGGAGCCCTTGAAGGTCGAGGTCAGCACCGGGCGACCGGGGCCATCGCCGTCGAAGTAGTACGTGGTGAAGCGGCCGTTCGGCGCGATCACGCCCGAGCCGGTCTGGGCAGCGGTCTTGATCAGCTGGATGCGGAACGTGCCTCCCACCAGCGAGATGGTGCTGCTGCTGCCGAAATTGATGGTGTGCGGATAGTAGGTCTGGATCGCACCGGAGTCCCGGTACAGGCGGATACCCACGCCCGCCACATCGGTTTCATAGACGTTCGAGAAGCCGGCCACCGGACGCTTCTGCGCGGCGTTGACGTACTCGCCAATGGAACGGCCACCGGACCAGTCGCAACGTGCCACGCTGTTCTGCTGGTTGATCGGCTCGCTGATCTCCTTGATCACGCCACCGACCGGCGTGCTGGGCAGGATCACGATCTGGCCCATGTCCATGGTCACGTCCTGCGCGGTGAACCAGCTGGACTGGATGCGGCACGACGCGCTGGCCTGCTGTGCCAGCAGTGCGCCACCCAGCAGTACAAGGGCCGTCAGCGCCTTGCGGCCACGGGAAGAAATCATCGGCATGCTGCCTCCAGCGGGATGAAGCCGGTCTTGGACGCATCGGCGTCCGCCGGAACCTGGTAATCGATGGTGCAGCGCTGGTCGGCACCGGCGCCCCACTCCACCAGCAGGCGACCCTGGTTCTTTTCACTTCGCACGTACAGGCGGCCGCCCTGGCTGACCATGCCGACCGGCTGGCCCTGCTCATCCTTGACCTGCGCACCGAACGGCATGCTGCGGCCATCCGGGTTGCGTACCTGGATCAGCAACGCGTTGCCCTTGCGGGTATCGAAGCGCAGGTAGCTGATGGCACCGGCGAACGGTGCGATCGACTGGCTGGTGCTTTCCAGCTCGACGTCGTGGGCCATGCCCTGCGGATCGAGGGTGACGGTGTTGAGGCGGTACGGCGACACGTACGGCACCACGGCGTAGCCGCGGCCATCGACGCGCAGGCCCGGGGCGTTGCTGACGATCGCATCGCGCGCGCCCGGGGCCTCGACCAGCACCATGGTGTCGCCACGCTGCGGGGTGAACGTGAAGCCGCCCGGATGCACCACCACGCTGCCGTTGGCACCGACCGAGGCCTGGCGGAAATCACGCGAGTGGCTGTAGGTGGCATTCAACGCGGAGTAGCGGCTGCGGTATTCGGCATTGCCGACCGCCGTGGTGCCACCCTCGCGGGAATCGGACAGGGCCACGCCGTAGCTGAAGTTGTTGTCGACGCCGGCCGAACCGGTGATGCCGACGCGGCTGTTGTCGTAGCCACCGCGGTCGCGCACGCCGAGATCGGCACTGAACGACACCGGGTGGGTACCACGGCCCAGCGGCACGCTCATCGACAGCAGGTACTGGGTGTCGGAACGGCCGAGCACGCCTTCTTCGGTGCGCAGCGCCGAGAATCCGTAGTTCATCGAACGCCAGGCGTTGTTGTAGCCCACCTGGTACTGCTTGGAGGTGCCGGAGCGGTCATAGAAGTCACGCACCGAACCGGTCACGTACAGCGCACCGCCACGACGGCCCAGTGGCTGGTTCAAGGTCACCTGGAACTGGCTGCGCTGGCGGCCACGGGTGGTCGGATCGATACCGCGCGCGTCCGAGTCACGGCCATACAGCGCGTCCTGCAGGCTGTAGAAGCCTTCGGTCGAGTAGCGGTAGGCGGCCAGGGTCAGGTTGGTGCCGGTCTCGCCGATCATGTTGCTGTAGCTCAAGCGCACGCTGGCGCCAGTGTGGCTGCCGTAGTGGTCGAACGAGGTGCGTGCATGGGTGACGTCTGCCGCGAAGGCACCGACCCGCGTGGACAGGCCGACACCGTACAGCAGCGACAGGTAGCCATCGCTCAGCGCGCTGCCGCCGTACAGGGTCAGCTGGTTGCCGATGCCGCGCTGGTAGGTGCCCTGCACCAGCCAGGGTTCGTCGGCCAGCAGCTTGTTGCGCACCTGGCCGGCGGTCAGCGAGTAACGCGACACGCCTTCGCGCAGCATCTGCGGCACCGAGCCGAACGGCACCTTGAATTCGCGGCGGCGGCCATCGGCCTCGATCACGCTCACTTCCAGGTCGCCGCCGTAGCCGGTCGGGTACAGGTCATCGATGACGAAGTTGCCCGGCGAAACGGTGGAGGAGTAGATCAGCTGCTGGTTCTGGCGCACTTCGATGCGTGCGTTGGTCTCGGCGATGCCGCGCACCACCGGCGCGTAACCGCGCAGCGAATCGGGCAGCATGCGATCGTCGCTGGCCAGGCTGGCACCGCGGTAGCCGATCGAGTCGAACAGCTCGCCGGTGGTGTAGGCCTCACCGATGGTGAGCATGCCGCGCACCTGCGGGATGCCGCGCTGTGCGTAGGTGGCGATGCTCTGCCAATGGCGGCCGTCACCCTCGGACCAGGTCAGGTTGGAGTCGTGGCGGAACTGCCAGCCACCCAGGTTCAGGCCGGCATTGAGGCCGAGATAGGCACTGCGGTTGCGCTGGCCACCTTCGACACGGCTGTTGCTGTCGATGGCATTGAAGCTGTAGCCGACGAAACCGGCATTGATGCCGCGGTCCCACAGCGCCGGGTTGACGTAGCCGCGTGCCTCACGGCGCAGGAACACCTGCGGGATGCTGAGGTCGTAGCGCAGGTTGCCGCTGTCGTAGACACCGTAGGCGTTGGCCATGCGCTGCTGCACCGGCACGCAGCTGGTCGTGTCGGTCGGCAGCGTCGGGTCCTGCTGCAGCAGCACGGCCTCGCTGTCCACGCCCATTTCCTCCAGCATCGGCAGCGGCAGGCAGGCGTCGACACGGCCCTGTGCATCGGCCTTGAACTGCAGGTCACGACGGCCCTGCCAGGCACCGTTGACGTAGACGTCGACACGGTAGTTGCCGGCAACCATCGGGTTGCCATTGCTGAAGGCCGCCAGGTCGACCTGCTTGGCCTGGCCGGACAGGAAGCTGGAATTGAACTGGGCCGATTCCGGTGCACGCGCATTGGCCGCACCACTCTGCGCCATCAGCGCCTGTTCACCGAGATTGGCCGGCGCAGCCAGCGCCCATCCTGGGCAGGCCGCGCCAACAACCAGCAGGCAAAGCGCCTGATGGATCGACAATGTCAATCTGTTTCCGATCACACTGACATTCCTTCAATTCGCCGCGCGGCGGCGGTGGCGGGATGCGCAGGCCCTTGGCCGGCGCGGCGCGTTCAGCTCCCGGTGCTGTCGAGGCGGACGGTGTGCTCGACCCGGCCGCCGTAATCGTTAATGGTGATGAAGCGCACCTGGTTGGTGCCCGCCGGCGCGGCGAACTCCAGGCTCTGCTTCGGCGCGACCATCGCGCCCTTGTCCTCGACGGCCTTTTCGCTGCTGCCGGTCACGGCATGCACTTCGGCCAGAGTGACGTGGAAGGGGCTCGGGTTTTCCACCCGCAGGCGGTCGCCATTGCGGGTCCAGCGCAGCGCTGCCGGTGCGTCGTTGGCGACGCCCTTCAGGCCCTGCGGCCGGTAGAAAAGCTTCAGGCGCGAACGGAACGCCACCTGCAGGTAATTCTGGTCACCGCTGTCGGCGTTGTCCGGCGACGGCGGTACATCCAGCACGTTGAGCCAGAACACCGTCTCGCGATCGGTCGGCAGCTGTGCGCCGGAGAAGATCAGGCGCAGCGCCTGGCTGCGGCCCGGCTCGACGCGCGCGATCGGCGGCGTCAGCACGAACGGAGCATCGCTGGTATCGGCGGTCTGGTTGGCGTCGCCACTGTCGATCCAGGCCTGGACCAGTGCGGGCGAGTCGCCCACGTTGTCGACCTGCACGGTGACTTCGCGCGCCTGTGCCGGGTAGATCACCCGCGTGCCATTGACCACCACGCCGGCCAGTGCGTTCTGGCAGAGGGGCAGCGTGAACGCTGCCAGCAGCAGCGCCCGGGGAAAGAGTGCTTTCATCGGAAGTACTACGCTCGAGGGGTGTGGCCAGGGGCCGCGGAGCACTGGCCGGCGCGTACGCCGGCCAATGCGGGTACAGCTACGATCAGTTGTAGATGATCGTGTACTTGACGCTGCTGGTGACGTCGCCCGGGGTGGCGGCGGCAGTGGCGTAGTACTCAGCGTAGTAGTTCAGGTCGGCCGAGCCGTCGGTGCCGACGGTGACCCACTGCGAGTTGGTCTGGGCCAGGCCAGCGCCGGCAGCCTTGATCGGCAGGAACTGGTTGTTCGAGCCCAGCAGCTGCAGCTGCACGTTGGTGGCAGCGTTGGCCGAGGCCTGGTTGACCAGGCGGCCGCTGTTGAAGTCGACGGTCGAACCCGGCTCGAAGTAGGTGGCGACGTTGCCGGCGCTGCACTTGGTCAGGTTGATGGCGAACGGGGTACGGCCCGCAACGGCACCGGCGGTAGCCAGGGTGTTCTTCGACACGGTCGGCAGGGTCACGGCGAAGTCCTTGCCGCCCGGGGTCGAGATGGTGCAGGTCTTGTCGGTCACCTTGCCATTGAAGGTGATGGTGCCGTCGGCGGCGTTGGCGGCCAGCGGAGCGGCGGCCAGCATCAGAGCGGCAATGAGGTTGATCTTGTGCATTCGCTTTTACCTAACCCTACTGAAGAGATGAGAAGTAGAGGAGGAAGCAAGGAGCACTGCCGGGCTAACAAGACCCATCCTTGCGTCTCACCTGTGGCCGGACTCGGACATACCTTCCCCTGAATCCGTGACGCAAGTATATGCACAACTGTGATGAAAGTCTCATTATTTTTCTGAACGCCAATTCATTGACGCCCTAAATGTGACGTGATAGGCGGAATCAGCGCCTGGGACGCGTGGAAGATTTGACGACGGGGCCGCCAGGTCGCGGCCGACCGTGGATGACGCGTCGAGAGGCGCGTTCGGCAGGCGCGGAAACAGGCATTTTTCAGGCGGAAATCACCTTATTTGATGCGCATCACTCTTTCTTGGTGATGGCCCTAGCAGATTCGGATTTGTCCTATTAAAGGCGGATAGAACCTGTCGCTAACTAGGACACACCGAACCAGAGAACGTGTCATGAGGAATTCCATTCTGCTGTGTGTGGCCCTGATGTCCGTCAGTGCGCTGGCCCAGGCCAGCAGCGGCAGCATCCGTTTCAGCGGCCGCATCGCCGAGCCGGGCTGCACGACGAACCTGTCCCAGGGTGAGCTGAGCCTGGCGGCCTGCCCGCCGTCGGCCAAGGGCTCGACGGTGGAAGTGACGGCACTGGGCGATGGCCAGGCCGCGACGCTGCGCGATGGCAAGCGCCAGGGCCAGAAGCTGTCGGTGTCGGCCAGCGCGATGCGCGCCGGCGATATCGCCTTCTCCGAGCGTTACAGCGTGCAGGCTTCGAAGCAGCAGCCGCTGCAGGGCGCCTACCTGGTGGTGGTCGACTACCTGTAAGCCGACGTATTTACGCCGGCGGCAGCTCGAAGACCTGGCGCAGGTAGGCCAGGTAACCCGGGTCGTCGCACATGCTCTTGCCCGGCGAATCGCTGAGCTTGGCCACCGGCTGGCCGTTGCAGCGGACCATCTTGATGACGATGTTGAGCGGTGTCGGGCCCAGGTCATTGGTCAGGTGGGTGCCGACACCGAACGCGACCTGGCAGCGACCGCGGAAGTAGTCGTACAGGCGCATGACCTTGGCGATGTCGAGCCCATCGCTGAACACCAGCACCTTGCTGCGCGGATCGACCCGGCGCTGCTGGAAGTGCGCCAGCATGCGGTCACCCCAGTCGAACGGATCGCCTGAGTCATGGCGCACACCGTCGAACAGCTTGCAGAAATACATGTCGAAGTCGCGCAGGAACGCATCCAGGCCGACCACATCGGACAACGCGATGCCGAGGTCGCCGCGGTACTCGCGCGCCCAGGATTCCAGTGCCGCCACCTGCGAATCACGCAGGCGCGGGCCGAGCGCCTGGAACGCCTGCAGATACTCGTGGGCCATGGTGCCGTGCGGGGTCATGCCGTACAGGCGCGCGAAGTGGACGTTGCTGGTGCCGACCAGCTGCGGGCCGAGCGCGTCGCGCAGCAGCGGCAGCAGCCGCGCGTGCCAGTCACGCGAGTAGCGGCGACGGCTGCCATAGTCGGCGATGCGGCATTGTTCGAAGCCGGGGGTATCGCGCAGCAGCGCGGCCTTGGCCTGCAGGCGGCGCTCGCCTTCGGCGAAGTCGGCCGTGGTGGTGTTGCGGAACCAGACTTCGTTGATGATCGCCAGCAGCGGCACTTCAAACAGGATGGTGTGCAGCCACGGGCCGGTAATGTCCAGTTCGATCTCGCCGGGCACGGCCGTCGACGCGCGCAGCTGGATGTACTTGCGGTCGAGGTGGAACAGGCCGAGGAAATCGGCGAAATCCGGCTTCACGAAGCGCAGGCCACGCATGTAGTCCAGCTCCGCGTCGCTGAAGCGCAGGCTGCACAGGTGGTCGATTTCTTCGTCGATCTGGTCGATGTAGCGGGCCAGGTCAATGCCGGGCGTACGGCACTTGAACCGGTACTGCACCTGGGCGCCGGGGTGCTGGTGCAGCACCGCCTGCATCATGGTGAACTTGTACAGGTCGGTGTCGAGCAGGGACTGGATGATAGGCATGGAGCGGATTATGCGCCCGGCAGGGTGAACCGGGGTGCCTGCGGCCACGCTCGGCTCACGGGGAACAGCATTGGTAGATCCACGCCATGCGTGGATGCTCCTGCGGCGCTACAGCGACCTGCGCAGCAGCCTCGGCACCAGCATCAGCGCATGCGCCCAGATCGCGGCCCACACCGCAACGCGTACCGGCAGCGTGCGCTGCCTGGCCTCGAACTTCTGGAAGTAACGCCACAGCCCCCTGTGCTTGTGCCATTCCACGAAGAATGGCCGCGAGCGGCTGGAGACGCCGCGCACATGGGTAACCTGCAGGTCGTTGGCGATCGCCACCACCGCGCCGGCCTCGCGTGCGCGGCGGCACAGATCCAGGTCTTCGGCATGCAGGCGGTAACCCGCATCCCAGCCACCGATGCGCTCGAACAGGGCACGCGGCATCATCAGCAGCGCACCGGACAACGCCGGCACGGGCTGCACGGCCTGGTGTGGATCGCGCGGAACCGCCAGCTTCGAGCCCTTGCCCGGCGAGCGCAGCATCAGCAGGAAATCCGGATCGCGACGGCGCACCGCTTCATCGGCGTGGCCGTGCTCGTCCACCTGCTCCACGCCCAGCAGGCAATCGCCCAGCACCTCGCCACGGCTGCGCAGTTCGGTCAGGGTGTCCGGCTCAATCATCAGGTCCGGGTTGATGAAGGCCAGCCACGGGCTGTGCGAGTCGGCCACGCCCTGGTTGTTGGCGGCGGCAAAGCCGGGATTGTCCGGATTGCCGACGAAGCGCACGCGCGGGTCATGGCTGGCATGCCGCTGCACGATGTCCAGCGTGCCATCCAGCGAACCATTGTCGATCACCCGGATCTCGGCGATGTCCTGCGCCTGGCGCAGGCGCGACAGGCAGGCATCGATGGTGCTGCCACTCTGGTAGGTGACGACGATGGCGGCAATGGTTGCATTCAAACGGGAGGCTCCGGCGCGGGCGGGACAAACAGGTCGCCCTGTTCCTTCGGCATTATCGCCTGCCGCATGCGCTGCTGCAGGTCGGCACGCAGACCGTGCAGTGGATCGTGCATCAGGAAATCGGCCAGCCGCGGCACCCAGGCCGGCCAGCGTGCCGCCAGGGCCTCCAGGTCGCCATCGCGGCTGACCGCCTCCCCTGCCCGGCTGACGAACGCGGTCTCGCACAACACATTGCGCCACCCCAGGCCCGCCATGCGCAGGCTGAGATCGATCAGCGCGGCATTCCAGCCGGCATAGCTGTCCACGTCCAGGCCACCGGCACGGCGGCGCGCGTTGCCACGTACCAGCACCGCGTGGGTGACCGCCGATGGCAACTCCGGGTGCAGCGTCGGCAATGTAGCGCAGGTATGCGCCAGCAAGGCCGGGTCATGGGGTTCGGGATTGATCTCGCCCAGCCGTGGCCACGCCGCGGTCTCGCCGGCATTGCACCAGGGGGTCGCGGTGGCGATGGCGGCATCGCGGGCGAAGGCATCCTGCAACTGCTGCAACCAACCGGGCGACGGCACGCTGTCCGGCGCCAGCACGGCCACGTCCAGGCCATCGCAGGCGCGCAGCATCTCATCCAGATGGGCAACCTCGCCCAGTGGCCGCGCGCGCCGGGTGTACTCGGCCTGCAGCGGCGTATGCGCCAACCAGTGCTCGACCACGGCCTGCGCACGCGGCCCTGCCTGCGCGTCATCGGCCAGCCAGACCGCGGTGCCCGGCGCGGTGCCGGCATCCAGTGCGGCCAGGCAGCGGTCCAGCGCGGCATCGTCCACGCACAGCGGCAACAACACGATCGCCCCCATCCCGCCTCCGTGGTTGTCGGTGGTCACAGCGTAGCACCGGGAGGGTATCGGCCGGGTTGCACCCGGCACCTGCAGAGACCGGAGCCGAAGCAAGAGCCAGAGCGGGTTCCTGGGGAATGGTGGGGTGGGTCCGGTTGCGGGGGACGCCGTAAATACGTCCCTGTAGGCTCGGTCGCGCCATCCATGGCGCTCACGCCCCCGCAACCGGACCCACCCCACCTTCGACAGATTTCTGCGATCTGTCGGGCCTTGCTTTCTGTAGAGCCGAGCCATGCTCGGCTCAGATCTCACAGATGTAGAAATATTCGATTTCGATGAAGAGTCATCCACGCATGGCGTGGATCTACCGTATCGACCAAGGTCGACACCTACCAACAGCCGCGGAAATCTGTCAGAGGTGGGTCGGCGTGGGGTGGCAGGACCGTTGGCGCCATGGATGGCGCCATCGAGCCCCCAAGGGTGAGGGCGCTTTGCTTGCGAAGCACTGCTTCGCAAGCGCCCGAACGCCCGGCCTCTCGCGGCTGGGCCGGGCCGCGGAGCGGGGTTTACGGCGTGTCCTGCCACCCCACGCCGACGCGCCCCCCTCAGTAAACCCGCTGTTGCTTTGGCTTTGGCTTTGGCTTTGGCTGTTGCCGTTGCTCCGGCCTCGGCGGGTGCCGGGCGCAGCCCGGCCGTAAACCCCCTACTTCTTCGCGCGCGGCTGGTTCAGCGGCTCCATCGCGCGGAAGCGCTTGCTGTACTCATCGGTCAGGTTGCGCGATTCCTGGTTGTTGCGGACGATGGTCGGGGTCAGCAGCACGATCACCTCCGAACGACGGCTGGTGCGGGTCTTCTGCCCGAACAACGCACCGACCACCGGGATCCTGCTCAGGCCCGGAATGCCGCTGCTGCCATCGGTGGCCGACTCGGTGATCAGGCCCGCCAGCATGATGGTGTCGCCGCTCTGTACCGCCGCTTCGGTGGACAGCTTCTTGGTCGAGATGCGCGGATTGCAGTTGCGCTCGTTCGGGTTGCAGGCGTCCGGCACGTCGGAGGCGCTGCTGACCTCCTGCACGATATCCAGGAACACCGTGCCATCGCGGGTCACGCGCGGGCGCACCTTGAGGATCACGCCCGTGTCGATGTACTGCACCGAGCTGTAGGTGCTGGTGCCCACGCCGGTATTCACCGTGGTGGTGTTGATCGGCACCTTGTCGCCAACGTTGAGCGTGGCCTCGGCGTTGTTGCGCACGAACACCGACGGTGTCTGCAGCAGGCGCAGGTCGGTGACCTTGTCCAGCGCGCTGACCACGGCGGCCGCGTTGTGGCCGGTGAATGCCCAGCCCACGCCGTCGTTGCCGGTGACACCGCCGGCGAAGGTATTCCACGAACCGCCCGCTGCCGGCGGCAGGGTCAGGCCTGCCAGTGCGCCGGTCAGCGCGCGACCAGCCACAGCGTTGTCGAAGAACCAGTTCACGCCGTACTTCAGGTCACCGGTCAGCGCGACTTCGGCCACCTGTGCCTCGATGTGCACCTGCAGCGGCATCACGTCCAGCTTCTCGATCACCTCGCGGATCGAGCGCCAGGCCTGCGGGGTCGAGCGCACCAGCAGGGTGTTGGTCTCCTCCACCGCCGACACGCCGACGCGGTCGCCCTCCACTTCCAGGCTGACGCTGACGTTGCCGGGCTGGCGCTGCGGCAGGTTCAGGCTGCCGTTGCTGCTGCCACTGCCACTGCTCCCGCCCAGCGTCGAGCCGAGGGTGCTGCTGTTGTTGTCCATGCCACGATCGCCGTCACCGCCCAGCTGCGACGGGATGGCGCCTGGCGCGAGCGAGGCCGGGCTGGAGGCGCCGCGGTTGCCACTGCTGGCGAAGGCCTCGCTGAGGCGCTCGGCCAGGTCGCGTGCCTTGATGTAGCGCAGCTCGTAGGAGAACAGGCGGGCGCTGCCACCTGCGGTGTCGATGCGATCCAGCCACTGCTGGATCTGGTCCAGGTAACGTACCTGCGGCGTGATCACCAGCACGGCGTTGGCGTTCTCCAGCGGCAGGAAACGGAACATGCCAGCACTGGGCGTCTTGCTCTCTTCGCCGAATACCTTTTCCAGGTCGGCCGCGACCTGCTCAGCCTTGCCCGACTGGATCGGGAACACGCCCACCGACATGCCCGACAACCAGTCGACGTCGAAGATCTCGACGGTGCGCAGGTAGTTTTCCAGTTCTGCGCGCGTACCACCGAGGGTGATCACGTTGCGGCCGCTGTCCACATTGACGATGGCGTTGGGACGCGCATACGGCTCCAGCACCTTCTTCATCTCGGTGGCGGAGATGAACTGCAGCGGGACCACGCGGACCTCGAAGCCGCGTGCGCTGGCCGCCGGCGCGGTGCTCGGCGCGACCGTGCCGGCCAGCGCCTGGTCGGCGGCGACGATGTTGTAGCGGCCGCCGCTGTAGACCATGCGCGCGTTGTTCCAGCCCAGCACCATCTCCAGCAGGTTCAGCGCCTGCGCCGGCGAGACCGGCTTGGGCGTGGCCAGGGTCACCGTGCCCTGCACGCCCGGTGCAATCACGTAGTTCTGGCCAAGCATGTCGCCAAGGATGGCCTTGACCACCGCATGCAGCGATTCGCCTTCGAAGTTGAAGGTGGCCTCGCCGGTGCTGGCGCCATGCAGCGCCGGGGCCGGTGCGCGCGCGGCCTCACGGTTGATCATGGTGCCGGTGCCGCGACGGATCACCGCCTGCGGTGCGCCCTGGCTTTCGCGGGCGGCATCAGCGGCGACGTCGGCCGCTTGGCCGGCAGCGGCGCTGGGCGACAGGTTGCCGTTGCGCTGCACGTGCGGCGCGGACACCGTACTGCAGCCGACCAGCAGCGCGAGGGCAAAGGACCAGGGAAGAAAACGCAGGTTCATGCATTCACTCTATCGGTTGGTGCCATCGCCCGGGGGCGGCGACGGTTGTTGCTGCTGTTGCTGCAGCTGGCGGCGGCGGGCCTGGATGCGTTCGCGGATGGCCTGCATCTGCGCTTCGCTGGGACCGTTGTTGTTGGCCGGTGGTGTTTTGGCAGCTGACGCCGCAGGTGTGGGGGCATTGCCGGCGGGCGGCGTCGGTGGGGTGGCCGCGACCGGGGACGGCGCCGGCGGAGCACCCGCCGAAGGCGGCACAACGATCGCACCTGCAGGCGGTACACCGTTGGCACCGCGCAGCACCGTCGGCGGCTCACCGCCCTGGCCGTTGAACACGGCCAGTTCCAGGACCTGGTTGCCACCGGGGCCGATCACCGTCGCCTGACGCGGCTGCAGCGCGACCAGCTGCCAGCCATCCACGGCTTCGCCGTTGAGACGCAGGCGCAGCGAGCGGTTCTGTTCGGTGGTGAAGGTGGCCATGCCGAAATCGCCGGTCAGCAGCACGCCGGTCAGGCGCAACGCGGCACTGGCCGCCGGTTCGCTGCCCCCCAGCAGATAGGGCCGCGGCCTGCGGTCTTCGGCGAACAGCGGGCGCTCTCCGATCGCGCTGTAGCTGTCGGCGCTGGCCATGCGCTCTGCAGCCAGCGGCGGCAGCGATGGCAGCGATGGCGCGGCGTCGGCATCACCGTCCGCGCCCGGCAGCTGGCTGCCCAGCCCGAAGACGGTTGCCAGCCAGACCATCGCCGCCCAGCCGGCCAGTGCCAGCAGGAAGCCGGTACGCAGGCTGATCTGCTCAAGCTTCATCGGCCACCTCCTGCCCTTCGGACGGGGGCGCCGGCTGGGGCGCAGGCGTGGCCTCGGCCGGCGAAGCAGCCGGCGTCGGCGCTGCAGCGGGCGCCGGAACCGTGCCATCGGCGGCGGCGCCTGGCAGCAGATAGCCGGCCAGCTCGAAGGACACATCCAGGCCCAGCCCCGATTCGTTCGGCGATTGCTGGAAGCGCTGCGCGATCAGGTTGAGGTTGTCGACGAACAGGCGGGGGCTGCCGGTTTCGAGGCTGTGCAGCACGGTGGCCAGTTCGGCCACGCCGCAGCGCAGGCGCACCTGCATGGCGACGCGCACGAACTCGGCATCGCGCCGGTTGTCGGTCAGCGGCGTGCGGTTGCTGATGGTGCAGCTGCGGTTGCCCGGGCTGGCCATCGCTACCGCATCCTGCAGCCGGGCGCCCAATGCAGCGGCGGCAGCTTCGGCGGTGGCTTCGCGCAGGAAGCCTGGCCGCTGCTGCAGTGCCTCGCGGGTAGCGCGAAGGCGCTGTTCGATCTGCGGCTGCTGCTGCAGCTGCGCCTGCACGCGCGACTCGCGTTCGCGCAGGGCGGCGACATCGGCATCGATCGCACGCAGCGGCTGGGTGAACCAGGGGTGCACCAGCAGCAGATAGGCCAGGCCCAGCACTGCCAACAGCAGTGCCAGCGCCAACCAGCGATCACGGCGTGCGCTTGGCATCGGCATCGGCCGCCTCCGGGGTCGGTGCTGCGGCCGGCAACGGCTGCAGTTCGGCGGTCATGGTGAAGCGGTCGCGGCCACTGGCCGCGCCATCGGCCTGCAACACCCCGGTCAGGTTGACCTTGCGCCACTGCGGTGCATCCTGCAGCAGCTGCACCAGCTGCGATGCCTCGCGGCTCAGGCCGATCAGCTGCAGGTTGTTGTTCTCGATCGCCAGCTTTTCCAGGTAGGTGCCTTCCGGCAGGCGCCGGGTCAGTTCGTTCCAGATCTCCACGGTACCGGCGCGCTGGCTGCGCTGCTTCTCAAGGAATGCAGCACCATCGATCAGCGCCTGCAGCTGCGCGCGTTCGCTGGCCACGCCACGCGCGCTGCGCGCGCTGCGCTCGACCTGCGCCCGCAGTTCGTCGGCGGCGGCCTGGCGGTTGTCCAGCAACTGCACCGCGGCCAGTACCAGCATCACGACGGATGCCGCTGCCAGCAGCAGGTTCCAGCGCCGCATCGGGTCTGGCCGCAATTGGCGCTGCGCGGGCGGCAGCAGGTTCACCTGCAACACGTTGCCCTGCGCATCGATGGCATCGACGCCGGCCAGCGCATCGGCCCATTGGCCCACCCGCGTGCGCCATGCTTCCAGCTGCCGCAGTGGCCACGCTACCAGTTCGACCTGCAACTGCCCTTCGCCGCCCGCGCCGAGTTCACGCACGTCATAGCTGACCTGGGACGCTTCGAACGGGGTCTGCCGGTCGATCTCGAAACCGACCACGGCACGCAGGCGGTCGGCCGCCGCGGCGGGCAGGCGCAGCGTGCGCCGCAGCACATCCGCCGCGGGCAGCAGCCACACCCGGGGCAGGCTGCGCAGGCGCGGCTCGAGTACCCGGTCCAGTTCCACCGGCGACAGCGGCCACGGCAGGCGCGCCACCACTTCGCGGCGTTCACCGGCCTCACGCCAGACCTGCAGCTGGTCGCTCTCAGGCTGCAGCAACAGGCGGGCCTGGCCCCAGCCCAACGCCCATTGCCAGCGCACCGGTACCCAGGCCAGCAGCGACTGCCGCCACCAGCGCAGGAAACGGCCAGCGCCCGGGCCGATCCGGCCCTGCACCTGCCGCAGACTGTCCTGCCACGCCGTCATCTTGCTGTCATTCCCTGCTCCCAGCGAAGCACTGTGTAGGTCCGCCCGGGAACCCCGCCCGAGCCACTGCGTATCACTGCCTGCAACACCGACCTGCGTCCACTGCTGTCGATGGCAGCGGACTCGATACTATAGGTGCCGCTGCTGCTGGCAAGCGTTGTCGTACCACCAGCGGAATCTGCATCACGCTCCTGCTGGGCGCGCTGCGCCAGCACGGTATCCGCATCCAGGCCCAGTGCGGTCAGCACCGGTGCGCCGGCGAACTGGGGATCCGGCCGCGCCTGGCGGCTGTACAGGGTCAGGTGCGGCAACATCGCCCGGTACAGCGTGCCGCGCATGCCCAGCACGCGCTGCAGCTCGCCCAGGGTCTCGAACCGCTTGTTGCGTGGGCCATAGGGCAACCCGGCTGCGGCGTAGTCCTGCGCTTCGGCACCACCGCCCGGCTGCAGCAGGCTGTCCTCGTCACGCCAGTCGATGATGGCCCCGGCCAGCTGCCGGGCCTGTGCATCGTCTTCACCCAGTGCCTTGAGGAAGGCGGCCAGCAGCGCGGCATCGGCCAGGTTCAGGTTGATCTTGCCGTTCTCGTCCAGCACCTTGATCTCGATGCTGGCGTCGTCGAACTGCCAGCGATAGGTCCGGCCATCGGCACGCCAGGGCGCGCGCTGCGGATCGGCCGACAGGCGCAGCAGTGCATATTCGAGGCCGGCGCGCGCACGTTCCTGCCCGCGTGCATCGTCATCCAGCACGCGCTGCTGCAGGTGTTCGACCCGTGCGCTCAGCGCGAATGCGCCGACCAGCGCGGTCATCAACGCGATCAGCCACAGCACCAGCACCAGTGCCGCCCCACCCTGACGCCTCATCGCGCGCCTCCGCTGCCACCGGCGCGCAGCGCCACCACCAGCGGCGGCCACGGCGCACCCCGGGCCGGCGCGATCTGGATCTCCACCAGCATCGGCAGGCGGCGGGTGTCGTCCCAGCGAGGCATCCAGTCAGTCACCTGCCCGGTGCTGGCATCGATACCCCGATAGCGCAGCTGCACCGACTTCAGGTTTTCCACCAGCACCTCGGGCGGGCGCGGCGGGTTCTCGGCGATGCGCTCGCCTTCCTGCAGCAGCACCAGCTCCAGCAGCAGGCGCTGTTGGCCATCGTGTCCGTCGACCTGCAGCGCATGCAGGTAGGGTCCGCCACGGCCGAGGTAGCCGGGCAGGTCGGCGGCGAACAGCATGCGCTGCTCTTCGCCCTGGAAGAAGACCGGCTCGCGGGTGGGATCCGGAACTTCCAGCGGCGTGCGCAGCGCAGCCGCCAGCTGCCTGCGCAGCAACGATTCCACCGCGCGCATGCGTTCGCTTTCGGCGGCGATCTGCTCGCCGCGCTGGCTGACCGCCATCGCCGAGCGCACGCTGGCAAAGGCCAACGCCAGGCCGCCGGCCAGCAACACGGTGGCCAGCATCACTTCGACCAGGGTGAACCCTGCGGCGCGGCGCCTCACCGGGCATTCTCCAGGTCGGGCGGCAACAGGCGCAGGCTGCGCCAGCGCAGCTGCTCGCGTTCGCTGTCGCCCCAGCGCACCTGCAACTGCAGCTCCGCCAGCCATGCAGTACCCGGTGACGTCGCCTGCCCGACAGTGCCGGCGCGGGGCTCCACCCACGGCTGAACCTGCAGTTTCCAGTGATAGCGCCCCTGTTCCCAGTCACCCTGTTGGCTGCCCACCTGCAGCGGCGTGTCGACACCGGCTTCGGCCAGCAACGACTGGGCGTGCAGCACCGCGCGCGTGCGCAACTCGGCATCGCGCACCTGTTTTGCGCCGCCGGACAGGCTGCCCAGCAGCAGGGTCAACGCCAGGCCCAGCAGGGCGAAGGCGATGATCACTTCCAGCAGGGTGAAGCCACGCGCGCGCCGCTTCATTGCGCCCGCCAGGGGCCGGAGCGGACCTCGCCGGTGAGCCAGCCGACGTCGACGCGCCATTCGGCGCCGTCGCGCTGCAACCGGATGCGGCCACCGCTGGAGCCACCATCGGGATGGAATTCGATCACGCCCTGCCCCGGCGCGGTGGCCAGCTGTGCGGCACCTTCGAACTGCACCTGCAGCTGTACGGGCACCTCACCGTGGCGCTGGTTGGCGCCTTCCCAGCGCCGCCGCGCCGGCTCGATGACGAAGCGCTGCGGTTCACCGCGGGCGATCGCCTGCGCGCGCACCATGCGCAGCTGGCTGGCGATGTCCTTGCCTGCGCTGCGCAGCTGCATGCCGGCGACGCCGCGCGACAGGCCAGCGGCGGTGATCAGGCCGATCGCCGCGATCAGTGCGATCACCAGCAGCATTTCCAGCAGCGACAGTCCCGCCGCGCGCCTGCCGTGCAGGCGCGGGTGGGGCAACCGGCGCGGCAGGAAATACGTCATGCGCGGTTACGGCTGGTAGCGGATGTCAGCGTCGACGCTGCTGCCGCCGGCCTTGCCATCCTTGCCCAGGCTGACCAGCTCATAGGGCTGGCCTTCGCCCGGTGCGCGGTATTCCAAGGCGTGGCCCCACGGGTCGTTCAGGTCGGCCGGCTTGGCGTACGGGCCGAGCCAGCCGCCAACACCGGCCGGTGCGGTCACCAGGTCATTGAGCGAGCCGGGCAGCTTGCCGGTGTCGATCTGGTAGTTATCGATCTTGGACGCCACGGTCTGCACCTGCGCCTTGGCGATGTTGGCCTTGCCACGGTCGGCACCGCCCAGCACGCGGCTGGCGACCAGGGTCAGCACCGCGCCGATCAGCACGATGACGATGATGATTTCCAGCAGGCTCATGCCCGACTGGTTGCGCGCGGCAGTGAAGGAAAGGCGGATCGGTCGGCGACGGGCAATCATGGACGGTCCTTTCAGTTGCGGAGTGTCGGGGTTGCAGGGAGTGCCATCGTCAACCGATGGCATTGGTCAGGTCGTACAGCGGCACCAGCACGGCCACGATCACCGCGCCCACCACCGAGGCCAGCACCAGGGTGATCGCCGGCACCATCGCCGCCAGCAGGCGGTCGATGCGCCGGGCACTATCCTGTTCGAAGGTGTCGGCCGCCTTCAGCAGCATGGTATCGAGGGCGCCGGATTCCTCGCCGACCTGGATCATCTGCAGGGCCAGGCGCGGGAAGCGCTTGCCGCGCGACAGTGCCAGCGACAGGCCGGCGCCGTTCTTCACTTCATCGGCGGCCGTTTCCACGTCGGCGGCGAGTGCGCGGTTGCCCAGCACGTTGCGGGCGATGCCCAGCGCGCCCAGCAGGGGCACGCCGTTGCGCAGCAGGGTGCCCAGCGTGCGCGCCAGGCGCGCGGTTTCCAGTTCACCGACGAGACGGCCGATGCCACGGCGCTGCAGCAGCCAGCCATCCAGCGCCAGCCGGAACGCGGGTTGCCGCGCCTTGCGCTCGAAGAACAGCGCCAGCAGCGCCGGCACCACCAGCAGCAGCACCCACCAGTCGCGCACGAACAGGCCCAGCTGCAGCACCGCATTGGTGAACCACGGCAGCGCCACGTCCAGGCTCTCGTACATCTGCGCGAACTGCGGCACCACATAGCCAAGCAGGAACAGCAGCGCGCCGCCCACCACCACCAACAGGATGGCCGGGTAGACCAGTGCGTTGATGACCTTGCCCTGCAGCGCGCGGCTGCGCTCGAGGTAGTCGGCCAGGCGTTGCAGGGTTTCATGCAGGCTGCCACCGGCTTCGCCGGCGCGCACCATGTTCACGTACAGCCGCGAGAACAGCCCATGCTGGCGTTCCAGCGCGGTGGACAGCGGTGCACCGCCGCGCACCACGTCGCGGATGTCGGTGATCGCGCGGCGCGATCGTTCGTCCTCGGGCAACCCCAGCAGGATCGACAGCGCGCGGTCCAGCGGCTGGCCGGCACCGAGCAGGGTCGCCAGCTGCTGGGTGAACTGCAGCAATGCAGCGCCCTGCAACGGGCGCTGCTGCAGCAGGTTGCGCCAGCTGCTGCCGCCGATCGCGCCGGCGTCGGCCAGCTGCGTCTCCATCGGCAGGTGGCCCTGGTCCTGCAGGCGCGCGATCAGCTCGGCCTCGCTGGCCGCTTCCATCTGCCCGTCGAAGACCTCACCGTGCGGATTGAGCGCCTTGTAGCGGTAGTTCGGCATGTCAGCCCCGGCGCCCTGCACGCATCAGCTTTCCTCGGTCACGCGCAGCACTTCCTCGATGGTGGTCTGTCCGCTCAACGCCTTGGACAGGCCATCCTCGTACATGGTGCGCATGCCGGCTTCGCGGGCGATGCGCTCGATCTCGCCCATGCCATCGCGACGCATCACCGCACGCCGCAGCGCATCGTTCATCACCAGGAATTCCATGATGGTGGTACGCCCCAGGTAGCCGGTCGGCGCCAGCGCCGAGGGCTTCGGGCGGTAAAGGTGGATCGGTCCCTCCGGCTGCAGGCGGCGCAGCTCGAAGCGTTCGATCTCCTCTGGCGAGGCTGCGTAGCGTTCGGCATGGGTCGGCTCCAGCCGGCGCACCAGGCGCTGGGCGAGGATGCCGTTGATGGTCGAGGTGAGCAGGTAATCCTCCACGCCCATGTCGAGCAGGCGGGTGATGCCACCGGCCGCATTGTTGGTGTGAAGGGTGGACAGCACCAGGTGGCCGGTCAATGCCGACTGGATGGCGATGCGCGCGGTTTCCAGGTCGCGCATTTCACCAATCATGATGATGTCCGGATCCTGGCGGACGATGCTGCGCAGCGCGTTGGCGAAATCCAGGCCGATCTGCGGCTTGGCCTGGATCTGGTTGATGCCCTCGATCTGGTATTCGACCGGATCTTCCACCGTGATGATCTTGACGTCGGCGGTGTTGAGCTGGCTCAGCGCGGTGTACAGCGTGGTGGTCTTGCCCGAGCCGGTCGGGCCGGTCACCAGCAGGATGCCGTGCGGCTGCTCCAGTACCTTGCGGAACTGCGGCAGGAAGGCGTCGGTGAAGCCGAGCCGGTGGAAATCGAAGACCACCGTTTCACGGTCCAGCAGGCGCATCACCACGCTTTCGCCATGCGCGGTGGGCACGGTACTCACGCGCAGGTCCAGCTCCTTGCCCTGCACGCGCAGCATGATGCGGCCGTCCTGCGGCAGGCGGCGCTCGGCGATGTTGAGCCGGGCCATGATCTTGATGCGGCTGATCACCGCGGCGGTGAGGTTGGCCGGCGGGCTTTCGCCCTCCACCAGCACGCCATCGACCCGGTAGCGGACCTTCAACCGGCTCTCGAACGGTTCGACATGGATATCCGAAGCGCGCAGTTCCACCGCACGCTGGATCACCAGGTTGACCAGACGGATCACCGGCGCTTCCGAAGCGAGGTCGCGCAGGTGCTCGATATCGTCGACCGCGCCGCCCTCGCCATCGGCGGTTTCCACGATCGCGCCCATCGCGCTGCGGCCCTGGCCGAACCAGCGCTCGACCAGGTCATCGATCTCCGCGCGCATGCCCAGCACTGGTGTCACCGGAACCCCCAGCGCCAACTGCACGGCCTGCTGCGGATAGGCATCGTGGGCATCGGCCAGCCACAGACGCACCCCGTGTTCATTCAGCTCCAGCGGGCACACATGGAACTGTTTCAGGAAACGCAGCGACAGCGGCAGTCCCTCGGCCAGCGCCTGCGGCGGGGCTTCCGGCACCTGCTTGCCCTCCAGCAGCGGCAGGCCCAGCACCTCGGCGCTGGCCTGTGCCTGGTCGCGTTCAGACACCAGGCCCAGGCGCACCAGCAGGCCCAGCAGGCTGCCGCCGGCCTCGGCGTGCAGCGGCCGCGCGCGCGCCAGGTCTCCTTCCTTGAGCCGGCCGCGTGCCAGCAGCGCATCCAGGATGCGGCCTTCGGCATCGTCGGTAACGGTTGCAGCGAGCGCGTTCACGTGACTCTCCTGTCAATCGGACCGACTTTAGCAGTTAAGCCATGATTTCCGCCGCCATGCGGCCAGCTTTCGTAAAAAGACGAAGCCCGTCACACAGGATGACGGGCCTCGGCCGTTCAACTACGACACGTCAGGCTTACTGCGTGGCGAGGATGCTCACGCCGTTGTAGGCCGCTTCGCCCACCACCTTGATGTAGTAGGTGCCTGCCACCGGCTTGTTCACCCGTACCGTTTCGGACGTGCCGGGACGGGTCGACTTGCCATCGTTGTCGCTGGCGCTCGGCTCGCGTCCCTGGGCGATGTAGACCGACACGTTGCCGGTGCCACCGTAGGTGATCACGCTGAGCTGCTTGCCAGCGGCTGCCTCGAAGCTGTACAGGCGGCTGCTGCCGGCCGTACCGTTCAGGCCCCCCACGGCGGCCTTGTTGGTCAGCGGCGTCGCCACCGGCCCGCAGTTCTCGGTGCACGGCTCTTCCAGTGCCTTGGCCAGCGCCGCCTTGGCATCGACGATGCCGGTGCCGATCGGGGTGGCGGTCGGGATGCTGACCGGGAACGGGCGCGCGGTTTCCTTCAGCAGCGCGCGCATCGCGGCGGGGGCCAGCGGATCCTTGCCCTTGGCGATCAGCGCGCTCTGCACCAGTGCAGCGACGGCAGCCACGTGCGGCGAGGCCATCGACGTGCCACCCATGCCCATGTAGCTGTAGCTGCCTGACTCCGGCGTGGTGGCCGCATCGGAACCGGACTGCCAGACGTAGCCGCCCGGATTGCCATCGACGCTGCCGCCACCCCCCGGACCGGACAGGTCCACGCGGGTGCCGTAGTTGGAGTAGTAGGTGATGCCGCCGGTGATGCGGGTGGCGCCGACGGTCACCACGCCGTCGCAACTGGCCGGACGGTACTTGGATGCGTTGTCGGTCTCGTTGCCGGCCGCCACGACCACGGTGGTGCCACGCGAGATCGCGCCATTGATCGCATCCTGGTAGGTTCCGTCACAGCTGCCGCTTCCACCCAGGCTCATGTTGATGATCTCGGCCGGGTTGGCATTGGCGGGCACGCCCGCCACGGTGCCGCCGGAGGCCCAGGTGATGGCGTCGGCGATATCGGAAAGGTAGCCACCGCACTTGCCGAGCACGCGGACCGGCAGCACCTTGGCCTTGTGCGCGACACCGGCCATGCCGACGCCGTTGTTGGTCTGCTCGGCCACGGTGCCGGCCACATGGGTACCGTGCCAGGAGCTGTCCTCCGCGACGGAGCCGGTGTAGCACTCGTTGTCGTTCTCGACCCAGTCGCCATAGTCCTGCGCGCCCGGCACGCGATCGTTGGTGGCACGGCGCGACGTCTCGGCATCGCTGATGAAGTCGTAGCCTTCCAGCAGGTTGCCGACCAGGTCCGGGTGCTGCGGCAGGATGCCGGTGTCGAGCACGGCCACTACCACGCCCTCGCCCTGCGATACATCCCACGCCGACGGTGCGTTGATGCCACCGGTGGCGTTGTGCAGGTGCCACTGGTACTGCTGGTAGTACGGATCGTTCGGCGCCAGCGCCGGCTGCACGTCACCGGCGCGCAGCTCGGTGCGGCGCAGCTTCACGTCGGCTTCGGCGTACTGCACGGCCGGGTCGGCCTTCAGTTCCTTCAGCACGCGCTGCAGTTCCGCAGGCGCCAGGCGCCCCTGCAGGCGGATCAGGTCGGCACCGACGCCGAGCCTGCGCACGACCTGCGGGCCCAGCGTGCTGGCGCGGGCGGTGCCACCGGACAGGCTGGCGCGGGTCAGCGCGGACTGCACGGTGGACAGCTTGGCCGAACGGTCGCCCGCCGCAGCGGTGCCGGCACGATACTTGACGATGATGCGCTCGGCGCCCGGCTCGGCGGTGCTGGCCTGGCGCACCGGTTCACGGGTCGGCAACCCGGCGGCGTGGACGGCACCCACCGCGGTCATCGACAGCACGGCGGCGGCAAGCACATTGATGCGAAGGTTCTGCTTCTTGATCACGTCGAAATTCCTCTTCTGGGTCATGGATCGAACCAACACTGCGGCCATCATTCCTTGACGACTCCCGGCCGGCCCAGCCGGGATTGCCGTGACCTCCCCCCAGGCCCTCGTTGCAGGTGATGCGCCGGCGTGGGTGGCCGCCGGCGCAGTGGTTTGGCTTACCAGCCGAAACCAGCACCGACGCCAACCGAGCTGTCGTCGCTGCTGAAGGCACCGCCGAAGGTGACCGTGGCGCGATCGCTGATCGCACGCTGGTAGCCCAGCGACAACGCCGACTCGCCGCCCTGGAAACCGATGCCGACGCCGACCCGGTTCTGGGTGCGGATACCGGCGGCACTGGTGGCCATGTTGAGCATCGCCGCGCTCATGGCGCCCTGGCGGTCGATGCGGCGATCCATGTGGCGCAGGCGCCCGTCGATCTCGCCCTTGAACACATCGAAGCTGTCGGCGACGGCCTGCACGCGGCTGTCGGTGTAGCTGTTGGCAGTGGCCATGCCACGGTCCAGCTGGCCCTTGTTGACGGCGTCGGTGGCGGTGGTGCCGGCGGCGACGTTGGTGACCTGGCGTTCGTTGCCTTCGCTACCGACCGACACGGTGTTGGCACGATCGGCAACCGAGCCCTGGCCCAAAGCCACCGCGTTGGCAGCCGTGGCACTGGCACCCTGGCCGATGGCGGTGGACGAGGCGCCACTGGCCACTGCGCCCTCACCCATGGCGACGGCATTGAAGCCCGTGGCCGGGGTGCCAACCGGAATCCCGGCACCGGCGGCGGCGGCCGTCGGCGTGCCCTGCACGCGTGCGGTGCTGGCCGGTGCCGCGTCGGCGGTGGCCGGTGCGTCGGCGACGCTGGCCAGTGCGCTTTCATCCAGCGAGGCACTCATCGAACGCAGGCTTGCCGTTCCCGAACGCGTGCCTCCGGCGGTGCGGCGATCGATCTCGCTGACCTTGCGGTCCAGCGCACCGAGCGCATCGCCGACGTTGCTGTAGGTGGCGCCCTGGATCACGTAGTTCGGCGCCACGAACACGCCCTGCATGCCGACGCTGGCGCCACCGCCGAGGAAGCTGGCGGCATCACTGAGCGACTGGAACAACTGCCCGCCATTGATCGCCTGGCGGCTGCCGGCGGCGATGCTGCCGGCACCGACGTTGTCGATGGTGGTGCCCTGGAAGCCGGACAGGGTCAGGCGATCACGGCTGGCGTCGTCATAGCCGACTGCACTGGCCGCCGTGGTCTCGACCGTCGCGATGCGCGAATCGAAATCACCGACGCGGGTTTCCACTGCGCCCACGCGCTGGTTGGTGACGTTGAGCTGCGAACCGGTGACCGCATCGGTGCTGCCGGCAGCGATGCGGCCGTCGGCCACATTGACGATGCGCCGCGTGGCCGGGCCATCGGTGCCATTGCCGCCGCCGACCGAGACCACGTTGGCATCGAGCGCACGCGAACCCGCCCCCAGAGCCACCGAGTTCGCACCGGACGCGCCGGCGCTGTTGCCCAGTGCAAGCGCACCATTGCCAATGGCCATCGCGTTGGCACCCAGCGCATTGCTGCGTGCACCACTGGCACTGGCGGCCGAACCGACCGCAGCGGCATCGCTGCCGCTGGCACTGGCGGTACCCGCACCAGTGGCCTTGACGTAGCGTGCGGTGCCATCGGCGGTCGCCGCGACCGCATCGAGCTGGCCACGATTGACTGCATCGGTGCGCTCGGTACCGGCGGCGACACGGGTGATCTGACGATCACTGGTGCCGCTGCCCACTGACACGGTATTGGCACGATCAGCCACCGAGCCGGCACCCAGTGCGATGCTGCCGGCTGCCGACGCATTGGCGCTGACACCCACTGCGGTGGCATTCGCGCCGGTGGCCTTGCTGCCGTAGCCGACCGCCGTACCAAGCCGGCCACTGGCTTCGGCATAGCTGCCCAGCGCGGAGGCACCGTCAGCCGAGGCGTTGGCGCGGAAGCCGCTGGCCTGCGACTGCGTGCCGCTGGCCGTGGCCTGCGCACCACTGGCGGTGCTGTAGGCACCCTTGGCCTGGGCACCGGTGCCGCTGGCGCTGGCACCGAGTTCGCCGGCGCTGGCGCCGCTGCCCACCGCCACGCTGTCGACACCACTGGCCTGTGCGTTGTTGCCCAGAGCCGCGGCGTTGTTGCCGGTGGCCAGGGCATCGACGCCGATGGCGGTGGCGTTGACGGCCATGGCGTTGGCTCCGCTGCCCAGCGCGGTGGCGCCGTTGCCGACGGCGTTGGCCGCGTTGCCGGCGGCCAGTGCGTTGTCGCCGTCGACCAGGGCACCGGCTTCGCCATCGGCGTTGCCGCTGGCCTGGAACTGCCGGGCAGTCCTGTCGGCAACGCTGGCAACCGCGTCCAGCTGGCCCTTGTTCACCGCGTCGGTGGCCTCGGTGCCGGCTGCGACATGGGTCACCTGGCGCTCACCGCCCGCGGTGCCCACGGCCACGGTATTGTCGCGCTCGGCCTTGGAGCCGGCGCCCAGCGCCACGCTGTTCAACCCACTGGCGGTGGCACTGGCGCCCAGTGCCGTGGCATCTGCCGCATCCGCCCACGAGTTCCAGCCGATCGCGGTGGCGTAATCTTCGGTCGCCCAGGCGCCGGCACCGAAGGCCGCCGCGCCGGTGCCGCTGGCGCGCGACGGGATCAGGCCGAAGAAGGTGCTGCCACCGATGGCCACGCTCTCAGCGCCACTGGCTTCGCTGGACTGGCCGACCGCAACGGCACCGCTACCGGCCGCGGCGGCGCCGAAGCCCACTGCCGTGGTGTTGGCACCGCTGGCCGCCGAGCCGTAGCCCAACGCGGTCCCGAGGCGACCGCTGGCTTCAGCATAGCCACCGACCGCGGTGGTGCCATCGGCGGAGGCGGCACTGCGGAAGCCACTGGCCAGTGCCTGCGTGCCGCTGGCGTTGGATTCGGTGCCGGTCGCGGTGCTGTACGCACCACTGGCCTGTGCACGCGTACCCGCGGCGCTGGCACCCAGCTCGCTGGCGCTGGCGCCGGTACCGAGCGCAAGGCTGTCTTCGCCGGTGGCCTGTGCGGTACTGCCCAGTGCTGCGGCGTTGTTGCCGGTGGCCAGCGCATCGATGCCGACCGCCGTGGCGTTGGCCGCCAGTGCATTGGCGCCGCTGCCGAGTGCGGTGGCACCGTTGCCGATGGCGTTGGCCGCATCACCGGCCGCCAGCGCGTTGTCGCCCTCGACCAGGGCGCCGGTTTCACCATCGGCGTTGCCACTGGCCTGGAACTGCCTGCTGGTCTTTTCCGCTGCTGCGGCTACTGCGTCGAGCTGGTTCTTGTTGACCGCATCAGTGCCCTGCGTGCCAGCGGCCACGTTGGTGATCTGGCGGGTATTGCCACCACCGCCCACCGACACGGTGTTGTCGCGGTCCGCGATCGAATCGGCGCCCAGCGCCACGCTGTTGGCCGCGCGCGATTCGGCGGCGTTGCCCAGTGCGGTGCTGTTGATGCCACCGGACCAGGCGCCACCACCGACGGCGGTGGAGTAATTGCCCGATGCTTCGGTGGCCAGCACGCCGAACAGCGAACCGCCGACGGCGACGCTGTTGGTGCCGGTGGCCAGGCTGCCCTGGCCGGTGGCGGTGCTGTAGGCACCCGACGCCTCGGAGTCGCCGCCCAGCGCCACGCTGTTGGAACCGGAGGCATTGGCGAAGTTGCCGAAGGCGGTGGCATTGAACGCCGAAGCCTGCGCATAGCCACCGATGGCGGTGCTGTAGCCACCGGTCGCTTCTGCGCCGATGCCGAACGCTGCCGACGCGGTGCCGCTGGCGACGCTCTCGCTGCCGACCGCGGTGGCGCCGCTGCCGCTGGCGTTGCTGAAGTAGCCCACCGCCACGGCTTCCTCGCCGGAGGCTTCGGACAACACACCGTTGGCGGTACTGCCGGCACCACTGGCGATGCTGGCGGCACCGAACGCTGCGCTCTGCTCGCCGCTGGCTTCGCTTTCCGCACCCTGCGCGGTGGCGTACTCACCGGTCGCCTGTGCGTTGGCACCGACGGCGCTGGCGTTGGCGGCGCTGGCCAGCGCGTTGAAACCGATCGCCTGCGCGTTGTTGGCCAGCGCGTTGGCACCACTGCCGAGCGCGGTGGCGCCGTTGCCGATGGCGTTGGCCGCATCACCGGCAGCCAGCGCGTTGTCACCCTCCACCAGCGCACCGGCTACGTCGTCGCCGCTGCCACTGGCCTGGAAGAAGCGGCTGGTGGTGGTGGCGGTACTCGCGACCGCATCCAGCTGTGCCTTGTTCACCGCGTCCGTGGCTTGGGTACCGGCAGCGACGTTGGTGATCTGCCGCTCGTTGCCGCTGCTGCCCACCGACACCGTGCGTGCACGGCTGGCAACGGAACCGGCACCGAGCGCGACAGCATTGCTGGCGCTGGCGTTGCTGCCGGCGCCCAACGCAATCGCGCTTTCACCACCGGCCACCGTGTTGGTGCCGATGGCAATGCTGTTGAGGCTGTTGCCCAGCGCCTGGAAGCCCAGCGCCACGCTGTTGTCGCCATAGCCGAAGGCACCACGGCCGACCGCGGTGGAGCTGGCACCATTGGCCCAGCTGTTGTAGCCGATGGAGGTTGCGCCACTGCCGCTGGCCCACGCCGCGTTGCCGAATGCCGAGGCATTGGTGGCGGTGGCCCACGCACCCGAACCGAACGCTGCTGCGCCACTGGCCGTCGCCCAGCTGTAACCACCGACAGCGGTGCTGTCATCGCTGCTGGCGAAGGCGCTGTCACCGACCGCGACCGCATAGCTGCCGGTGGCGCGCGACTTGCCGCCTGCCGCGAAGCTGTTGTCGCCACTGGCCTTGGCGGCATTGCCGAACGCGCTGCTGGCAGCCCCGGTGGCCTGTGCACCGCTGCCGACCGCCGTGGCATCGGCGGCCGCCGTGGTGCCCACCTGCTGCGCCTTGCCGTCGGCGCCGATGATCGGCTGGTTGTACTCATCGTAGGCCTGCCCGAGGCCACCGATGGCAACACCGCCGTTGCCGGTGGCGCTGCTGTTGCGACCCACCGCCACGCTGTCATCACCGATCGCCGACGCGGCAGCGCCATGTGCAACCGCGCCGGCGCCAATCGCATTGCTCGACGAACCGGCCGCGACCGCGCCTTCGCCCTCGGCGAACGCACCGGCATCACTGCCCGCTTCGGGTTGTGCCTGGAAGAAGCGCGCGGTGCCGTCGGCGGTGCTTGCCACAGCGTCCAGCTGCGCCTTGTTCACTGCATCCGTCGCCTGCGTACCCGCGGCCACGCTGACGATCTGGCGTTCATTGCCATTGGTGCCCACGGCCACCGTATTGGCCCGATTGGAGCCCGAATAGGCGCCCAGCGCGACACTGTTTTCGGCGCCAGCGGTGGCGTAGTAACCGATGGCCGTGCTGTCCTTGCCGATGGCCCAGGTCTGCGCGCCCAGTGCACTGGCGTTGTCGCCTGCGGCATAAGCGAAGTAACCCAGCGCGGTGGATTCCGCGCCCACTGCTTCGGTGAAGCTGCCGTTGGCCAACGAGCGGTCACCACTGGCGACCGCACCGCCGCCTACCGCGGTGGAGGACACACCGCTGGCCCGCGTCTGCACATACAGTCCCATGCCCGGCACGATGTCGGCCGGGCCACCGATGGCAACGCTGCCAGCGCCGGTGGCGCTGCTCTGCGTTCCCAGGGCGGTGGCGTTGCTGCCACTGGCGGTGGCCGCCGCGCCGAAGGCCGCGCTGCCCTGCCCCGAGGCCAGCGCGTTGCTGCCGACGGCAGTGGCGCTCTGCGCGATGGCGACGGCGCCCGCACCCAGTGCACTGGTGCCATTGCCGATCGCATTGGCCGCCTCGCCAGCGGCCAGCGCATCTTCACCTTCGGCCAGCGCACCGGCATCGCTGTTGCTGCTGCCGGTGGCCTGGAAGTGCTTGGCGGTGGCATCAGCCACGGCAGCGACGCCCTTCAACTGGGCCAGATTGACCGCATCGGTGGCTTCACTGCCCGCGGCAACGCTGGTGATCTGCCGCTCGTTGCCTGCGCTGCCCACGGCCACGCTGTTGGCGCGCACCGCTTCGGAGTTCGCGCCCAGTGCAACGCTGTTGGCACCGCGAGCGGTGGCGTAATAACCGACGGCGGTACTCTGCGCGCCGCTGGCCCAGGTCTGCGCAGCGAGCGCGCTGGCATTCTCACCCGGGGCATAGGCGAAGTAGCCCACGGCGGTGGATTCCGCACCGGACGCTTCGGTCAGGCTGCCGTTGGCCACCGCACGATCACCGCTGGCAATGGCACCGGCGCCGACGGCCGTCGCCGCTTCGCCGCTGGCCTGGGTCTGCACGAAGAAGCCCAGGCCCGGAATCAGGTCGGCCGGGCCACCGATGGCGACGCTGCTGGTACCGGTGGCGGTGCTCTGCGTACCCAGTGCGGTGGAGTAGTCACCGATGGCATTGGCGACCGCACCGAATGCGGACGACTGCGCACCGGCGGCATACGCGCCAACGCCGTAGGACGACGCCGCAAATCCACTGGCTTCGGCACTGGCACCGACTGCAGTGCCACCGACGCCTGCGCTGGTGGCGCCGGTTTCCACCGGCACGCCGCCACTGGTGATCAGCGGATTGCCATCAGCATCAACGGCGGCACCGCCGACGGCGACGCTGCCCGGGCCGTTCGCCTGTGCGTTGTTGCCGAACGCGGCGCTGTTCTGGCCTGACGCCAGCGCGTTGTTGCCGATGGCGGTGGCGTTCTGCGCAACGGCCGTGGCACCGGCACCCACGGCGGTGGTGCCATTGCCGATGGCGTTGGCCGCCTCGCCGGCCGCCAGTGCCTCGTCACCTTCGGCCAGCGCGCCCGCATCGCTGTTGCGGCTGCCCGTGGCCTGGAAGTGCTTGGCGGTGGCATCGGCCACGGCGGCCACGTCCTTCAACTGGCCGACATTGACCGCGTCGGTATCTTCAGTACCCGCCGCGACGCTGGTGATCTGCCGGGTCAGGCCATATTCGGCGGCGCCGACCGACACGGTGTCGACACGGTCGGCCAGCGAGCCGGCGCCAAGCGCCACGCTGCCGGTGGCAACCGCCGCCGAGTTGGACCCCAGCGCGGCGCTGTACTCACCCACGGCGGTGCTGAACGCACCCACCGCGATCGATGCTTCGTTGGCGGCGGTGGCGCCGCGGCCCAGTGCGGTACTGCCCAGGCCCATCGCCACGGCACCGCCACCCACGGCAGTGGCGCCATCGGCAGTGGCTTCGGACAACGCGCCCAAGGCGGTGGCCGCGCCATTCTCGCTTGCCGCATAGGCACTGGCGCCGACGGCGGTGTCACCAAGACCGAACGCGGCAGCACTCTGCCCGACCACCACGCTGGCGTCACCGATTGCCAATGCGCCCTGGCCGAACGCGCTGGCGCCCAGGCCGGCGGCAATCGCCTGGGTACCGATGGCGGTGGTGGCATTGGCCAACGACTGCGCACCGGCGCCCGCTGCAACCGCGCCCTGCCCGTCGATCTTCGCCGCGTCGCTGTCATCACCTGCGCCATCGGCCTTGAAATAGCGGTTTCCATCTGCGGCGACGTCCGCCAGCGCGGCCTGCGTGGCGCGCGCCTGCGCATCCAGCTGTGACTTGTTCACCGCATCGGTGGCCTGGGTGCCTGCAGCCACGTTGGTGATCTGCCGTTCCTTGCCGGCATCGCCAACGGACACCGTGTTGGCGCGGGTGGCCCTGGAGCCTGCGCCCAGCGCCACGCTGTTGGCGGCAGTGGCGCTGCTGTTGCTGCCGATCGCCACCGCGTTGCTGCCCTTGGCACTGGCGGAGCCTTCCACCAGGCATTTTTCCAGCAGCTTGCCGCTGAATGCCACGCAGGTGGCGCTGCCGCCGATCTGCACCGACTGTGCAATGGCGGAACCGCTCAGGCCCAATCCCAGTACCAGGCCCAGTGCCACCGCCAACAGCGCGGGCGTGGCCGGTGTCGTATCGCGGCGCTGGTCGACAACACCACCGCTGCTGTCGGAGGAGGCCAGTTCCGAGGCCACCACCAACTGACCCAATGCTTTGTTCCAGACCTTGCGATAAATCCGATTCATCGGTACGGCTCCTGATTGGACTGGTTTTGGGCAAAGCAACGCCACCGCCGGGCCTTCTGGCCCAACGTCCCCTGGGGGCGTTTTTTCGCGTGATTTACTGCGGGGTATTGCCGAACGGCGCGCAGCGACAGAAAACCGAGCGCGTACGCCGAGCGGTTACTGCGGAATGAATGGTTCTGAAACGGGGTTCAAGTGTTAACGGCAACTTTGCAGATCGTCAAGACTTTGACACGACAAATGCTATTGCCGTGAAGCAGTTCACCATTTCGCGTGTTTATAAAAGTATTTTGTTAGGTACACGTGACGGACCGCTGGCGCATGAAAACCGATGTAACTAGCGGGCGCGACAAGGGTTTCACGCGTACAAAGAAAAACCCGCCGACGAAGCGGCGGGTTTTTCCATACGCGGTGGCATTGCGCCCTGCGCGGAACGACGCGATCAGCCGCACCATACCCGCGCGTTGCGGAACATGCGCATCCACGGCGAATCACCCTGCCATTCCGCCGGTGCCCAGCTCAGGTTGAGCGCGCGCGGGGTACGTTCCGGGTGCGGCATCATGATGGTGACGCGGCCGTCGCTGCTGGTCAGGCCGGTGATGCCGTCCGGCGAACCGTTCGGGTTCAGCGGGTACTGGCTGGCCACCTTGCCATTGCCATCGATGTAGCGCAGCGAGACACGTGCAGCAGCCTGGTCGACGGCATTGTCGAACACGGCCTGGCCCTCACCATGCGCCACCGCCACCGGCAGGCGCGAGCCGGCCATGCCACGCAGCAGGATCGACGGCGATTCCACCACTTCCAGCAGCGCGGTACGGGCTTCGAACTGCTCGCTGGCATTGCGGCGGAACTGCGGCCAGTGCTCGGCACCCGGAATGATGTTCTTCAGCTGGCTCATCATCTGGCAGCCGTTGCATACGCCCAGCGCGAAGCTGTCTTCGCGCGCGAAGAACGCGGCGAAGGCATCACGCAGTGCGCTGCGCTCCAGGATCGAGGTGGCCCAGCCACGGCCGGCACCGAGCACGTCGCCATAGCTGAAGCCACCACAGGCCACCAGGCCGGTGAAATCCTGCAGGGCCACGCGGCCTTCAATCAGGTCGCTCATGTGCACATCGAAGGCACGGAAGCCGGCACGCTCGAAGGCGTTGGCCATTTCGATCTGGCCGTTGACGCCCTGCTCGCGCAGCACCGCCACGCGCGGACGCGCACCGGTGCTGATGAACGGTGCGGCCACGTCTTCGTTGAGGTCGAAGCTGAGCTTCGGCTTCAGGCCCGGTGCGTTGAAGGCACGCGCGACCTCGCGCTCGGCATCGGCGTTGGCCGGGTTGTCGCGGCGCTTCTGCATCGCGTGGGTGACCGACCACCAAGCGTCGAACAAGGCCTCCCAGCGCCACTCGGCCAGGTTCTCGCCGCCCAGCGACACGCGCACCACCGGTGCGGTGGTTGGCTTGGCGATGCGCTGCGCGCATTCGGTCAATGCATGGCGTTCAACCAGGTCGGCAAACGCGGCACGGTCTTCGCGCGCGATCTGCACCACCGCGCCCAGTTCTTCGTTGAACAGGCTGCGGAACGGATCATCACCCCAGGCATCGAGGGCGATATCCAGGCCCAGGCGCGAGGTGAAGGCCATTTCGCACAGGGCGGCGAAAGCACCGCCGTCGCTGCGGTCGTGATACGCCAGCAGCAGGCCGGACTGGCGTGCATCGCGGATCAGTTCGAAGAAACCCCGCAGGCGCTGCGGATCGTCCAGGTCCGGGGCGGCACCGGCGAAGGCCGGCAGGTCGCCGTGGTCGGCATGCACCTGGGCCAGGATCGAACCCCCCAGGCGCTGCTTGCCGGCACCGAGGCCGATCAGCCACAGCTCGCTGTCCACCTCCCGGTCGAGCAGCGGGGTCAACTGCTGGCGCACGTCGGCGACCGGCGCGAACGCCGAGATCACCAGCGATACCGGCGACACGCTCTTGTGCGCTTCGCCCTGGTCGTGCCACTGCGCCTGCATCGACAGCGAGTCCTTGCCCACCGGGATGCTGATGTCCAGCTGCGGGCACAGTTCCATGCCCACCGCCTTCACCGCGTCGTACAGCAGCGCGTCTTCGCCGGGGTGACCGGCCGCAGCCATCCAGTTCGCCGACAGCTTGATCTCATCCAGCGCATCGACCGGGGCCGCGCACAGGTTGGTCAGCGCTTCGCCCACCGCCATGCGTGCCGAAGCAGCGGCATCGAGCAGGGCCAGCGGGGTGCGCTCGCCGATCGACATCGCTTCGCCAGCCACGCCATCGAAGTCGGCCAGGGTGATCGCCACGTCGGCCACCGGCAGCTGCCACGGACCGACCATCTGTTCGCGCGCGGTCAGGCCGCCAACGCTGCGATCACCGATGGTGACCAGGAAGTTCTTCGAGGCCACGGTCGGGTGCGCGAGCACGCGCAGGCCGGCTTCCTGCAGGTCCAGGCCACCGGTCTTCAGCGCCGGCCAGCGCGGTGCCGGCGGGTGCGCGGTATCGCGGTGCATCTTCGGCGGCTTGCCGAACAGCACGTCCATCGGCAGGTCGATCGGTGCATCGGCCGGGGTGTGGCCCGGCACGGCGCCGTAGGCCACCACCAGATGCTCTTCAGCGGTGGCCACGCCGACGGCCGCGAAGGGGCAGCGTTCGCGGGCGCACAGCGCGGCGAACTCGGCCAGGCGCTCCTGGGCCACGCCCAGCACGTAGCGTTCCTGCGACTCGTTGCACCACAGCTGCATCGGTGACAGCGACGGATCATCGGTGGGCACCTTGCCCAGGTCGATGACACCACCGACGTTCGAGTCGTGCAGCAGTTCGGGGATGGCGTTGGACAGGCCACCGGCGCCGACGTCGTGGAAGAACTTGATCGGGTTGTTGGCGCCCATCGCCACGCAGCGGTCGATGACCTCCTGGCAGCGGCGCTCCATTTCCGGGTTGTCGCGCTGCACACTGGCGAAGTCCAGGTCCTCGGCGCTTTCACCGGAGGCCACCGAACTGGCCGCACCGCCGCCCAGGCCGATCAGCATCGCCGGGCCACCCAGCACGATCACCGCATCACCGGCCTGCAGCGGGATCTTGTCGACCTGCACGCGATCGATCGCACCGAGGCCACCGGCCAGCATGATCGGCTTGTCGTAGGCGCGCACCAGGTCGGCGCCTTCCGGCAGCTCGAAGCTGCGGAAGTAGCCGAGCAGGTTCGGGCGGCCGAACTCGTTGTTGAACGCGGCGCCGCCGAGCGGGCCGTCGGTCATGATTTCCAGCGCCGGTGCCATGCGCGGGTTCAGCGCGCGCGGCGCCTCCCACGGCTGCGGCAATTCCGGAATGCGCAGGTGCGAGACCGAGAAGCCGGTCAGGCCTGCCTTGGGCTTGCCGCCACGGCCGGTCGCGCCTTCGTCGCGGATCTCGCCACCCGCGCCGGTCGAAGCGCCCGGGAACGGTGCGATCGCGGTCGGGTGGTTGTGGGTTTCCACCTTGATCTGGAAGGCACTGGGCACCTGCGCTTCGCGGCGGTATTCGCCACTGGCCGGATCGGGACGGTAGCGCGACGCCGGATGGCCTTCGATCACTGCAGCGTTGTCGCTGTACGCGCTGAGCGTGTGCTGCGGGGTCTGCTGGTGGGTGTTCTTGATCATCCGGAACAGCGAGCGGTCCTGTTCCTGGCCATCGATGGTCCAGCTGGCGTTGAAGATCTTGTGGCGGCAGTGCTCGGAATTGGCCTGCGCGAACATCATCAGTTCCACATCCGACGGCGAGCGGCCCAGCGCGGTGAAGCGTTCACGCAGGTAGTCGATCTCGTCCTGGGCCATGGCCAGGCCGAGGCGCTGGTTGGCGGCCTCCAGCTGGTCCACCGGCACGCGTTCCAGCTCGCCACGGGCCGGCGCCGAGAACAGCGCCTGGCCCTGCTCCACGGTCTCCAGCACCGACTGCGTCATCGGGTCGTGCAGCGCCTTGACCAGCGCCTGCTGGGCGTCAGCATCTGCCGGCCAGCCCTGCACGTCGATACGCAGGCCACGCTCGACCCGGCTGACCGGCTGGCCGGCACCGCGGACCAGTTCGGTGGCCTTGCTCGACCAGGGCGACAGCGTGCCCAGGCGCGGCACCACGATGCGGCTGACTGCGCCTTCGGCCACGGCTTCGGCCTGCGGCGCCGCTTCGAGGATGCGGCACAGCGTGATCAGGTCGGGGGCGGCGCTGCCTTCGGGCTGCACGAAGTAGACGTGCCAGGCACCGCTGATGCGCAGGGAGGGAGCGATGGACTGCAGGCGGGATTCAAGACGTTCGCGGCGGAACGGCGACAGGGCGGGCGCGCCCTCGAGGACCATCATGTCCGGGGAACCGTAGTTGGGAAACGGGCCCGACATTGTACCGGAAGCGGGGGGAGGGCTTTGGCCGGGCGGCGCCCGGCACCTGCCGAGGCCAGGGCAACGGCAACAGCAACGGCCCAAGCAAAAGCGGGGTTCACATGGGATGGCGGGGCGGTGGGGGCCAGCAGGACACGCCGTAAACCCGTCCATGGGGGCTCAATGGCGCCATCCATGGCGCCAACGGTCCTGCTGGCCCCCACCACCCCGCCCCCGACAGATTTCCGCGATCTGCCGCCATGCGTGGATGCTCCCCGGTAGTGCCGGCCGCTGACCGGCAACCAGGAAAATGTCAGAAGTCAGGCATTGAAGAGCGAAGCGACCGGCTTCTGCTTTTGATTTTTTGTTCTGTCTTTCGTGGCTGGCCGCGCAGGAACCTGTCCGTGGCCGGGCGGGTGGGCTGCGCAGGGGCGTAAGCGCCATGGATGGCGCGCCCGAGCCTACAGGGACGTATTCACGGCGTCCCCTGCGCAGCCCACCCGCCCGGCCAACCCCAGAAATCTGCTTTTCGCGGAAAGCCCCAGCCACGAGGGGGCCCCGCCGCTGGCCGCCGACCGCGCGCCAGCGCCGCTTTCCGCCCAAATCCTCGAACCATGCGCTTGCTCACGGATTGACCACGCAATTGATGACAACGTTGTCCCCACCTGGTGCCGGACTCTCTCCCCGGCCTCCCAGGTGCCTCCGTCCGGCCCCTCCGTCGCCTTCCCGGGCGATGCCCGGACCTGCGTCACGCGCGGCGCCATCGGGGCCCGCGCGCCCTTTGATCGGAGACTCACCCATGTACGACCCGATTGTGCGCAGTGCCGAACGTTCGACCCGAAGCTGTCGTCCCCGCCACTTGGCCTGGCTGCTTGCCCTGGCCGCCGGCAGCGCCGCCCTGCCCGGCCTGGCGCAGGCCGCCAGCTGTGCCGGCGTGGCCCAGTGGGACCAGGCCAAGATCTACCGGGCCGGCGATACCCTGCAGAAAGGAGGCGTCCTCTATCGGGCGAACCAGGACATCTGGAACGCGCCGCCGGACCATCCGGCCGGTGCGCCCTACTACACCAACCTCGGTGCCTGCGATGGCACCGGCACCAACCAGCCGCCGGTGGTCAGCCTGACCTCGCCGGCCAACGGCGCCACCTTCAGCGCCGGCAGCACGGTCAACGTGACCGCCACCGCCAGCGATCCGGACGGCAGCGTCGCCAAGGTCGAATTCTTCCGCGACGGCAGCACGCTCGGCGTGGCCACCAGTGCGCCGTATGCGGCCAGCTGGGCCAATGCCAGCGCCGGCAGCCACACCCTGCGCGCGGTCGCCACCGACAACAACAACGCCACCGCCAGCACCGCGACGATCACCATCACCGTCAACGCCGCCAGTGGCGATACCACCGCACCGAGCGTACCCGGCGGGTTGGCGGCCGGCACCCGCACCGCCAACAGCATCGCGCTCAGCTGGAGTCCTTCCACCGACAACACCGGTGGCAGTGGCCTGGCCGGCTATGACGTGTACCGCAACGGCAGCCTGGTCGGTTCGCCGTCCAGTGCCAGCTATGTCGACGGCGGGCTGACCGCGTCGACCACCTACCGTTACCGCGTGCGGGCGCGCGACAACGCCGGCAACGCATCGGCGCAGGGCACCGAGATCAGCGCCACCACGCTGGCCGGCGACGGCGGCACCACCGGCAAGCGGGTCATCGGTTACTTCACCCAGTGGGGCATCTACGGCCGCAACTACCGGGTCAAGAACATCGACAGCAGCGGCTCGGCGGCGCGCCTGACCCACATCAACTACGCATTCGGCAACGTGCGCAACAACCGCTGCGAAGTCGGCATCACCCAGCCGTCGGACCCGAACAGCGGTGCCGGTGGCGATGCCTTCGCCGACTACACCAAGGCCTTCAGTGCCGCCGAGAGTGTCAGCGGCAGCGCCGATACCTGGGACCAGCCGTTGCGCGGCAACTGGAACCAGCTCAAGCAGCTCAAGGCCAAGTACCCGAACCTGAAGGTACTGATCTCGCTGGGTGGCTGGACCTGGTCGCGCGGCTTCTCCAGCGCGGCGCGCCCGGAAAACCGTCAGGCCTTCGTTGCCTCGTGCATCGACGCGTACATCAAGGGCAACCTGCCGGTGACCGACGGTGCCGGCGGCGCCGGTGCGGCGCTGGGCGTGTTCGACGGCATCGACATCGACTGGGAATACCCGGTGGCCTGCGGCATCGAATGCGGCAAGCCGGAAGACAACGCCAACTTCACCGCGCTGATGGCCGAGTTCCGCCGCCAGCTCGATGCGGTGCGTCCGGGCCTGTTGCTGACGGTGGCGGTGGGTGCCGGCATCGACAAGATCCGCGTCACCGATCCGGCGGCGTACCACCCGTACCTGGACTACATCAACGTGATGACCTACGACTTCCACGGCGCGTGGGATGCGAGGACCAATCACCAGTCGGCGCTGTTCGATTCGCCGAATGATCCGTCCACCGGCGACCAGAAGCTGTACAACAGCAACGACGCCATCGAGGCCTTCATCAGCCGTGGCGTGCCCGCCGCCAAGCTCAACCTGGGCATCGGCTACTACGGGCGTGGCTGGACCGGCGTGGCCAATGCCAACAACGGCCTGTACCAGACCGCCAGCGGTGCCGCCCCGGGCACATATGAAGCCGGCATCGAGGACTGGAAGGTGCTGAAGAACCTGGCGTGGCCGGGCTACACCGACAACACCGCCGGCGCCACCTGGATCTACAACGGCAGCACGCTGTGGAGCTTCGACACCCCGGCCAACATCACCCGCAAGATGGGTTACGTGAAGACCCAGGGCCTGGGCGGCGCGTTCGTCTGGGAGTTCAGCGGTGACGATGCGCAGGGCACGCTGACCAAGGCGGTCAGTGATGGCCTGAAATAAGGCAAAAGCCGGGGGCGCATTTTGCGCCCCCGGCCTCTGATCTGTGGCGCCGAGCCCATGCTCGGCTGATGGTTGCGCAGCCGAGCATGGGCTCGGCGCTACAGGAAAAGGTCAACGGCGATCAGCGCTTGGCCGACAGCTTTTCCAACGCCGCGCGCAACTGTGCCGGCGGCAGGTAGCCCCCCAGCTGGGTGCCGTCCGGCGCGAAGATCGCCGGCGTACCATTCACGCCCAGCTGCTGGCCCAGCGCGTACTGCATCGCCACCGGATTGGTGCAGTTCTTGGCGGGAACGTTGCCGCCGCGCTTGGCGTTGGTCAGCGCCTGGCGACGATCCGCTGCACACCAGACCGAAATCATGTCGGTGTAGTCCTTGCTGCCCAGACCCATGCGCGGGAACGCCAGGTACTCGACGGTGATGCCGTTGCGGTTGAGCTCGGCGATGTCCTGGTGCAGCTTGCGGCAGTAACCACACTCGATGTCGGTGAACACGCTGATGGTGTACTTGGCGTTCGGCGCGGCGAACACGATGCGATCGCCGTGGTTGGCCTTGGCCAGCAGGCCGCGGCGATAGCCGAGCAGGCCTTCGCTGTTGGCCGGGCCCTTGGCGCGGGTGTCGTAGGGCTGAGACTGGAACAGATAGCGGCCGTCATCGGACACATACAGAAGCTGGCCTGAAACGACGACCTCGCGGAAGCCGGGGAAAGGCGCGGCGCCAATGTAGTCCACCTGGAAACCGGGGTTCAACGCGGTCAGTGCGGCGCGTACCGCCTGGTCGGCGGGCGCATTCGCGGCCGGACTGGCCTTGGCCGCAGCGGCGGCGGGTGCCTTGGCGGCCGGTGGAGCCGGCTGGGCGCAGGCGGTCAGGCTGAGCGCACCGAACACGGCGGCGATGGCAAATCGGAGCATGGAGCGGTCCGCGACAGAAGAAGACCCCGGATTCTGACACAGCCACCGCGACCGGGCGGCGACGGCCGGCAGCGCCCCGGGCAGCGATTCAGCCCGGCGCTCAGCCACGCGGATGGTGGCGGGCGTGCAGCTTCTGCAGGTGCTCGCGCGCGACCAGGGTATAGATCTGGGTAGTCGACAATGAACTGTGGCCGAGCAGCATCTGCAGCGCGCGCAGGTCGGCACCGCGGTTGAGCAGATGGGTGGCGAAGCTGTGCCGCAGGCCATGCGGGCTGATCCGCGCCGGGTCGATGCCGGCCACCTGTGCGTGGCGCTTGACCAGATGCCAGAACGCCTGCCGGGTCAGCGCATGCAGCGTCGGTTCGACGAACAACGGGGCCTGCCCATCCGCCAGGGCATGCACCTTGCCCTTGCCGACCAGCTGCGGGCGCGACTGCTGCAGGTAACGCTCCAGCCAGTGCTGGGATTCCTCGCCCAGCGGCACCAGCCGTTCCTTGCTGCCCTTGCCGGTGACCCGCAGCACGCCCTGGCGAAGGTTGACCGCCGTGGCCGGCAGCAACACCAGCTCGCTCACGCGCAGGCCGGCGGCATACATCAGTTCCAGCATGGCGCGATCGCGCAGGCCCAGTGGGCTGTCGACATCCGGTGCTGCCAACAGCGCGTCGATCTGGCTCTCGGCCAGCGCCTTGGGCAGCAATCGTGGCAGCTTCGGCGGATCCAGCAGCGCACTCGGGTCCTCGCTGCGTTCGCCGCGCCGCACGCCATCGGCGAAGAACGCCCGCAACGCCGACAGCAGGCGCGCATTGCTGCGCGGCGACCAGCCATGCCGGGTGCGCCAGGCCAGATACTCGAACAATCCGGGACGCTCGATGCCGGCCAGGCCACCGTCGCGTCCATCCATCCAGCGCGCCAACCCTTCGAGGTCACGCCGGTAGCTGTCGAGGGTGGCGCGGGCCAGGCCGTTCTCGGCCCAGATCGCATCGAGGAAGCGCTGGATGCGCACGCTGTCGTCGGCGCGAAGCTCGGGCAGTTGCTGGACCAGCTGGCGGCGTTCGGCGGGGGTGGAAACAAGAGCCATGCGTGCAGGATACGAGGGCCACTGCGGGCACGGCCAGCTTTGCGTATGCTCGGCGCATGTCCCGCCCTGCCACCGACACGGCCCCTGCGGCCGCCACCGAAATGCTCCACCCGCGCGCATTGCTGCTGTGGCGCGTGCTGGCGATGGTCTACGACGCACTGCCGGTGCTGGCGCTCTGGATGCTGGCCGGCACGCTGTTCACCCTCGCCTACACCTTCAGCGGCCACGCACAGCGCGAGAACATCGCGCCGTTCAGCGCCTGGCAGTGGCTGCTGTGGGCGGTGTGCTGGGCGGTCACGGGGTGGTACGCCACGGCCAGCTGGCGCCGTGGCGGACAGACCCTGGGCATGCGCCCGTGGCGGCTGAAAGTGCAATCAATCGATGGCACGCCGTTGCGGCGCGGGCAGTTGTGGCTGCGCTTTGCGGTAGGCACGCTGTCCCTGCTGCTGGGCGGACTGGGATTCTGGTGGGCGTGGGTCGACCGCCAACGCCTGACCTGGCACGACCGCGCCAGCGGTACCCGCCTGGTGCGGATGCCGAAACGGTAAGGCGCTGTCTGTAGAGCCGAGCCCGTGCTCGGCTGCTTTCCGCACTGTACGTGACAGCCGAGCACAGGCTCGGCTCTACAACAATCAGAATCAGCCCGACTTGCGCCGGAACAGCAGTCCGGACACAGCCAGCATCACGATCGGCGGCAGCGCATAGGCGATGCGGTAATCGAATTTCAGCGCGCCGGCCATGCGGCCGAAGAACAGCTGCAGCAGCCAGAAGCCCAATGCGAACAGGATGCCCAGGAACAGGCGCTTGCCCATGCCGCCGCTGCGCAGCGATCCGAACGCGAACGGCACCGCCGCCAGGCACAGGGCCAGCACGTTCACCGGATAGAACCAGCGGCTCCAGTACACATCCTCGAAATCGCGCGCGTCCAGCCCGTTGCGTTCGCGGTAGGCAATGCTGGTGCTCAGCTCGGACACGCTGAGGTTGCGCGGCTTGGCGATACCGGTCGCCAGCGCGGCCGGGTCCAACTTCGAGTTCCAGGGCTCACGTGCCACTTCCTGACGGGTTGCCGAGCGCTCGCCAAAGGTGTCGCGGCGCACGCCGGTCAACACCCAGCCGTCCTTGTCGTGCTCGGCGGTGGCGGCGTGGGTCAACGAGGCGATCTTGCCGTCTTCGGCGACCCGGTACAGGCGCACATCACGCAGGATCAGCCGCGTGCCCTTGTCGCCCACCAGCTGCTCCTCGCCGCTCTGCGCATTGAGGAAGGTGTCGCCTTCGCGTGCCCACAGCCCCGAGTAACGGGTAGTGGCAATATCCCGCCCCCATTTGGCGCTGGATTTCAGCGCATCGGCACGGTCCTGGCCCCACGGGCCCAGCGTCTCGGCGCTGAGCACCATCACTGCGGTCAGCAGCGACAGCGCAATCGCCACCGACACGCTCAGGCGCTTGCGCGACAGGCCCAGCGCGCGCAGCGCGGTCAGCTCCGAGGTCGCGGCCAGCTGGCCCAGGCCCATCAGCGCGCCGATCACCGCGGCGGTGGGGAAGAAGGTGTAGGCACGGCGGGGCACGGTGTACAGCACCCACGCCGCAGCATGGCCCAGCGAATAGCCGTTCTTGCCGATGTCCTTGAACTCACCGGAGAAGGCCATCACCACGTCCAGGCCGGTCAACACCGCCCAGGTGAGCAGCACGGTGGTGAACACCGCACGACCCAGGTAGAAATCGAAACGCATCGGGCGCAGCTTCATGCGCGGCCTCCCTTCGGGCGGGCCAGGCGGCCATCGCGCGCGTACATCCAGATGGCGAACGCCAGCAGCGGCAGGGTCAGCCACCACAGGCCCAGCGCGCCGGGAATCCTGCCGTCGGCGATCCAGCCGGCGCCGATGAAGGTCAGGTTGGTGCCCACCATGTAGGCCAGCAGGGCCAGCATCATGCGCCCGTAGCGCTGCTGGCGCGGCGAGCTGCGGCCCAGCGGCACGGTCAGCAGGGCGAACGCCAGCGCGATCAGCGGCGGTGCCAGCCGGCGATGCAGCTGCGCCTGTGCCTGCGGCCGTGCATCACCGATCAGCTGCAGGGTCGGCATCAGTTCCGGGTCGTCCTCGGTGCGGGTCTGTGCGCCATCGGGCAGGGCCACGTCGTTGCGGGCGAAGGTCGCCAGCCGGTAATCCAGCCCAGCGGCCACCGGGCCTTCCACCTGGTGGCCATCATCCAGCTCCAGGAAACGCTGGCGGGTGCCCTCGAAGTACATGCGGCCACTGTTGGCCGACACCACTTCCAGGCGGTCGTCCTTCTGCCGCTGCAGGAACACCTTGCCCAGCTCGGTGCCGTCAGGCGAGATCGAGGACAGGTAGACCACGCCGCCATTGGGCAGCGGCGTGAACCGGCCCGGCTCCAGGCCGGCCATCAGCACGCTGCGGTTGGCCTCGATGATCATCTGCTCGGCCACCCGGCCTGCCCACGGGCCCAGCCACAGCGAGCAGGCGCCGACCAGCAGCACCACCGGCACCACCAGCATCAGCAGCGGTCGCAGCAGTCGCTTGGGGCCAACACCAATGGCGGTGATGACCGCCATTTCCGAGTCGCGGTACAGCCGCGCCACGGCCAGCAGCAGGCCCAGCATCAATGCCAGCGGCAGGATCAGCGGCAGGTAGGCGATGAACTGCAGGCCCAGCTGGGAGAACAGCAGCTTGGCCGGCAGGCGTCCGTCGGCGATGTTGCCGAGGATGTCCACCAGCACGCCGCCCACGCTGACCACCAGCAGGACGATCAGGGTAGCCAGGAAACTCTGGACGAAATCGCCCAGCAGGTATCGGTCGAGCTTCAGCATGGGGCGGTGGTTTAAACTCTGGGGTTCGTTCGCGGTGCCGCCCAGTCTACTGTCTGGGCGTAAACGGCCTGCGATTGTACGGACTCGCCAATGGAATCTGCTCAATGGCCCTCGAATTCACCCTGAACCACGTTGCTCCGGCCGCCGCCACCGTTGATTGCCTGGTGGTCGGCGCGTATGCCGACCATACCCTGACCCCGGCCGCGCAGGCCCTGGATGCCGCCAGCGGTGGCCGCCTGGCGGCCTTGGCCGAGCGTGGCGACCTGTCCGGCAAGACCGGCGCAACCACCTTGCTGCACGACCTGCCGGGCGTGACCGCCCCGCGCGTGCTGGTGGTCGGCCTCGGTGAAGCCGCCCGTTTCGGCGTGCCGCAGTACCTGAAGGCCGTGGGCGACGCCGTGCGCGCGCTGAAGGCCGGTGCTGCCCGCAGCGCACTGTTCACCCTGTCCGAAGTGGCGGTGAAGGACCGCGACGCGGCCTGGGCGATCCGTCAGGCGGTGATCGCCGCCGATCACGCCGCCTACCGCTACACCGCCACCCTGGGCAAGAAGAAGGCCGACGACGCCGGTCTGACCCAGCTGGCCATCGCCGGTGACGACGCGCAGGCGCTGGCTCAGGGCCAGGCCATCGCCGCCGGTGTCGAGTTCGCCCGCGAGCTGGGCAACCTGCCGCCCAACTACTGCACCCCGGCCTATCTGGCCGACGTGGGCGTGAAGTTCGCCGGCGAGCACGACGGTGCCGAAGCCGAGATCCTCGACGAGCACCAGATGGAAGCGCTGGGCATGGGCTCGCTGCTGGCCGTGGCCCGTGGCTCGGCCAACCGCCCGCGCCTGGTCGTGCTGAAGTGGAACAATGGCGGTGATGCGAAGCCGTACGTGCTGGTCGGCAAGGGCATCACCTTCGATACCGGTGGCGTCAACCTGAAGACCCAGGGCGGCATCGAGGAAATGAAGTACGACATGTGCGGTGGCGCCAACGTCATCGGCACCTTCGTCGCTGCGGTCAAGGCCAAGCTGCCGCTGAACCTGGTGGTGGTGGTGCCGGCGGTGGAGAACGCCATCGATGGCAATGCCTACCGTCCGTCCGACGTGATCACCTCGATGTCGGGCAAGACCATCGAAGTCGGCAACACCGACGCCGAAGGCCGCCTGATCCTGTGTGACGCGCTGACCTACGCGCAGCGCTTCGAGCCGGCCGCGCTGGTCGACGTCGCCACCCTGACCGGTGCCTGCATGGTCGCCCTCGGCCACCAGACCGCCGGCCTGATGAGCAAGCACGACGACCTGGCCAATGAACTGCTGGCCGCCGGCGAGCATGTGTTCGACCGCGCCTGGCGCCTGCCGCTGTGGGACGAGTACCAGCCGATGCTGGATTCGACCTTCGCCGACGTCTACAACATCGGTGGCCGCTGGGCTGGCGCGATCACCGCCGGCTGCTTCCTGTCGCGCTTCACCGAAGGCCAGCGCTGGGCCCACCTGGACATCGCCGGCGTGGCCAGCGATGAAGGCAAGCGTGGCATGGCCACCGGCCGCCCGGTCGGCCTGCTGAGCCAGTGGCTGCTGGACCAGGTCGCCCGCGCCTGATGCCGTACCCGACCCTGGCCGGCAGACGCCGGCCGGGGCCTCGCCCGGCACTGCCGGGCCCCTGCCTGACCCGGACCCTGCCATGCCCCGCGCCGACTTCTACCTGATCGCCAAGCCCCGCTTCCTGACCGAGCCGCTGCGCCTGGTCTGCGAGCTGGCGCGCAAGGCCAACGACGCCGGGTTGTTCACCCTGGTGCTGGCCCGCGACCAGGCCCAGGCCGAGGAGCTGGACGAGCTGCTGTGGGCGTTCGACAACGACGCCTACATCCCGCACCAGATCGCCGGCGAAGACATGGACGAGGAAGAGGCCCTGGTACTGATCGCGGTACCCGGCACCGAGGCACCGGCGCGTCCGCTGGTGATCAACCTGCGCGACGAGCCCTGGCTGGGCCAGTGCGAGCGCGTGCTGGAAGTGGTGCCGGCCGATCCGGAAGCGCGCGAACCGCTGCGCGAGCGCTGGCGCCAGTACAAGGCCGCCGGTTACGACCTGAACAAGCACGACATGTAAGCGCGCCCCGGCCCCCTTGATGGGCCGGCGCCGCGCCCTGATCCTTCAACGATTACCTCCTGGTTCCCCCGCATGACCCAACTCGCCTCCAGCTACGACCCGACGTCCTTCGAGACCGACCTCTACGAGGCCTGGGAGAAGGCCGGCCACTTCAAACCGTCCGGCACGGGCGAGCCGTACACCATCCTGCTGCCGCCGCCGAACGTGACCGGCACCCTGCACATGGGCCACGCCTTCCAGCAGACCCTGATGGACGCGCTGGTGCGCTACCACCGCATGCGCGGCTACGACACGCTGTGGCAGGTCGGTACCGACCACGCCGGCATCGCCACCGAAATGGTGGTCAGCCGCAACCTGGCGCTGGAAGGCAAGGGCGAGACCCGCGATTCGCTGGGCCGCGAGGGCTTCATCGGCAAGGTCTGGGAGTGGAAGCAGCAGTCCGGCGACACCATCGAACGCCAGATGCGTCGCCTTGGCACCTCCGCCGACTGGTCGCGCAGCACCTTCACCATGGACCCGCAGCCGTCGGCGGCAGTCAATGAAGCCTTCGTGCGCTGGTACGAGCAGGGCCTGATCTACCGCGGCCAGCGCCTGGTGAACTGGGACCCGGTGCTGAAGACCGCCATTTCCGACCTGGAAGTGGAGAGCGCCGAGGAAGACGGCTTCCTGTGGTCGATCGCCTACACGCTGGACGAAGGCCTGAGCTACGAGCACGTCGAGCGCGATGCCGACGGCGTGGAAACCCTGCGCGAAACCCGCGACTACCTGGTCGTCGCCACCACCCGCCCGGAAACCCTGCTGGGCGATACCGCGGTGATGGTGCACCCGGAAGACGAGCGTTACGCGCACCTGATCGGCAAGAGCGTGGTGCTGCCGCTGACCGGCCGCCGCGTGCCGGTGATCGCCGACGACTACGTGGACCGCGCGTTCGGCACCGGCGTGGTCAAGGTCACCCCGGCGCACGATTTCAACGACTATGAAGTCGGCGTGCGCCACAGCCTGCCGATGATCAACCTGTTCACCCCGGTGGCGGCGCTGAACGAGAATGCGCCGGAACGCTTCCAGGGCCTGGACCGCTATGAAGCGCGCAAGGCGGTGCTGGCCGAACTGGAAGACCTGGGCATCCTGGTCGAGACCAAGGCGCACAAGCTGCAGGTGCCGCGCGGCGACCGTACCGGCCAGGTGATCGAGCCGTACCTGACCGACCAGTGGTTCGTGAAGATGGACGACCTGGCCAAGCGTGGCCTGGAACTGGTCGAGGACGGAAGCATTTCCTTCGTGCCGCCGAACTGGATCAACACCTACCGCCACTGGATGAACAACATCCAGGACTGGTGCATCAGCCGCCAGCTGTGGTGGGGCCACCGCATCCCGGCGTGGTTCGATGCCGCCACCGGCAACTGCTACGTCGGTCGCAGCGAAGAGGAAGTGCGCGCCAAGCACAACCTGCGCAGCGACGTGGTGCTGAACCAGGAAAGCGACGTGCTGGAGACCTGGTTCTCCTCGCAGCTGTGGCCGTTCTCCACCCTGGGCTGGCCGAACGAGCAGGCCATGGCCGAGCGTGGCTTCGACCGCTACCTGCCGTCGTCGGTGCTGATCACCGGCTTCGACATCATCTTCTTCTGGGTGGCGCGCATGATCATGGCCACCGACAACCTGGTCGGGAAGATCCCGTTCAAGGATGTCTACTTCACCGGCCTGATCCGCGACGGCCAGGGCCAGAAGATGTCCAAGAGCAAGGGCAACGTGCTCGACCCGCTGGACATCATCGACGGCATCACCATCGACGATCTGGTTGCCAAGCGCACCGGCGGCCTGATGCAGCCGAAGATGGTCGAGAAGATCGAGAAGGCCACCCGCAAGGAATTCCCGGACGGCATCGCCGCCCATGGTGCCGACGCGCTGCGCTTCACCATCGCCGCGCTGGCCACCCACGGCCGCGACATCAAGTTCGACATGAACCGCGCCGAGGGCTACAAGAACTTCTGCAACAAGCTGTGGAACGCCAGCCGCTTCGCCCTGATGAACACCGAGGGCGCTGCGTTCACCGGCGTGCCCAAGCCGCGCACCGATGCCGAGCGCTGGATCCTCGCGCGCCTGGCCGCCACCACCGCCGAGGCACAGGGGCATTTCGCCGCCTACCGCTTCGACCTGCTGGCGCAGTGCCTGTACGAGTTTGCGTGGAACGCGTTCTGCGACTGGTTCCTGGAACTGAGCAAGCCGGCCCTGAACGGTGACGACGCCGCCGATGCCGAAAGCACCCGCCACACCCTGCTGTACGTGCTGGAAGCACTGCTGCGCCTGCTGCACCCGCTGACGCCGTTCATCACCGAACAGCTGTGGCAGCAGCTGGCCCCGCGCCTGGGCCTGGCCGAAACCACGCTGTCGCTGCGCCCCTACCCGACCGCCGCCGAGTTCGAAGGCGATTTCGCCCAGGCCGAGGCCGACGTGGAATGGCTGAAGGCGGTGATCAGCGCGGTGCGTCGCGTGCGCAGTGAGCTGAACGTCGCGCCGTCCAAGCTGGTGCCGCTGCGCCTGCAGGCCGGCCTGGAACAGGACCGCGTGCGTATCGAACGCTTCAGCGCTTCGCTGTCGTTCCTGCTGAAGCTGGACAGCATCCAGTGGCTGGCCGAAGGCGAAAGCGCACCGCCGGCGGCCGCCGCGATCGTGGGCGAGCTGAAGCTGCTGGTGCCGCTGGAGGGCCTGGTCGATCTCGATGCCGAGCGCGCGCGCCTGGACAAGGAGATCAAGCGCGTAGAAGGCGAGCAGGAAAAGAGCGAGACCAAGCTGGCCAGGTTCACCGACAAGGTGCCGCCGGCCGTGGTCGAGCAGGAGCGCGTGCGCCTGGCCGACTGGAACACCCAGCTGGCCGGCCTGCGCGAACAGCGCGCGAAGCTGTAACGCCGCGCTCTGGTGCGTGCCAACCAAGGTTGGCACCTACCATGGCGGGAGAGGTTGGCACCCAACCAAGCGGAATGGGAAACGCCGGGCAATGCCCGGCGTTTCCATTTCCCCCGCATGGCATCATCGCCGGATGCCTCTTTCGATCTTCCTGCTGGTTCTCGCCGCTGCGGCACTGCATGCCAGCTGGAATGCGATCGTCAAGCGCGGGCCGGACAAGTTCCTCGGCACGGTGCTGGTCACCGGAAGCGCAGCGCTGCTGTCCGCCGCTGCGCTGCCCCTGCTGCCGTTCCCGGCCGCGCACAGCTGGCCCTGGCTGGCCGCGTCGGTGCTGCTGCAGGTGACCTACTACGGATTGGTCGCGCGCTGTTACCAGCAGGTCGACATGAGCCTGGCCTATCCGCTGATGCGTGGCTGCGCGCCGATCCTGGTCGCACTGGCGGGCGCGCTGCTGGGTGAGACGCTGCCGGTGGCAGCCTGGCTCGGGGTGGTGCTGGTAAGCACCGGCATCCTGTGCATGGCGCTGGGTGCACGGGGCGGCCAGCTGCGACTGCCGCTGCTGACCGCAGCGATGATCGCCACCTACACGCTGGTCGACGCGCACGGCGCACGCCAGTCCGGCAACGCGCTCAGCTACACGTTGTGGTTGTTCCTGCTGTCGGGCATCCCGCTGCCGCTGTGGGCGGTGTACACGCGCGGCAGCGCGGTGCTGGACTATGCACGGCAGCATTGGCCGCTGGGGCTGGCCGGCGGCGTCGGCACCACCGCCTCCTATGCGATGGCATTGTGGGCCATGACCCAGGCGCCGGTGGCAATGATTTCGGCGCTGCGCGAATCCTCGATCCTGTTCGCGCTGCTGATCTCGGTGTTCCTGCTGCGCGAACGGATACCCCGCGCGCGCTGGCTGGCGGCGTCGCTCATCATCGGTGGCGTGCTGGCGTTGCGGCTGGCGTGATGGGCGCGTTGGTAGTGCCGGCCGCTGGCCGGCAACCCGTCTGCGTCACAGCGGCGGCATCGCCTGCAGGTCGCCGTCGACCAGCTCGATGGCCATCACCACCGCATCCTCGCGGCCCTGTGCAGCCGGGTAGTAGCGCGGGCGGCGGCCGATCTCGTTGAAGCCTTCGCTGTGGTACAGCGCCAGTGCCGGCGTATTGGATGGGCGCACTTCCAGGAACACGCGCTGTGCGCCGCGATCGGCGGCCAGCCGCACCAGCGCGCGCAGCAGCTGGCGGCCCAGCCCGCGCGACTGCGCCAGCGGATCGATGCAGATGTTGAGCACGTGCGCTTCATCCGCGGCGATGCTGAGCACTCCATAGCCGACCAGCAGGCCATCACGCTCCATCGCCAGGCCGGGATAACCGGCGCGCAGGCAGTCGATGAAGATGCCGCGGGTCCAGGGAAACGGATAGCCCCGCAGCTCGATCGCCATCACGGCATTGAGGTCACTCTCGCGCAGCGCACGCAGGCTGACCGGGCCGGGCCGGGTTACCGCGCTCACGGCGTGCCCCGCTTGCGCAGGGCACGCAGCTGCGGCCACAGCGCACGCTTGGCGGCCGGGTCGCGGCGCAGCTGGTCCAGCGGCCAGCTGTCCATCAGCATCTGGGTGGCCGGGTCGTTCGGGTTGCAGCCGGAGGCGCGCAGCAGTGCGATCTGCAGGCGATCGGGCAGGCGTACCGCCGGCTGGCGTGCGTTGCCGCTGGGCAGCGGGCGCTCAGCCGCCGGCACGGTATCCGGGGCACTGACCGGCGTTTCGCGGCGCGGCGGTGCCGGGCGTTCCGCGCGTACTGCGGTCGCGGGCGCGGCGTGGGCGTCGCGCGGCGGCACAGCGGCCCGCACCGGCTCCGGCGGGGCAACACTGGCTTCGGCTTCGGCCACGCTCAACTGCAATGCGGCATCCAGCTCGGCGGCCAGCTGGCCGTCGTGATAGACGGTATAGCCCATGGCCTGCAGCCAGGCCTGCTGGGCCGGTGACCACAGCACGGGCAGGTCCTGGCTCACGCGGCCTCGGGCTTCTTGCGCAGGCGCTGCACGGCCCACATCACCGGGCCGGACAAGGCGTACAGGATGCCGACCGCGAACAGCACGCGCGGCAGGTCGATGACCGCAATGGCAATGGCGACCGGCACCAGTGCCAACACCAGGAACGGCACGCGATCCGAACGGGTGCCCTTGGCATCGCCGCCCTTGAAGCTCCAGAAACGGATACGGCTGACCATCAGCAGCGCAGCGATGATCGTCACCGCCAGCGCCACATAGCGCAGCTGGTTGCCGTCCCAGCCCAGGTTGCCGTCGGCAAACGCCCAGACGAAGGACATCATCAGGCCCGCTGCGGCCGGGCTGGCCAGGCCGACGAACCAGCGCTTGTCGACCACCGCCACCTGCGTGTTGAAGCGGGCCAGGCGCAGCGCCGCGCAGGCCGCATACAGGAAGGCCACGGCCCAGCCGACGCGGCCGAGCAGCGGATCATCGAACTTCAGCCACGACAGCGACCAGTGGTACATCACCAGCGCCGGGGCCATGCCGAAGCTGACCAGGTCGGCCAGCGAGTCGTACTGCACGCCGAATTCGCTGCTGGTACCGGTCAGGCGCGCCACGCGCCCGTCCAGGCCATCCATCACCGCCGCCACGAACACGGCGATGCTGGCATTGACGAAATCCCCGTTGGCCGCGGCGATGATCGCGTAGAAACCGGAGAACAGGCCGGCGGTGGTGAACAGGTTGGGCAACAGGTAAATCGTGCGCGAGCGCGGCGGCGGTGTGATCGGGTCCATGGAATCCAGTTTAATCGACTTGCCAGTGCTCGGCGCCAATGCTGCAATCGGCGTTCTACGCCCATTCCGTGGAGTTTGCCATGCGTGCCCTGTCCTGCCTTGGATGCCTGCTGCTGTTGGCCAGTGCCAACGCCGTGGCCGGTCCCGTGTACAAATGGAAGGACGCCCATGGCGTGACGCAGTACTCGGAGACCCCACCGGCGGGCAAGAAGTACGAGACCCGCGAGCAGGCCCGCACCCCGCAGGCCGCGGCCAGCACCGAGACCCCGGCCGCGCCGGTTCCCGAGCAGTGCAGCACGGCCCGGGCCAACCTGGCCCTGCTGGACGGCGGTGGCCAGGTGATGCAGGACACCGATGGTGATGGCAAGGCCGATACCGCGTTGACTGCGGAACAGCGCAGCGCGCAGAAGGGATTGGCGGAGGCCGCCATCAAGGCCTACTGCCCACCGGCGGGTTAAGGGGGTCGGCAGGGCTGCGCCCTGCACCTGCCGAGGCTGCAAGCAACGGCAACGTCAAAAGCGGGCATTCCGTGGAATGGCGGGGCGGTGTCGGATTGCGGGGACGCCGCAAGTACGTCCATGTAGGCTTGGCAGCCGCATCCATGCGGCTGACACCCCGCAATCCGACACCGCCCACCCCCGACAGATTTCCGGTGGCCAGTAGATCCACGCCATGCGTGGATAAAATCTGTCGGATCTCGAATTGAATCCGGGGTCAGATCCGTTTTCCTGCGGAAAACGGATCTGACCCCGGGAGCCATTCCGACAGCTCGCAGGAAACTGTCGAAGGCGGGGTGGGTCCGGTTGCGGGAGTGTCCGCGGCATGGATGCCGCGGCCAAGCCCCCATGGATGGGTTTACGGCGTCTCCCGCAACCGGACCCACCCCGCCATCCCACGGGAAACCCGCTGTTGCTTCGGCTGTTGCTTCTGAGGTTGCCGGCCAGCGGCCGGCACTACGGCGGGTGCAGGGCGCGGCCCTGCCGATACCCCTCCCCCCGGCCGGGCTGGCAGAATAGGCGTCTCTGCCGTTATCCGAAGCCGACGATGCGCCTCTCCCAGTTCCACCTGCACACCACCAAGGAAACCCCCAGCGACGCCGAGCTGACCAGCCATCGGCTGATGCTGCGCGCGGGCATGATCCGCAAGCTGGCATCGGGCCTGTACACCTGGTCGCCGCTGGGCCTGCGCGTGCTGCGCAAGGTCGAGCGCATTGTTCGCGAGGAAATGGACCGGGCCGGCGCGGTGGAATTCCAGATCCCGACCATCCAGCCGAAGGAACTGTGGGAGCAGACCGGCCGCTGGCAGAAGTTCGGCCCGCAGCTGCTGAAGATCAAGGACCGCAAGGACCAGGTGTTCTGCTACAGCCCGACCGCCGAAGAAGCCGCCTGCGACTTCGCGCGCAGCGAGCTGTCCAGCTACAAGCAGCTGCCGGTGAACTTCTACCAGATTCAGACCAAGTTCCGCGACGAGATCCGCCCGCGCTTCGGCGTGATGCGCGCGCGCGAGTTCCTGATGAAGGACGCCTATTCGTTCCACCTGCACGATGAGTGCCTGGTACGCGAGTACGAGAACATGAAGTCGGCCTACAGCCGCATCTTCACCCGCCTCGGCCTGGACTTCCGCATGGTGCAGGCGGACTCCGGCGCGATCGGTGGCGATGCTTCGCAGGAGTTCCACGTGATCGCCGATTCCGGCGAAGACGCCCTGGTGTTCTCCACCGGTTCGGACTACGCGGCCAACATGGAGGCGGCGATCGCTGCCGATCCGGCACCGCGTGCGGCCGCCACCGAAACAATGCGCAAGGTGGATACGCCCACCCAGAAGACCTGCGAGGACGTCGCGGCCCTGCTCGGCATCGACCTGCAGCGCACGGTGAAGTCGGTGGCACTGATCGCCGGCGAAGGCGAGGCACAGCAGTTCGTGCTGGTGCTGGTGCGTGGCGACCATGAGGTCAACGAGATCAAGCTGGCCAAGGTGGCCGGGCTGGACGAGCAGCGCTTCGCCAGCGAGGCGGAAATCGCCGAGTACCTGGGCAGCGTGCCAGGCTTCCTCGGCCCGGTCGCGCCGGCCAAGGCCATCCGCGTGGTCGCCGATCGCGAAGTGGCGGCAATGGCCGACTTCGTCGTCGGCGCCAACGAGGCCGGTTTCCACCTGGCAGGCGTCAACTGGGGCCGCGACCTGCCGGAACCGGAAGTGGCCGACATCCGCAACGTGCGTGCCGGTGATCGTGCTGTGGACGGCGGTGAACTGAAGATCGCCCGTGGCATCGAAGTCGGCCACGTGTTCCAGCTCGGCCGCAAGTACGCCGAAGCGCTGGATGCCACCGTGCTGGATGAAAACGGCAAGGCGGCGGTGATGGCGATGGGCTGCTACGGTATCGGTATCTCGCGCGTGGTGGCTGCCGCGATCGAACAGAACCATGACGATGCCGGCATCATCTGGCCGGACGCGATGGCGCCGTGGCAGGTCGTGGTGTGCGTGATCAACCCGAAGGGCGATGCCGCCGTGGCCGACGCTGCAGCCAACCTGCTGCAGGAGCTGCGCGACGCCGGCCTGGACGCCGCGCTCGACGATCGCGGCCTGCGCCCGGGCGCGATGTTCGCCGACATGGAACTGATCGGCATCCCGCACCGCGTGGTGGTCAGCGAACGCGGCCTGGCCGCCGGCACCTACGAGTACCGCGCGCGCCGCGCCAGCGAGGCGGAGAGCCTGGACAAGGCCACCCTGCTGCAGCGACTGCAGGGCTGACGTGGAAAGACCGGGGCCTGCCCCGGTCTTTTTTTTTGGCGCGCGGCCTTTCCCTATATTGCAGCGGACATAATCCGGTCAAAATCACCGCGACAGCGTCTGCATGCCGCCACGCCATGACCCGCCTGCATTTGTGCTGTGATTAATTCATCTCTATTCTGTCCGCCGACGCCATGGACTGGCTTGTCCCGTCCACACATTAGTTTCCGGAGTAACCGTAAATGAGCATTGACCTGACCGGCCTGTCAGCACGCGAGCTGGGCGCCCTGATCCGTACCGCCAAGAAGCAGCAGACCATCGTCGCCAAGCGCCGGCCGATCACCAAGGTGCGCGCCCAGCTGACCAAGCTGGCCAAGACCGAGGGCTACACCATCGAGGAACTGTTCGGCGACGCCCCGGCCCCGCGCGCGCGCAAGGTGGCCAAGGTCGCCAAGGCACCGTCGAAGACCGCCGGCCGCAAGCTGGGCAAGGTTGCCCCGAAGTACCGCAACCCGGCCAACCCCAAGGAAACCTGGACCGGCCGTGGCAAGCAGCCGCGCTGGATGGCTGAACTGACCGCCAAGGGCAACAAGAAGCCGGAAGATTTCCTGATCAAGAAGGCCTGAGGCCGGATCGGGGAGCAATAAAAAACGCCGGCGAAAGCCGGCGTTTCCTGTTTGTAGAGCCGAGCCCACGCTCGGCTATCCATATGCAAAGCCGAGCATGGGCTCGGCTCTACAGGGTCTTGCGCGCCGGCATCAGCAGGTTGCCGAACAGCAGGCCCGCCACCAGCGCCATCACCACGTTCAGAACGGTGAGGAACACGCTCTGGCCGGCGCCGACATCCTGTTGCTGGACCAGGGTCAGCACACCGCGCAGGCTGGTGCTGCCGGGCACCATCATGATGATGCCGGGCAGGCGGATGATCGCGCCCGGACGCCCCACCAGGCGACCGAACAGATTGCCGCCAGCGGTCAGCAGCATTGCCGACAGGAAGATACCGGCCGGTGCGCCCCAGGCGTGGCCGCCGAACTTGGAGATCGCATAACCGGCCACCGAGGCGGCAATCACCCACGGATAATCGCGGCGATTGGCCTTGAACAGCATCGCGAAGGCAAATGCGGCGGTCAGCAGCGAGCCCCATTCCACCCACGGCCCCTGCGGCCGCGCGGCCCGGATCACCGGATCCAGGCCAAGCACATCGGCCAGGGTCACCGCGATCATCGCGCCGACGCTGAGCTTCATGATGGTGGTCAGCGCGCCGGCAAAGCGCGCGGTACCCGATACCCAGTGCTGGCTGGCCAGCTCATTGACCGCATTGGTCAGCGACATGCCGGGCAGCAGCACCACCAGCGAGGCGATGATCACCGTATTGAGGTTGAGCGCACCAATGAACGACGCGACCAGGGTGGCGACCATGCCGGCCAGCAGCGCGGCCAGCGCCTCGGCGGCTTCGCGGGTGGCCGGGCGACGGTCGGTGACCATGCCGAGCAGGCCGATCATCAGGCCGATGACACCGGCGGTGGCGATGTCCAGCCACGGCAGCTTCCACATGCCGGCCACGCCAGCCGCGCCGAGGGTGAACGACAGGATCGTGCGCAGCTTGCCGCGTCGGCCCGGATCCTTGTCCAGCTGGCGCAGCGCAGTGTGGCCCTGGGCGATGCTCATCCGCCCGTTGGACACTTCTTCGGCGATGTGGTCGGCAACGCTGAGCTTGTGCAGGTCGTTCTCACCCGGTGCCAGGCGGATCACGCGGGTGATGTCGCTGGAGCCGATCGCCTGGGCCGGATCGCTGAAGCTGAGGATGATACCGGTGGGATTCGACCACGGTTCACAATCCAGATCGAGCTGGCGGGCCAGGGCAACCACCGCCGTTTCCAGGCGCTGGGCCGTGGTGCCATAGCTGTGCAGGCGTCCGGCGATCTCGGAAACGAAGGCCACGCGCTGTGCGTAGGTGGCCTGGGGTGTGGGGATCGTGTGAGCATCTGCGGACATGCGCCGTAGTATTACCTACGCTGGGGCCCGCCGGAGAAATTCATCCAAGTTCGACGCGAAGCCCGATACAGAACGGTTATGCTGCGACCCGAATGGCCCACGTCACCCCGAACCTCGCTCCCCAGCTCGAACAGGATGCCCACGACCCGGGCCTGATCCGCCTGTCCGGCACCTGGACCTTGAAGACCGCGCTGGCCGCGGCCGAAGTCCTGCGCGGCGTTCCCGACGCGCTGACCGGCATCGATGCCACCGGCATCGAGCAGCTCGATTCGGCCGGCGTGCTGCAGGTGCTGCGCGTGGCCCATCGCGCCGATCTCCACGAAGACGCGCTGCAGTTCCGCCCGGACCACCAGGCGCTGGTGTGCACCATCGAGGAAGTGGCCGATGACCGGCCCAAGGCCAAGCGCGATTTCGGCGTGCTGGCCGCGCTGGAGCGGCTGGGCGTCAGCGTCCACGCCACCGGCCACAACATCAAGGCCCTGTGCAGTTTCCTCGGCGAGAACCTGGTCAAGGCGGCGCGGCTGGTCAAGGAACCCCGCCGCTTCCGGCTGACCGCCACCGTGCATCAGATGGAGCAGGTCGGGCTGGATGCGGTGCCGCTGGTGGCGCTGTTGTCCTACCTGGTGGGTGCGGTGATCGCGTTCCTCGGCTCGACCATCCTGCGCGACTTCGGCGCCGAGATCTACGTGGTCGAGCTGGTCAACATCGCCTTCCTGCGCGAGTTCGCCGTGCTGCTGACCGCGATCGTGCTGGCCGGCCGTACCGCCAGCGCGTTCACCGCGCAGATCGGTGCGATGAAGGCACGCGAGGAGATCGATGCGATGCGTACGCTGGGCCTGGACCCGGTCGACCTGCTGGTGCTGCCACGCTTGCTCGCCCTGCTGGTCACCCTGCCCTTGCTGACCTTCATCGCGATGATCGCCGGCCTGGCCGGCGGCATCACCGTCGGTGCGTTCGACCTCGACATCCCGCCGCAGATGTACATCGCGCGCATGCACGAGACGATGGAAGTGCGGCACCTGCTGGTAGGCCTGTCGAAGGCGCCGGTATTCGCCCTGGTGATCGGCCTGATCGGCTGCCTGGAAGGGCTGAAGGTGGAAGGCACCGCCCAGTCGGTGGGCGAACGCACCACCTCCAGCGTGGTGCAGACGATCTCGCTGGTGATCATCATCGACGCCTTCGCGGCGTTGTGGTTCATGCACATGGACTGGTGACATGAGCACATCCGCCCTCCCCGAATCCATCGACATGCACGACGACCAGGGCCACGAACTGGCCATCCGCGTGCGTGGCCTGGTCAACCGGTTCGGCAGCCAGACCGTGCACGAAGACCTGGATCTGGACGTACGCCGCGGCGAGATCCTGGGCGTGGTCGGCGGCTCCGGCACCGGCAAGTCGGTGCTGATGCGCTCGATCCTCGGCCTGCGTGTGCCGGATGCTGGGCAGATCGAAGTCCTCGGCCGCGATGCGCGTGCCGACGACGCCGAGAGCCGCCTGCACATCGAACGCAATACCGGCGTGCTGTTCCAGGACGGTGCCCTGTTCTCGTCGCTGACCGTGGGCGAGAACGTGCAGGTGCCGTTGAAGGAACACCACCGCGAACTGCCCGAGCGCTGGCACTACGAACTGGCGCTGCTGAAAGTGAAACTGGCCGGCCTGCCCGCCGACGCGATCAACAAGCTGCCCTCGCAGCTCTCCGGCGGCATGCGCAAGCGCGCAGGCCTGGCCCGGGCGCTGGCGCTGGATCCGCCGCTGCTGTTCCTGGACGAACCCACCGCCGGCCTCGACCCGATCGGCGCGGCCGCCTTCGACCGCCTGATCAAGACCCTGCAGGAAGCGCTGGGGCTGACCGTGTTCCTGATCACCCACGACCTGGACACGCTGTACGCCATCTGCGATCGCGTCGCCGTGCTGGCCGACCGCAGGGTGGTGGCCAATGCGCCGCTGCCGGACATCGAGAAACTGGATCATCCGTGGATCCAGGAATACTTCCACGGACCCCGCGCGCGCGCCGCGCGGGGCGAACAGATCGAGAGTGCCTGAGCCATGGAAACCAAAGCCAACTACGTGCTGATCGGCGCGTTCACCCTGATCACCGGCCTGGCCCTGCTGGCCTTCGGACTGTGGGCGGCCAAATACTCCTCCGACCGCACCTGGCAGGAGTACCGCGTGGTCTTCCGCGAAGCGGTGACCGGCCTGTCGGTGGGCAGCCCGGTGCAGTACAACGGCATCGCGGTGGGCTCGATCACCGAACTGAACCTGGTGCCCGACGACCCGCGCCAGGTGGTCGCGCGCATCCGCCTGAACTCCAACACGCCGGTCAAGACCGATACCCGCGCCAAGCTGGCGATCACCAGCCTGACCGGCCCGTCGATCATCCAGCTCAGCGGCGGCACGCCGCAGTCGCCGGCGCTGACCACGGTCAACAAGGATCCGGCACCGATCATCCCGACCACGCCCTCGGCGCTGCAGAACATCACCGATGTGGCCAACCGCATCGTCGAGCGCATGGACCAGATCCTCAGCGACCGCAACGTGGCCTCGATCAACGCCACGCTGGCCAACCTGGAGACGATCAGCGGCGGCCTGGCCGACCGCGACCAGGGCACGCAGGCGCTGCTGCTCAGCGCGCGCGATGCCGCCCGTAGCCTGGACACCACGCTGAAGACCACCAACGGCACCATCGAGCGCCTGGACAAGAACCTGGTGCAGCAGCTGCCCGGCATCATCGACAAGCTCGACGCGACCCTGGCCAAGCTCGACTCGGCCGCCGGCAATGCCGATTCGATCCTTGGCGAGAACCGCGCCGCGATCAACAGCTTCGCCAACGATGGCCTCGGCCAGCTGGGCCCGACGCTGACCGAACTGCGTGGCCTGATCCGCGACCTGCGCCGGGTCAGCGACCGCCTCGAGAACAACCCCGCGCGCTACCTGCTGGGCCGCGACGCACCGAAGGAGTTCGAACCCAAATGAGCCCGACCACCCTTCCGCGCCTGCTGCTGGCCGCTTCGATGGTCACCCTGCTGGGCGGCTGCTCCATCCTCGGCAGCAGCGAGAAAACCGCGGTGACGCTGTACTCGCCGTCCGTGCAGGTCAAGGCGGACCCAGCCTGGCCGCAAGCCAGCTGGCAGCTGGTACTGGCCAAGCCCAGCGCCGCGCGCATGGTCGACAGCCCGCGCATCAACGTGCGGCCTACACCGTCGCAGCTGGAGATCTACAAGGGCGCCAGCTGGGCGCAGCCGGCCACCGACATGATCGAGGACACCCTGCTGCGTGGCTTCGAGGATTCCGGCCGCATCCGCGGCGTGGCCCGCAGCACTGCCGGCATCCGCGCCGACTACAAGCTGTCCACCGACGTGCGCCGCTTCGAATCGGATTACCAGGGACAAGCCACGCCGACCGTGGTGATCGAGGTCAACGCCAAGCTGATCCATGTCGCCGACCAGCGCGTGGTGGCCGACCGCACCTTCCGCCAGGCGCAGCCGGTCGGCAGCACCGACGTGCCGGCGGTGACCGCGGCCTTCGAGCGCGGCCTGCAGCAGCTGGCACAGGATGTGGTGGGCTGGACGCTGGTGAGCGGGCAGGCCGATCAGCCAACTGTTGCGCGCTGACGGGAGCGTCGCCAGGCACGCCCGGCGAGGCCCCGGGTGGGTACGTGCGATAATGACGAATCACGGTCTCTTGCCACACTGATGCCCGCATCCGTCTCCATCGCCGTCTGCACGTACAACGGTGAGCGCTTCTTGCAGGAGCAGCTCGACAGTCTGCTGGCACAGACACGCCGCCCCAACCAGATCGTGATCCGGGACGATCTATCAACTGATGGTACCTTGGCGTTGTTGCAGGCCTTCGTGCCACGTGCCGAAGCTGCGGGCATTACCGTGGACCTGCAAGTGAACCCACAGAACGTCGGCTATCGACGGAACTTCGATGGTGCGCTGCGTGCCTGCACTGGCGAGATCATCTTCCTGTGCGACCAGGATGATGTATGGCATGCCAACAAGATAGCGCGCTTCTGCACCGAGTTCGGTGCACGGCCTGGCTTGCTTGCCCTGCACTGCAATGCTCAGTTGATCGATGAGGCCGGGCAGCCGCTGCAGCAGACATTGTTCGATGCGCTGCGTTACCTGCCCGGGGATCTGGCGCGCATGCATGCCGGCGGCGGCTTCCGTCTGATGCTCAAGCGAAACCTGATGACGGGCGCGGCGATGGCGTTCCGTCATTCGGTGCTGGCCGATGCTCTGCCACTACCGGACAAGGACTGGGTGCACGATGCCTGGATCGGCACGCTGGCAGCCATGCGTGGGGGCATCGACAGCCTTCCCGAGGCACTCATCGGCTATCGCCTGCACAGCAACAACCAGTTGGGCCTGGGCGGCAATGACACGGCGCCACGCGCGGTACGACGCAAGCGGCAACTGGAGACCGAGTGCGTGCAATCGGGCTTGTTGCTGGCGCGCGGACGCGAACTGAGCCTGCCCCAGCCATTGCTGGCGTGGGTGGAACGCAAGCAGCAGCACGTTTCGGTACGAGCGACGCTGCCCACCTCCCGCATGCGGCGTTTACCGGTCGTGATGGGGCAATTACTCTCCGGAAACTACAGCAATTTCGGTCGCGGCCTGCTGTCAGCCTGCATCGATCTGGTACGCGCGTAGTTTCTTTCAGCCGGGCTGGATCCACCGGAACGTAAGGTTGATCCGCTCTCCCTGCACCCGCGCCATCTTCGGCAGCGCGTGCTGGTAGAAGCGCTGGGTCTGTCCGGCCATCAGCAGCAGGTCACCGTGGCCAAGCACGAATTCAGCCTTGCGCGCCGGATCGTCGCGTCGGCGCAGCAGGAAACGGCGCGCGGCACCCAGGCTCAGCGACGCGATCACCGGGGCCGGCCCCAGCTCCGGCTCGTCATCGCTGTGCCAGCCCATGTAGTCGCCGCCGCCGCGATAGCGGTTCAGCAGCACGCTGTTGAAGCGGCTGTAGCCTTCGGCCTGCAGGCGCTCGCGCACGACCTGCAACACAGGCGGCCACGGATGCGGCACGAACTCGGCACCGGAGTAGCGGTAGCGCGCCTGCGGGTCGCCGATCCAGCAGCTCAGCCGCGGCGAATCCACCCAGTTGCCGAACATACGGATGCGGTGGACCTCCCACCGCACGTCGGCCAGCAGCGCCCCCATGAGCCGGTCGGAGTCGGCAGCGGCCAGCCAGCCCGGCAGGTGCTGGACGTCGGCGTCGGGCAGGTCATGGGGAAACAGCATGGCACCCCTTTGAGAAACAGGGCGGCCCTAGGCCGCCCTTGCACCTTCAGTCGCGCAGGAACGCGACGCCGGTCTTTTCCTTCAGCTCGTCATCACTGACACCCGGCGCGGCCTCCACCAGCAGCAGGCCCTTGTCAGTCACGTCGAACACGGCCAGATCGGTAATGATGCGGTCGACCACGCCCACGCCGGTCAGCGGCAGCGTGCATTCGGCCAGGATCTTGTGCTCACCGTTCTTGGCGGTGTGCTCCATCAGCACCACCACGCGCTGCACGCCAGCGACCAGGTCCATCGCACCGCCCATGCCCTTGACCATCTTGCCGGGCACCATCCAGTTGGCCAGGTCGCCCTTGTCGGTCACCTGCATGGCACCGAGGATGGCCAGATTGACGTGTCCACCGCGGATCATCGCGAAGCTGTCGTGGCTGCCGAAGTAGCTGGCGCCCGCACGTGCGGTGACGGTCTGCTTGCCGGCATTGATCAGGTCAGCGTCGACTTCAGCGTCGGTCGGGAACGGGCCGATGCCGAGCAGGCCGTTTTCCGACTGCAGCCATACATCCACGCCTTCGGGAATGTGGTTGGCGACCAGGGTCGGCAGGCCGATGCCCAGGTTCACGTAGGCGCCATCGGTCAGTTCCTGGGCGGCACGGGCCGCCATTTCATCGCGGGTCCACGCCATGTCAGTTGCCCTCCGCGCGGATGGTGCGCTGTTCGATTCGCTTCTCAGGATGCGGGTTGTGCACGATGCGGTGCACATAGATGCCCGGCAGGTGCACCTGATCCGGGTCGATGGCGCCGACCGGCACGACCTCTTCAACCTCCACGATGCAGACCTTGCCGGCCATCGCACAGGCCGGGTTGAAGTTGCGCGCGGTCTTGCGGAACACCAGGTTGCCGGCCTCGTCGGCCTTCCAGGCCTTGACCAGTGCCACGTCGGCGCGCAACGCGGTCTCCATCACGTAGTGCTTGCCATCGAACGCGCGGGTTTCCTTGCCCTCGGCCACCACCGTGCCGTAGCCGGTGGCGGTGAAGAACGCCGGAATGCCTGCACCGCCGGCACGCAGGCGTTCAGCCAAGGTGCCCTGCGGATTGAATTCCAATTCGAGCTCGCCGGCCAGGAACTGGCGTTCGAACTCCTTGTTCTCGCCCACGTAGGACGAGATCATCTTCTTGATCTGCCGCGTTTCCAGCAGCTGGCCCAGGCCGAAGCCATCAACGCCAGCATTGTTGGAGATCACGGTCAGGCCTTTGGCGCCGCTGTCGCGCAGCGCAGCGATCAGCGCCTCGGGAATGCCACACAAGCCAAAGCCACCCACGGCCAGGGTCTGGCCATCGGCGACCACCCCCTGCAGGGCCTCCGCCGCACTGGCGTAGCGCTTGCCGCGCTTTCCGCCGGAAGTCGATTGCTGCATTGCTGTACTACCCTGCACGTTGAGGATGACGGCATTCTAGCTGGAGGGCGGCGAAGGGCCTGGATGCGCCGCAGCATTGACGGAGCACTGGGCGGGCATTGGGTAGAATGGGCGATTCCCCCCAGAAGGGTGCTTCAGCGCCTGCGCCCCTCCATCTACGATGACGCTGACCTTCACCGATGAAGACCTGTTCCGCTGGATCGACGAATGGACACTGCAGAAAAGCGAGCAGTGCCTGGGGGGCGTGCGCAACCGGCAACTTCGCGAGGGCCTGCTGACGGCCGAGGTGCAGGGTTCGGCCAGGTATCCCTACCACGTGGAGATCGATCTGGCCGCCAGTATGCGCACCGCGCGCAGCCGCCTGCAGAGTGCCTGCTCCTGCCCCGTCGGCCGCGCCTGCAAGCATGTGGCGGCGGTGCTGGTCTCCCACATGCTGGAACCGCTGGCCATGGATGAGAGCCCCCTGACCGAACAGGACCTGGCGCAAGCGCCGCGTGCTGAACTGCTGGCGAAGCTCTCGCGTTGGCAGAGCACCCGGATCCGGCCGGCCCAGCCACGCCGGAACGGTGTCATCTTCGAACTGTCCACCTACAACCATCGCCCCGCCGTGCTGGTCCGGCGCGTCAAGTACGGTGCCGATGGTGCGATCAGCCCGGGCAAGTGGATGGATATCACCGCAGACCTGCTGCTGGAGCCTCCCGCATACCTCACCCCGACTGATCTGGCGGTGATGATCCAGCTACGCACCCAGCGGCAGCCCGCGACGAAAGACGAATGGATCGACTTCGCGGCCACCCTGCAGCTGATCGTCTCCAGCGGCCATGGCTGGGTCTCATGTGGTACGCAGGACGTGCTGGCCCGGTCGGGCGCTCCACGCCGCGGCGAACTGGGCTGGGCCGTTGACATGGCGCAGGGCGCGACGCTGCTGGAACCCACGTTGAGCGTGGAGGGCGGCGCCAGAGGCGTGGTCCTGGGCCGGAGTGCGTGCTATCTGGACCCGGTCACCGGCGAGGTCGGTCCACTTCAGCTGGATGTCAGGCCCGAAGACGCCGACGCGTTCCTGAGCCTGCCCAGTTTGTTACCCAATGAAGCGTCGGTGGTCGCACAGATGCTGCAGCAGATCGACCCTGCGCTGCCGCGCCCCGGTGCAAGCGACACGCTGCCCACCCTGCAGATCACTTCGATGATTCCTGTGCTGCGCCTGCATACGATCGAGTTCCGGCCGGCATGGCTTGGCCGTGGCGACGCTTCGCAATGGGCCGATATCGCGACCGTGGCCTTCGAATACGACGAGCACATCCGGTTCCTGGACGATCCGAGCCTGTTCGCACACGATCCGGAGGGCCAGCTTGCCCTGCTGCCCCGCGACCTGGCTGAGGAATCACGGCGTGAGGCCGAGCTGCGCACGGTGGGACTGCATCGCGACACGGCTCCGCGGGCGCCATTGGAGGGCGCAGGACCTCAGTTCCAGTTGCGCACCCATGACTGGACACGGTTTCTGCTGGACGACGTGCCGCGCCTGGAGGCCTTGGGCTGGAAAGTGGAGACGGACGACGATTTCCGCCATCGCATCACCCGGGTGGATGTGATCGACCTCGACATCCAGGCGGACCCGGCGGATGCGGGCTGGTTCAACCTGGGCCTGGATATTCAGGTGGAAGGCCGCAACGTGTCGATGGTTCCGCTGCTGCAGCAGGTGCTGCAATCCGATCCCCGCTGGATGCGTGGCCAGCTGGACGCCATCGGCGACGATGAGAACATCCTGTTGACGACGGGCGACAACACGTGTCTGGCACTGCGGGCCGCACGACTGAAGCCGATCATGGCCCTGTTGGCGGACCTGTTCGCCCAGCGCGGCGCGCCGCTGCGCCTGTCTGCGCTTGACCGTGGCCGCCTGCAGGCGCTGCAGGACACGGCGCACCTGCAGTTCCGGGGGCGCAAGGACACCCAGGCGATGGTGCAGCGGCTGATGCAGGCACCCGCATTGGGTGAAGTGCCGCCGCCGGCAGGGCTGGTGGCAACGCTGCGTCCCTATCAGCGCGAAGGCCTGTCGTGGCTGCAGTACCTGCGCCAGCAGGGCCTGGGGGGCGTGCTGGCCGATGACATGGGGCTGGGCAAGACCGTACAGACGCTGGCGCATGTGCTGGTCGAGAAGGAAGCCGGCCGCCTGGACCGTCCAGCGCTGCTGGTGGTGCCCACTTCGCTGCTGCACAACTGGCAGAGCGAAGCGGCACGCTTCACCCCGGCCCTGCGCGTGCTGACCCTGCATGGATCGGCACGTGAAACGCTGTTCGAGGCGGTTCCCGGGCACGACCTTGTACTCACCACCTACCCTCTGCTGTGGCGCGACGAGCAGGCGCTGCAGGCACATGCCTACCATCTGCTGATTCTGGATGAAGCCCAGCAGGTGAAGAATCCGAAGTCACGCGCGGCCATCACCCTGCGCACGCTGCAGGCGCGCCACCGGCTGTGCCTGACCGGCACGCCGCTGGAAAACCACCTGGGCGAACTGTGGACGCAGTTCGACTTCCTGCTGCCCGGCCTGCTCGGCAGCGAGAAACAGTTCAACCAGCATTGGCGCCATCCGATCGAACGTGGCAGCGACCACCGCCGCGCCACCTTGCTGGCGCAACGGCTGCGTCCGTTCATCCTTCGCCGGCGCAAGGACCAGGTGGCGTCAGAGCTTCCGCCCAAGACCGTCATTACCCGCGCGGTGGAAATGGAGGGCGGCCAGCGTGATCTCTATGAAACCGTGCGCGCAGCGATGGAAAAGCAGGTGCGCGAAGCCATCATCGGCAGCGGGCTGGCGCGCAGCCACATCGTGGTGCTGGATGCGTTGCTGAAGCTGCGCCAGGTCTGCTGCGATCCGCGCCTGCTGCCGGGCGACGCTCCGGCCCGCAATGCCGGTTCGGCCAAGCTGGAGCTGCTGCGCGACATGTTGCCGTCGATGGTCGAGGAAGGCCGGCGCATCCTGCTGTTCTCGCAGTTCACCGGCATGCTCACGCTGATCGCGCAGACGTTGGATGATCTGGGCCTGGCCTATGTGACCCTGACCGGCGACACCCAGGACAGAGCCACGCCGGTGCAGCGCTTCATGCAAGGCGAGGTGCCGGTGTTTCTGATCAGCCTGAAGGCAGGTGGCGTCGGGTTGAACCTGACCGCCGCCGATACCGTCATCCACTTCGATCCGTGGTGGAACCCGGCGGCCGAAAACCAGGCCAGCGATCGCGCCCATCGCATCGGCCAGCAGCAGCCGGTGTTCGTTTACCGGCTGATCGCCGCAGGCAGCATCGAAGAACGGATTGCCGAGCTGCAGGAGCGCAAGGCCACGCTGGCCGACTCCATTCTCGAAGGCGGCGGCGCTACGGGGCCACGCTTCAACGAAGAAGATGTGCAGGCGCTGCTGGCGCCGTTGCCGGGCCTGCCCGGCAAGCGTTTGCGTAAAGCGGGCAAGCGGTCGACGCGAACCTGACCCTTGGACGCCAGTCACGTGGCGTTGCGCCATGGAAACGATTCCCATACAGGACTGGGACTACAATCGTGGGCTGAGCTCCCCAAGGATCCCGATCGATGCCCCTGCCCGCCTTCAAGGCCTATGACATCCGCGGCCGTGTGCCGGAAGAACTGAACGAAGACCTGGCCCGCCGCATCGGCGTCGCCTTGGCCGCGCAGCTCGCTCCCGGTCCAGTGGTCCTCGGCCACGACGTGCGCCTTACCAGCCCCGCGCTGCAGGACGCATTGGCCGCAGGCCTGCGCGGTACCGGGCGCGAGGTGATCGACATCGGCCTGTGCGGCACGGAAGAAGTCTATTTCCAGACCGACCATCTGGGCGCGGCCGGCGGCGTGATGGTCACCGCCAGCCACAACCCGATGGACTACAACGGCATGAAGCTGGTCAAGGAGAACGCGCGCCCGATCAGCTCCGATACCGGCCTGTTCGCAATTTCCGATGCGGTCGCCGCCGACACGTCCGAGGCCCAGCCCCCGCGCGCCGGTCAGAGCGCCCGGCACGACAAGAGCGCGTATATCCAGCATCTGCTGAGCTATGTCGATGCTGGCAAGCTGCGGCCACTGAAGCTGGTGGTCAACGCCGGCAACGGCGGCGCCGGTGCCATCGTCGACCTGCTGGCACCGCACCTGCCGTTCGAGTTCATCCGCATCTGCCACGAACCGGACGGCAGCTTCCCCAACGGCATTCCCAACCCGCTGCTGCCGGAGAACCGCGCCGCCACTGCCGACGCGGTGCGCGAACACGGCGCCGATTTCGGCATTGCCTGGGATGGTGACTTCGACCGCTGCTTCTTCTTCGATCACACCGGCCGCTTCATCGAAGGCTACTACCTGGTGGGCCTGCTGGCCAAGGCGATCCTGGCGCGCAACCCGGGCGGCAAGGTCGTGCATGACCCGCGCCTGGTCTGGAACACCGTGGACATGGTCGAGCAGGCCGGCGGTGTACCGGTGCAGTGCAAGAGCGGCCATGCCTTCATCAAGGAAAAGATGCGCGCCGAAGACGCGGTGTACGGCGGCGAGATGAGCGCCCACCACTACTTCCGCGAGTTCGCCTATGCAGACTCCGGCATGATCCCGTGGTTGCTGATCGCCCAGCTGGTTTCCGAAAGCGGGCGCTCGCTGGCCGATTGGGTCGAAGACCGCATGGCGGCCTACCCCTGCAGCGGCGAGATCAACTTCAAGGTCACCGATGCAAAGGCCGCTGTCGCGCGCGTGATGGAGCACTTCGCGGCGCAGTCGCCCACCCTGAACCACACCGATGGCATCAGTGCCGACTTCGGCGACTGGCGCTTCAACCTGCGCAGCTCCAACACCGAGCCGCTGCTGCGCCTGAATGTTGAAGCACGCGGCGATGCAGCGCTGATGCAGGCGCGCACCGACGACATCTCCCGCCTGATCCAGCAGTAATCGAGGAACGCATGAGCAGCATCCAGCCCGTCATCCTGTCCGGTGGATCCGGTACCCGCCTGTGGCCGCTGTCGCGCGAGGCGTACCCGAAGCAGTTCCTGCCGCTGGCGGGTGAACTGACGATGCTGCAGGCCACCTGGAAGCGCGTGGCGCCGATCGCCGCGCGCGGGCCGCTGGTGATCGCCAACGAAGAGCACCGTTTCGTCGCCGCCGAGCAGCTGCAGCAGGTTGGCGCCGAGCCGGCCGCGATCATCCTTGAACCGGTCGGCCGCAACACCGCCCCGGCCATCGCCGTTGCCGCGCTGGAAGCCACCCGCGACGGCGCCGACGCCCTGCTGCTGGTGCTGCCCTCCGATCATGTGATCACCAACGAGACCGCATTTCGCAGCGCCGTGCAGGCGGCGGCCGGTGCTGCCGAGGCCGGCAAGCTGGTCACCTTCGGCATCGTGCCGACCGGACCGGAAACCGGCTACGGCTACATCAAGGCCGCCGATGGCCAGGGCCTGCGCGCGGTCGAGCGCTTCGTCGAGAAGCCCGACCTGGAAACCGCGACCGGCTACGTCAGCAGCGGCCAGTATTATTGGAACAGTGGCATGTTCCTGTTCAAGGCCTCGCGCTACCTGCAGGAGCTGGAACGCTTCCAGCCCGCGATGCTGGCTGGCAGCCGCCAGGCCTGGCAGCAGGCGCGCCGCGCTGCCGACTTCACCCGCCTGGACAAGGACGCCTTCACTGCCGTTCCGTCCGATTCGATCGACTACGCGGTGATGGAGAAGACCGCCGACGCGGTGGTGATTCCACTGGATGCGGGCTGGAACGATGTCGGTTCGTGGACTGCGCTGCGCGACGTCTCGCAGCAGGACGGCGATGGCAACGCGCACCAGGGCGACGTGATCGCCATCGACTGCCGCAATACCTATGCCTACGGCCAGCGCCTGGTGGCCATGGTCGGCCTCGATGACATGATCGTGGTCGAGACCGACGATGCGGTGCTGGTGGGCAAGGCCGACCGCATGCAGGAGGTCAAGACCGTGGTGGCACAGCTCAAGGCCGAAGGCCGCAGCGAGGCCACCTGGCATCGCAAGGTCTATCGCCCATGGGGCGCCTACGATTCGATCGACAACGGCGAGCGCTTCCAGGTCAAGCGCATCACGGTCAAGCCCGGTGGCACGCTGAGCCTGCAGATGCACCACCATCGCGCCGAGCACTGGATCGTGGTCAGCGGCACCGCCGAGGTGACCCGTGGCGATGAAGTGATCCTGCTCAGCGAGAACCAGAGCACCTACATTCCGTTGGGCGTGACCCACCGCCTGCGCAACCCGGGCAAGCTGCCGCTGGAACTGATCGAAGTGCAGTCGGGCAGCTACCTCGGCGAGGATGACATCGTGCGCTTCGAGGACACCTACGGGCGCAGCTGAGGTCCCTGGTCCCTGTTGCGCGGCCAGCGGCCCGGCATCCGCATCTACCGGATTTAAGCCGAATCCAGTGCCACTGCGGCTCTGGATTCCGCCTCATCTCACTCCACCGTCACGCTCTTGGCCAGGTTGCGCGGCTTGTCCACGTCGGTGCCACGTGCCAGCGCGGTGTGGTACGCCAGCAGCTGCACCGGAATGGTATGCACGATCGGGCTGAGCACGCCCGCATGGCGCGGCGTGCGGATCACATGTACGCCTTCGGACGCGTTGAAGTTGCTGTCCTGGTCGGCGAACAC